>DATLCW010000373.1:0-71736 GCA_035526195.1 Bryobacteraceae bacterium
AAACAGTCTGGAATGTTCTGGACAGTCGAAGGTGCCAACCAGATCATAGCCCTACGCTGCTGCCGCCTCAGCGGCAAATTTGAAGACTTTTGGGCCGATCAGGTAGCCGCCTAGTCATCACTTTTGAGACGCGCACCCCCATCGTTCGTTTCAAGTGCGCATCGCGGTCGAAAGCCGCAATCGGATACAGCAAAAATTAAAGCATTAAAAATGGCGGTGTAGGAGGGGTCGAACGGACAGTTGACGAATACGGATCTGTTATCCAGCGGCACGATTCGTTTTGGATGCCCGCTTCGGGTACTTAGCCGCGACTACCTTCTCCACAGCGGCACGGAGGAGGGCTTCGTCAGTGGTGGGAGGAAAAGGAAGGTCAAGGATAGGAGGGTCGTAGGGACCACGAGCCAGATCTTCCCAGGTGAGTTCCTTCGCGGACTTATCTTTGCCGGCCATATCGCATCCTGCCCTTTTCTTTAGCACGCTGAGAACCCTCATCACAAGTATCGGCGGAGGCGGACCAATCTTTAACAGGGCGTTTGGGTCTCTCCCGTCATCGATCCAACCTGAATCCGGTTTGACACCCCTTCCCGCGGATCATTATCATCAATCTAGATACCTTCAAGTCTGTTGCAAAATGCCCACCTCTTATCCAGAACTATATTTTCCGATCCTGCTCCAGGCGGTGCTGGGATGCCTGGTCGCCGCCGCCCTGGTCGGATTGGCCTTCGCTGTCGGCAAGCGGGTGAAGAACCGGGTCAAGGATCTGCCCTATGAATGCGGCGTGGATCCCGTTGGTTCGGCCAAAGAGCGCTTCAGCGTCAAGTTTTATCTGGTCGCCATGGTTTTCATCCTGTTCGATATTGAAGCGATTTTTCTTTATCCCTGGGTGGTCGTCTACAGAGAATTGAAGATGTTCGGCTTCATCGAGATGCTGGTGTTCGTCGTGCTGATTCTGGCTGGATTCTTCTATATCTATAAGAAGGGTGTGCTGGACTGGGCCGAGGATGAATGGCATCGCCGGGCTTCGGTCTGGGATAAGGACGTGAAGCAGCCGGTCAGGGAAACAGTGGGTGCGGGACGGTGACAACTCCATGATTGCGGAAGAGACAAGGCAGGATCCGGTCGCCTCGGCTGTGTTGGGACGTTTTCCCGATGCGGTGCAGGACGCCAAGATCGACTTCGGCGAACTGACATTGATGATTGAGCCGGCGGAGATCGTCGAGGTTTGCCGCTTTCTGAAGCAGCAGGAAAAGTTTGTGCGGCTGAGCGCCGTCACCTGCGTTGACTGGCATCCGAGCGAACAGCGCTTCGAACTCGTGTATCAATTGGAATCGCTGGAACGCAATCTGCGGGTGAGATTGAAGTCGAGGGTGGATGCCGAGATCGATTCCGTCACCGTGGTATGGCGCGGGGCCAACTGGTACGAACGGGAAATTTTCGACCTGTTCGGTGTTGGCTTCCGGGGCCATCCGGACCTCACGCGCATCATGATGCCCGAGGGCTGGCAGGGCCATCCGCTGCGGAAGGACTATCCGGTTCACGGCTACAAATACAGTTACGCCGACCAGCAATAAGGGATCTTTTCATGGCAGATATGGCTACGATTACCGCCGTTCCCGAGGAACCGATCGAAACAGAAACCGGCACCACGCGGCGCATGACGCTGAACATGGGTCCGCAGCATCCATCGACCCATGGCGTGCTGCGCATCGTGCTCGAGTTGGATGGGGAGACCATCGTCAAAGCCACTCCCGAGATCGGCTATCTGCACACGGGGATTGAAAAGCAGTGTGAAACGCGGACCTGGCAGCAGGTGGTGCCGCTCACCGACCGCGTCGATTACCTGGCGAATCTTTCGAACAACCTCTGCTACTGCCTGGCGGTGGAAAAGCTGCTGCAGGTGGAAGCGCCGCCGCGGGCGCAATTCTTCCGCGTGCTGCTCACCGAGATCACGCGCATCAATTCGCACCTGGTGTGGCTCGGAACCAGCGCCATGGACGTGGGCGCGATGAGCATGTTCTTCTATTGCTTCCGCGAGCGCGAAGAAATCCTGCGACTCTTCGAGTTCTTTTCCGGCCAGCGTTTGATGACCAGCTATTTCCGCATCGGCGGGCTTTCGCTCGACGCCCCGCGCGGCTGGCATAAGTGGATCGAGAAGTTTTTGAAAGTGATGCCGTCGCGCATCGAGATGTTTGAAGGATTGTTGAACGCCAATCCCATTTTCAAGAGCCGTACGCAGGGCGTGGGCTACATGAGCGTGGAGGACATGCTCGATCTGAGCGTGACCGGTCCTATGCTGCGCGCCGCCGGATTGAAGGTGGATGCCCGCAAGGATCGTCCGTATTCGAGTTATGAAAAATTCGATTTTGAAGTTCCCGTCCGGACGGAGAACGATGTCTACGCGCGATACCTGATACGGATTGAAGAGATGAAGCAGAGTCTGCGCATCTGCCAACAGGCATTTGATGGGATGCCGGAAGGTCCCTACACGGCGGATGCCCCCAAGGTGGTGCTGCCCGACAGGGAAAAGATGAAGACCGAGATGGAAGCGCTCATCTACCACTTCAAGATCGTGACCGAAGGCTTCCGCGTGCCCGCCGGCGAGGTCTACCAGGTAATTGAATCGCCGCGCGGTGAACTGGGCTACTACGTCGTGAGCGATGGAACTTCCAAGCCCTATCGCGTGTTTATGCGCACGCCGAGTTTCGGAAATCTCCAGGCTCTGGAGACGCTTGTGGTGGGTTATCCGATTGCGGATTCCATTGCATCGCTCGGCAGCAGGGACTTCGTGTTGGGCGACACCGACAGATAAAAACTCATGACATTCTCCCCTGAGCTCGAAGCGAAATTACAGAACCTGATCAACCGCTACCCGCCGGATAGAAGGAAGAGCGCGTTGATCCCGATGCTGATGTTCACCCAGGATGAAGTGGGGCACGTGAGCCGGGAGCTTGTCGAGGAAGTAGCTCGCCGGATCGGCATTGCGCCGGTGCAGGTGGATGAAGTGGTCACCTACTACTCCATGCTGCATCAGAAGCCCATGGGAAAGTACCACATACAGGTCTGCACCAACATCAGTTGCCTATTGTGGGATGGCGACCAACTCTACGATCACGCCAGGCACAAGCTCGGCATCGGCCACAAGGAAGTGACCGCCGACGGCCAGTTTTCGTTAGAAGAGGTGGAATGCATCGGAGCCTGTTCCTGGGCGCCCGCCATCCAGGTAAACTACGACTTCCACCATTACGTCACCAAGGAAAAACTCGACCAGATTATCGATAGCCTGAAGAAACTCCAGTAATGCTCTTTAATGAACCCAGCCCGCTTGAAGTAAGAATCCTTACCAGGCGTTTCGATCTGCCGAATTCGGCTTCCATCGAAACGTATCTGGCCCATGAAGGATACAAGGCATTCGAGAAATCTCTCGACATGACTCAGGAGCAGATCATTCAGGAGGTAAAAGACTCGAACCTGAGGGGACGCGGCGGCGCGGGGTTTCCTACAGGGATGAAGTGGGGTTTTGTGCCGCGGCAGTCGCCCAAGCCGAAGTATATCGTGGTGAACGCCGACGAGAGCGAGCCGGGCACGTGCAAGGATCGGGTGCTGATCGAGAACGATCCGCACCTGCTGATTGAAGGATGCCTGATTGCCGGGCAGGCCATCGGTTCGAAGGCTGGATATATCTATGTTCGCGGTGAGTATCGCTACCTGATCGATATCCTGGATAAGGCGATTGAAGAGGCCTATAAGCGGGGGTACCTGGGCAAGAATATCCTGGGCCGCGGCGTGGATTTCGACCTTTACACGCATACCGGCGCCGGCGCGTATGAATGTGGCGAAGAATCGGCGCTGCTTGAATCGCTCGAAGGGAAGCGCGGCCAGCCGCGCATTCGACCCCCGTTTCCGGCAGTGGCAGGGTTGTATCAATGTCCCACGATTTTGAACAACGTCGAAACGTTTTGCGCCGTGCCTTCCATTTTGCTCATGGGCGGGAAAGCCTGGGCGGATCTGGGAATTCCCAAAGCCGGCGGCACCAAGCTGACCTGTCTCACCGGCCATGTGAACAAGCCCGGAGTATATGAGCTGCCGCTCGGGTTTCCTGTGGACAAAATGATCCATGAAGTGGGCGGCGGCATGCGCGGCGGTAAAAAGATGAAGGCGTTTATTCCCGGGGGCTCGTCGTGTCCGGTGCTCACCGGCGATGAAGCCTGGCCGTTGACCATGGATTACGATTCGATGGCGAAAGCGGGCTCGATGTTGGGGTCGGGTGGCGTCGTGATCATGGATGAGGATACGGACATGGTAAAGGCCGCGCTGCGCATCATGCATTTCTACGCGCATGAGAGCTGCGGCTGGTGCATCCCTTGCCGGGAAGGCACCGCGTGGTTGAAGAAGCTGCTGACGCGGCTGGATCGCGGCGTGGGCACCGAAAAGGATATCGACCTGGTGGGGGATCTGGCGGCGAATATGCTCGGCCGGACCTTCTGTCCGCTGGGAGACGCGGCCGCGCTGCCGACAGCATCCATTGTGAAGAAGTTTCGTCATGAATTTGAAGCGAAGCTGGCCACGGTGCAAGTGGCGGTTCCGGCGGCGGCCCACAATCCGCTGCGGGTAGTTTGAGTGGAGGATGGGCTCCAACCTGTCTTGTCGAATGAGGAATGGTGGTGTGAATGGCTGACCTTGTCAACCTGACGATCAACGGCCGTGCCATACAGGCGGCAGCCGGAACGCTGCTGATCGATGCCGCGAAACACAATGGCATCGAGATCCCCGCGTTCTGCTACTACGAAGGTTATTCGCTGCAGGCGGCCTGCCGCATGTGTCTGGTGGAAATCGAGAAGACTCCCAAACTGCAGGCGGCGTGCACGATTCCGGTGGGCGAGGGGATGGTGGTGCGCACCGAAACCGAACCGGTGGCGAAGGCGCGCAAGACAACGCTCGAATTCCTGCTCACCAATCATCCGCTCGATTGTCCAGTGTGCGACAAGGGCGGGGAGTGCGAACTGCAGGACATGGTATTCCGCTATGGAGCCGGTGAGAGCCGCTTCACGGAGATGAAGCATCACGTCGACGAAAAGCAGTGGTCCCCGGTGGTTTTCTATGACGGCCCGCGCTGTATTCTCTGTTACCGCTGCGTGCGTGTTTGCGATGAGGGGATGGGCGTGGGGGCGTTAGGAATCGTCAACCGCGGGATGCTGTCCGAAATTGCTCCAAGCCACGGCGATCATCTGGAATGCGACGAGTGCGGCATGTGTATCGACATTTGCCCGGTGGGCGCGCTGACCAGCAGCACGTACCGCTATAAGACGCGGCCATGGGAGATGAAGCATGTCGGTACCGTGTGCACGTTCTGTTCGAATGGCTGCAAGACGACCCTAGGCGTTCGCAACGACACGATTGTGCGCGGCAACAACCGCGACAGCAGCGGCATCAACGGCGAATTTCTTTGTATCAAAGGGCGTTATGGCTTCGATTTCATCGAACATCCCGAGCGGCTCACGTCGCCGATGATGAAGGTGAACGGGAAGCTGGAAGAAGTGAGCTGGTCCAGGGCGCTGGAGGCCGTCGCCAAGAAGTTCAGCGAGGTGAAAGCGCGCGGCGGGAAATTTGGCGTGATCGGCTCCACCAAGACAAGCAATGAAGAAAATTTCTTTCTGCAGAAGTTCGCCCGCCAGGGGCTGGGGACGAACAATATCGACCATCACCGTTCCGGCGACGTCGTTACGCTGATCGATGCGTTGAACGGCCGCGCCAACGCTTTGGCGACTATGGCCGATGTCTACACGATGTCCGCCTCGCTGGTGATCGGGTCCGATCTGGCGCAGGAACATCCGCTGCTGGCGTTCCAACTACGCGCCAATCACCGGCATCACAATAGCCATACCTATACGGTGACCATCGGTCCCGTGCGCGAAGATAAGTACGCGGTGCAATCCGTGCGTGCCGCTGCCGGCCAGGAGTTGGCCAGTTTAGAGCCGCTGCGGGAGCAGATCGCCAGGGAAAAAGAACTGCTGATTCTTTTTGGCCCTTGCATTAAAGGCGAGGATGTGAAGAAGCTGGTGGCGTTCGGCGATTCCCTAGGCATTCCTGTCAAGTACATCTGCCTCGTGGACTATTCCAATTCCCGCGGAGCCATGGACATGGGCCTCCTTCCCGATCTCGGGCCGGGTTACAAGCCGGTGGAAAGTGCGGGCCTGACGCTCCCGGAGATGATGGCCGCGAAGGATCTCGACGTCCTATGGGTGGTAGGGGCGAATCCCCGGGCACGCTTCGAGTTCGGCTCGAGCAACGCCTTTGTCGTGGTGCAGGAGATGTTTCTGACAGAAACGGCGCGGCTCGCCGATGTCGTTCTGCCCGCGTCCAGTACTTACGAAAAAGGCGGCTCGATGACAAACGTGACCGGAGAAGTGCAGAAGCTTCAGGCGGCGGGCAAAACGATGGGTACGAAACCCGACCTGGAAATCTTCGGCCTGATCGCCAAGGAGATGGGTCTGAATCTCGGCATCTGGTCGTCTTCCCACGTTTTTGAGGAGATCCGTCAAGCCGTTCGTGGTTATAATATTCCTTTGCCAACCATCGCTACCGGTCAGGCAGCCCAAACCAGCCCGTTAAACGGCAGAGTGCCGGTGGAGGCCAGGCCGGATCTGATCCAGACAGCGGGAAACACGCTGTTCACGTCGGGGACGCTAGGCCGCTATTCGAAAAAACTGACATCGGTCCTCGAGCACCCGGGGCAGTTGTACCGCTCGTAACTCGGATTCGAAATGGAATTCATAATCATCGCCCTTGTGAAGGCTGCCCTGGTGGCGTTCGTGTTGCTAACTCTGGCCGCCTATCTCGTGTGGATTGAGCGCAAGGTTCTGGCACACATCCAGTTGCGGGTGGGTCCTTATCGCGTAGGGCCGCATGGACTGCTACAACCTCTCTCCGATTTAATCAAGCTCGTCACCAAAGAAGGCGTCATCCCGGCACAGGTCAACAAATTTTATTACCTGCTCGCTCCGTTTCTGGCAGTGGCGCTGTCGTTGATTTCGATTGCCGTTGTTCCTTTTGGCGGGCAGATCGAGATCTTCGGAATCAAGACATACCTGCAACTGACGGATGTCAACATTGGCTTGTTGGTGATCCTGGCGATTTCGGCCGTAAGTGTGTACGCGGTAGCGCTGGCCGGTTGGGCTTCGAACAACAAGTACGCGCTGCTCGGCGGATTGCGCAGCGCGGCGCAGATGATCAGCTATGAGCTGCCGATGTCATTGGCGATCGCATCTCCGCTGCTGCTGGCCAACACTTTGAGCCTGCGCGCCATTGCCGATGCGCAAGCGGGGTTCTACTTCGGCTTTATTCCCAAATGGTATATCTTCCAGGCCCCGGCGCCGCAGTTCTTCGCCTTCCTGATCTTTATGATTGCCGGCTTTGCGGAAACCAACCGGGTGCCGTTCGACCTGCCGGAAGCCGAAAACGAGCTGGTGGCGGGCTTCCACACCGAATACAGCAGCACCTGCTTCGCGGCCTTCTTCACCGCGGAGTATGTGAACATGGTGACGATCTCGGCCCTGGCCACGCACCTCTACCTGGGCGGCTGGAATCCGATTGTGCCGGAGCCGGTGGCGGGCGTGATCCCGATCCTGTTATTCCTTGGTGCCGCTTTAATTCTGTTTATTCACGGTTTCAATACGGTTGCCACGCGCACCTGGGACAAGTACACGTTCCCGGTTTTCGGCGTGGTGGCGCTCGGATTAGCCGGATTGTTCACCCTCGCCATGCTGCCCGTGCCGGAACCGCTGGCGGCCATCGGAAAAGCGCTTCATCCGCTGTTCTGGTTCGCGGCCAAGGTGGGTACGATTCTCTTCTTCTATATCTGGGTCAGGGGAACGCTTCCGCGCTTCCGTTTTGACCAGCTCATGCGATTTAACTGGACGTTCCTGTTCCCGGTTGCCATTGCGCAACTGCTGATTACGGCCCTGCTGGTGGCGCTGGAGAAATAAGTCCCCATGGATGCGATTCTGTTTTTTATTTTCGCGGCCATCGCTGTGGCCTGCGCCGTCAACCTGGTGGTGCAGACCCACCCCATATCGAGCGCGCTATCGCTTATTGGGGTGATGGGTGCGCTCGCCGTGCTGTATCTCTTGCTGGGTGCCGAGTTCATGGCCGCGGCGCAGATGATCGTCTACGCCGGCGCCATCATGGTGCTGTTTATCTTCGTGATCATGCTGCTCAACGCCGGTGCGGAGAAGAAGAGAGGGACGTCGGTTTTCGTCAAAATTCTTGGCGTTCCCGCGTTGATCGCTTTCCTCGGCCTGATCAGCTTCCTGATCCAGGTGCTGCTGCCGAAAACCGAACTGGTGAAGTTCGGCGCGTTTACCGGCGGCACGGTGGAAGGAATCGGCAGGAAGTTGTTTACGGAATACCTGCTGCCTTTCGAAGTCACCTCGGTTCTGATTCTGATCGCGATTCTGGGCGCCGTCGTTCTGGCCCGCAAGGAGATATAGCCGATGCCCTCCGCCGTTCCGGTTTCCTGGTATCTGATCCTCAGTGCGATTCTGTTCGGGCTGGGCGTCGCCGGATTTCTGTTTCGCCGCAACATCATTACCGTGTTCATGTCCATTGAACTGATGTTGAACGCGGTGAACCTCAGCTTTATTGCGTTCTCGTATGAATGGAAGCAGGTGGACGGCCACATCTTCTCGTTTTTCGTCATGGTGGTGGCGGCGGCGGAGGCCGCGGTGGGGCTGGCGATCATCCTGACGGTGTATAAGAATCGCGGCACGCTCGCCATTGACGAAGTTAGCTCGCTGAAAAACTGATCATGCAACATCTTTGGCTGATTCCCGCACTTCCCTTCGCCGGTTTTCTAATCAACGGGCTGCTTGGCAAACGTCTGCCGAAGATGGTCATCAGT
Source organism: Bryobacteraceae bacterium (assembly GCA_035526195.1). Taxonomy (GTDB): domain Bacteria; phylum Acidobacteriota; class Terriglobia; order Bryobacterales; family Bryobacteraceae; genus CADEFT01. The sequence continues at coordinate 8,897 of DATLCW010000373.1, forward strand.
CTGATTGCGGTAGCGTCCGTGGTGCTGAGTTTCGGATGGGTCTTGAAAACGCTTGCCGCCCTCGGACCGCTCGAAACCGCGCACGTGGAGCATTATTTCACCTGGTTTCAGAGCGGAGCCTTCGAGGTGGGCGTGGATCTTTCGGTGGACCGGCTCACGGCGGTGATGCTGCTGGTGGTCACCGGCATTGGCTCGCTGATCCACATTTACGCCACCGGATATATGGCGCATGAAGAGGGTTACTACCGCTTCTTTGCTTACCTCAACCTGTTCATGTTCTTCATGCTGATCCTGGTGCTGGGGGCCAACTTCCTGATCCTGTTTGTGGGTTGGGAAGGTGTGGGACTGTGCAGCTTCCTGCTCATCGGCTTTTACTTCGTGAAAAAGAGCGCCGCGGATGCGGCCAAAAAAGCATTCATCGTGAACCGCATCGGCGATTTCGGCTTTGCCCTGGCCATGTTCCTGATCGCGGTGAACTTCGGTACGCTCGATTTTCAGAAGGTGTTTGATGCCGCACGGCCCATGCCTGTGGAGCAAAGCGCGGGGTTACTTACGGCGGTCGCGCTGCTTCTGTTTGTCGGCGCAACGGGTAAATCCGCACAGGTTCCGCTGTACGTCTGGCTGCCGGATGCGATGGAAGGCCCCACTCCGGTATCTGCCTTGATCCACGCCGCAACCATGGTGACGGCGGGCGTTTACATGGTGGCGCGTTCGGCGGTGATCTACCAGCGGGCTCCGCTGGCCATGGATGTAGTGGCGATCATCGGTCTCATCACGGCGGTGATGGCCGCCACCATCGGAATGACGCAGTTCGACATCAAGAAGGTATTCGCCTACTCGACGGTGTCGCAGCTTGGCTACATGTTCATCGCCTGCGGCGTTGGAGCTTTCTCGGCCGGCATCTATCACCTGGTGACACACGCTTTCTTCAAAGCGCTCCTCTTTCTGGGAGCAGGCAGTGTGATCCACGCGCTCGAAGGCGAACAGGACCTGCGCCAGATGGGAGGAATGTGGAAGAAGATCCCAATCACATTCGGCGTTCTCGTGTGCGCATGGGTTGCCATTTCCGGTATCCCGCCGTTTGCCGGATTCTATTCCAAGGATGAGATTCTGCTGGCCGCCCACCATCATGCGCCGTGGATGTACTGGGTGGGCGTGGTGACCGCGGGGATCACGGCGTTCTATGTGTCCCGCGCGATGTTCCTATGCTTCTTTGGCCGCTATCGCGGCAGTGTGCATCATCCGCATGAATCGCCCGTGGTGATGTGGACTCCACTTGCTGTGCTGGCGGCGCTCTCACTCGGTGGCGGATACTTCTTCAAAGTGCCGCACTACCTGGAGCCGATGTTTCCCTTGGCCGAAGGCGCCCACGACCAGATGCTGGTGTTTATTTCTATCGGGGCCGGCGTCGCCGGCATGGCTCTGGCGTATCTGATGTATGTCGTGAATCCGGGAATTCCGCAAAACATTGCCGCCGCGCTCGGACCCGCCTACCGGCTGGTCTATCACAAGTACCTGGTGGACGAACTCTACGGCGCCGCCGTCGTCCGGCCGCTCTATAACGGGTCGCGGAGCTTCCTCTGGCGGGTGATGGATGCCGGCGTGATTGACGGCGTCGTGAACGGAACAGCCACCGTAGCGCGCGCCGCCGGGGGCGTGCTGCGCCTCATGCAATCGGGCAACATACGAAGCTACGCGGCGTGGGTCACGGTGGGGTGCGTCGTCATCTTGATCGCGCTCGGTGTGGTCGCGGGAGGCATCCGATGAATCTCCTGACCCTGGTTCTGATCCTGCCGCTGGCGGGATTCCTGATCACGATGGTGCTGCCCAAGAGCAAGCCCAGTCTGATCCGGCTGTTCGCGCTGGTGCTTTCCATGGCGGTCTTTGTGCTGTCGGTGGGTTTGACGTTCCCCTTCTACGCCACGGGAAACGGCACCTGGTTCGTTACCGACATCCCCTGGATCCAAAGTCCCGAGATCCGCTACCACGTTGGCGTGGATGGGCTCAGCCTGTGGCTGGTTCTGCTTTCCACGCTACTTACTCCAATCTCGATCCTCGTCTCCTGGAACTCCATCGAGAAGCGGCTGAAGGAATTCTACGCCTTCATGCTGTTGCTGGAATTCGGCCTGATCGGTGTGTTTATCGCCTGGGACCTCTTCCTGTTCTACGTGTTCTGGGAAGTCTGTCTCGTCCCCATGTACTTCCTCATCGGAGTGTGGGGGCATGAGCGCCGCATCTACGCCGCCGTGAAATTCTTCCTTTATACGATGGCCGGCTCGGTGCTGATGCTGGCGGGGATCATCTTCCTTTACATCAAAGGAAACACGTTCGACTACCTGAATCTGGTGGACTTGATCCAACGCGGCCGGATGCCGTGGACATCTCAGGAACAGATGCTGGTCTTCCTCGCATTCTTCCTCGCCTTCGCCATCAAAGTGCCTCTTTTCCCGCTGCACACATGGCTGCCGGACGCGCACGTCGAGGCGCCTACGGCGGGATCCATCATGCTCGCCGCGGTCATGCTGAAGATGGGGTGCTATGGTTTGGTGCGCTTCTGCCTGCCGATGTTCCCCCAAGCGGCGCACGAGTGCCAGCCGTGGATTGTGGCGCTGGCGATTATCGGAATCGTCTATGGCGCGCTGGTCGCCCTGGTGCAGCCGAACATGAAAAAACTGGTGGCGTACTCTTCGGTGAGCCACCTCGGATTCGTCGTTCTCGGCATCTTCTCGTTCAATCAGAACGGGCTGGACGGCGCCGTGTATCAGATGCTGAATCACGGCATCTCCACCGGGGCGCTGTTCATGCTGGTTGGATATCTCTATGAGCGCACGCACTCGCTCGAGATCAAGGATTACGGCGGAGTCGCCACCCCTGCTCCCGGCTTGGCCACGGTCTTCCTGATTACCTCGCTGGCAAGCGTCGGCCTACCCACGCTCAATAATTTCATCGGCGAATACCTGGTGCTGCAAGGCTCCGCGGCAGTCAACATCTATTGGACGGCGGCAGCGGCCACCGGCGTCATTCTCTCAGCCTGGTATATGTTGTGGCTGTATCAGCGAACGTTCTTCGGCGAGGAAAATGAGAGCCTGAAACAGCACCACATGCACGACATCAATGGACGCGAATTGGCGGCCGCGATCCCACTGCTTGTTCTGATGGTCTGGATGGGCACCTACACGAAAACGTTTCTTCCGATGATCAGCGCCGCCAACCAGCGCATCCTGGAACAAAGCAAAACCGGAGTGGAAATACGCGTGGATAAAGCGATCGGCAAGCGGGTGGCTGAGTTGCGGGAGGGCGTCCGTGGGCAATAATTTCGCGCCTAGTACCGCCGAAATGCTCCGGTTTTTACCGGAGACGATTCTGATTGTGTTCGGTACGCTGCTGATGGTGCTCGAGCCGCTCACCGCCGATGACAATAAAGACCGGCTGGGAATGCTCGGACTTCTCGGGCTGCTGGCAGCTGCTTTCGGCACGGCGGTCGCGCAGGCGAATCCTGGCACGGCATTCCAATCGATGCTTATTGTGGATGGCTTCGCCACCTTCTTCCGTTATCTCGTAATTGGAGTCGGCGCGCTCACCATCCTCGCCTCGTTCGCCTATCTGAAGCGCGAGCAAAACGCTAACGGCGAGTACTATCCGCTGGTGTTGTTCTGCGTGGCCGGCCAATGTGTGATGGTCAGCGCCAATGAGTTGATCATGCTGTTCATCGGACTGGAAATCTCATCTATAGCCTCGTATGTGCTGGCGGGCTACCTGCGCGATGACAAGCGCAATAACGAAGCAGCCTTAAAGTATTTCCTGCTCGGTTCCTTTGCCACCGCGTTCCTGTTGTACGGCATCGCCTGGATGTATGGCGTAACCGGCACCACCAACCTGGCTGACATCCGCCGCGTGCTGACGAATCGTGAAATTCCCGCCTCCATCGGACTGGTGGGTACTTCAGCCGCATTGATGTTCGTGGGCTTCGCCTTTAAGGTCTCCGCGGCGCCTTTCCAGGTCTGGGCCCCGGATGTGTATCAAGGTGCGCCCGCGCCGGTCAGCGCGTTCCTCTCCGCGGGTCCGAAAGCCGCCGCCTTCGCCGTGTTTGTGCGTGTGTTCATGACAGCGTTCGAACCGATTGCGAGCAAGTGGGAGCCGCTTGTCTGGGCCTCGGCGCTGGCGACAATGGTAATTGGTAACTTTGCGGCGCTGCTTCAGACCAACATCAAGCGCCTGCTTGCCTACAGCTCCATCGCCCATGCGGGTTACGTAATGGTGGCCATTACCACCCATAGCCAGATCGGTACCGAGGCAGTGATGTTCTATATGGTGGCGTACGCCTTCATGAACATCGGCGCCTTCGCCGTCGTCACCCATTTCGCCCGCCAGCGGGAGCGATTTGTGGCTATCGACGACCTCGCGGGACTGGGAGTCAAACAGCCCGTGACCGCCGCGCTGCTCACGATTTTCCTGTTGTCCCTGATCGGCGTGCCGCTCACCGCTGGTTTCTTCGGAAAGTTCTATATATTTAAGGCGGCACTCGATGCACAGATGTTTAAGCTCACGATATTAGGTCTGCTTAACAGCGCGGTTGGAGCCTACTACTATCTGCGCATCATTGTCGTGATGTACTTCAAGGAACCGGGAGAGTCGATGGCCGATCTGCAACCGGTGGCCCCGGGCGTGGCGGCTGTGCTGTGGGTGTCGGCGGTAGCCACGCTGGTACTTGGCATCTATCCCTCGCTGGTGCTGGATTTCGCTCGGAAGTCGGCGGCATTGATCAAGTAGTTATTAAGGAGAGACAGTATGTACAGTGCGGTGAGTGTGTTTGGAACAGCGATCATGGGCGCCTTGATCGGCGCTGTAGGCAGAAGCATTATGCCCGCCAAGGATACTGGCGGCGTCATCACCACCGCCACTCTCGGCATCTGCGGAGCGAGCCTCACCAATTCCATCGGCTGGCTGATGGGCTGGTGGACCGTCGGATCTGTCGTAGGCTTGGCTGCCTCCGCCGCGGCAGCCGTCGTGGCGCTGATCATTTACCGCTTCTTTGCCAGCCAATCCTGGTAAGTTAGCGGTATCGCCTCAGCCATTCCTCCCGCGTGCAGAAGCTGTTCCGGTCAATGGCGCGGTCAATCGCTAATACGCCGTCCAGGTGATCCATTTCGTGTTGCAGTAACTCTGAGAACGCTCCTGCGGCCTCAACCGTCCGCAACAGACTATGCTCATCCTGGTAACGTACCCGAATAGACACGCTCCGCCGCACCCGCACGAGCAGATCTGGAAAGGAAAAACAGTCATCCCAGAGTTCGAACTCCTGGGCGCTCCGGTCTGCGAACTCGGGATTGCACATGCAGTACGTCGTGCCTCCCAACTCGATGTAGATTACGCGCTTCAATTCGCCGATCTGCACGGCGCTGATCCCCCGCCCAAAGCCATGCGCCCGCTGAAACTCATGGAGGGTGTCGCGAAGATCGCTCCACACCGGGACCGCTTCCGCCGCCGAGCGGACCGGAGCCGATACCTCCCTTAAAAGGGGATCGCCAAGCTGAAGAATCCGTCGTGCGGGCATGCGCCCGTGATACCATGATGCGTCGATGCCGGGCAAGGTTCTCGAGGCCGAATTCCAGCACTTTTTCAACAGCATGAGTGTCATGAGCTGGGTTGGCCACTTCCTGGCCGTGGCCTTTTTCGGCATTCTCGTTCCTCTGCGGCAGGGCCTGGATTTTCTGGACATCACCTACCTGCTGGCGTATGCTTGTCTTCCCTGCATGTTCGCCGCTCCGCTGGTGGCTGAAAGCGTAGCCGGCCGCCGAACTCTTCCCCCCGAATGGGGCTACATGGCACAGGTGCTCACTCCTTTTCTGTTCGCCACAGTTTGGAATCTGGTGATCCTGATATCAGCGTTTACCGTCGTGAACGCTACCCACTGGATGGGCCGATTGGTCCTGCCGCATCGGATTCTTACGCTGAACGTGTTGCTGCTCAGCCTCGCGGCAACATGGTTTTCCGCCACTGGCACCGCTTGGCTTTCCCTTCATGTTCCGACCGCGGCATTGGCGAAAGCGCATTCCCGCCGGCTATTTCTGCTGATTCTTGTCCTGGTGCTTATGTGGGCGCGGTTAGCGCCTCATTCCTGGAAGAGTACCGTGGAAAGCCGCCTTACCCCTTCTGAGATCAGCTACTTCGTCATCCCGTTGTCCGCCGTGCTCGCACTCGCTGGATTCGCTCTCTTACGCGCCGGAACCACACATCGCGCCGAAGAATCCCAAGGACCCGTTTTTAAGCTGCAATAACCGTACCCGGTATACTGATCAATTTGCCCTATATGAAAATTATCGCGCAGGCTCCGTGCCGTGTTGACCTCGCAGGCGGCACACTCGACATCTGGCCCTTATACCTCTTCCATGCGAACGCCGTCACCGTTAACTTTGCAGTGGACCGTTACACCCATTGCACCATTCAGACTCATGATTCGCCGTCGATCGTGCTGCGTTCTCTTGACCTCAAGGGGGAAGAACGCTTCGACTCCATCGCCGCCCTGAAAGCGGCCAGGAAGTACAAGCTGGCTCTGCTCGCCTATCTGATCGACTTCTTCACTCCGGGGCAGGGCTTCCTCATGGAGACAAATTCCGAAGCACCGGCGGGCGCGGGCATCTCCGGTTCATCTTCTCTTATCATTTCGATTGCCAGCGCGCTCAATAAACTGACCGCGGCCGGCTATTCCCTTGAGAAGATTCGCGAAGTTGCGCAGAATAATGAAGCCCGTATTATCCGGGTCCCCACGGGGTGCCAGGACTATTACCCCGCCATGTACGGCGGCGTCAGCGCCATTGAGATGGACTGCGCGGGGCTGCGGCGCAAGGAAATTCCGGTAGATTTAGAAGACTTTAATCAACGCATCGTTCTCGCCTACACCGGGGAGCCTCGCAATTCCGGAATCAACAATTGGGAGGTCAACAAGGCCTACATCGATGGCGATAAGGGAGTGCATCGTAACTTTGACCGCATCGCCGCCATCGCCAACGCGATGCGTGGAGCGCTCGAGAAAAGCGACTGGACGGAAGCGGCGCGCCTGCTCCGCGAAGAATGGTCCAACCGCAAAAAGAACGCCCCCGGCATCACCACGCCCTTCATTGACCGGCTGGTCGATATCACTAAGAAGGCTGGGGCGCGTGGGGCTAAGGCTTGCGGCGCGGGCGGCGGCGGCTGCGTGTTCTTCCTGGTGGATCGTGGCGCCAAGGAACGGGTCGCCCGGGTAATCCAGACCGAGGGAGCAACGGTGCTGCCGGTCGCCGTCGCCCCCAAAGGGGTCCGGGTAAAGGTCGCCGGCTGAGTCATGAATCCGTCCAAACCCACCAGAGTCGGGGTTTTATTACGGGTGGGCATTTTCGCGTTCCTGGAAATCGCCGGCATGGCTCTACTGGCTCCGCTGATGTATCCCATCGGCGGTTACCTCGTCTCGGCGGCCTTAAGCACGTTTGCCGCCGCCGCGATCGCAAATACCGTTGCGTTGCGGGTGTTTGAGCGAGCCCACCTCGCGGATGTTGGACTTCAATGGGCCAGGGCTTCCGGGCGCAATCTGGGACTCGGTCTGGCGGGCGGCGCGGCAGCCGCCGCCCTCGTGTGCGGTGTCCCTCTGCTGCTTGGCCACGCGGAATTCCGCAAAGCCGAGGGCTGGGAAGGCAGCATCGCCAGTGCGCTGTTTCTTTCCGTCGTACTCCTGTTCGGCGCCATCGGCGAGGAGTTGCTCTTCCGCGGGTACGGCTTCCAGGTCCTGTTGAACAAAATGGGAGTTTACGCGACCATCCTGCCGGTGAGCATACTATTCGGCCTCGCCCATTCCAACAATCAGAATTCCAACTGGCTGGGGATGGCGAACACCACCCTCTGGGGCTTGCTGTTCGGTCTCGCCTTTCTGCGCAGCCGGGACCTGTGGCTCCCGATCGGTCTTCACTACGGCTGGAACTTTACCCTCCCCTACTTCGGCGTCAACCTCAGTGGATTTACAATGAATGTAACGGGCTATGTTCTACATTGGAAGATTCCCGAGCGATGGAGTGGCGGCGAGTATGGTCCTGAAGCTGGCTTGCTGACCACGTTTGTCCTCGCGTTACTTTTCTACCTGTTGTTCAAGGCCCCCATCGAGCGCCAGGCGGCGTTCCTATACCGCCCCGACGAAGACGAGGAGTAACTCAATGCGCGGCTTCTTTGGAATGGTTCTCTTAATGGCGGTTCCGCAAGCCGGAGCCGCGGGCAAGCTGACGGATGACGAGCGCATGGAGCTTTTCCGCGGACTGACGGCCGAGTTCGCCACCTTGAAGACGGCCCTGCCTCGCGCCAAGAAACCGCTCGCGGTCAACAGCGATGGGACTTACGACAAGCAGCAATGGGAGCAGGCGCTGAAAGAGATGGGCCCGGCCGGACGCCTGGGCGACCTGATCCAGATCACCAAAGTCGATATCGAGAGCGACAAAATCCTTTTCCAGATCAATGGCGGACTGAAAACGGGCCGCAAGTGGTATGAGCGCGTCGAAGTCGGAATGGGCAACCGCACCTCGCCCGTGGGCGGCAACGGCAATCCCACGCTCGGCAGTAGTATTGTGCTTCTGTTCCCAAAAGGAGTTCCCGCGGTCGCGGCCTCTGATATCAAGAAGATTCTCCTTCCGATTATGGACTTTGAGAAGCGCTCCGCCACCGAGCAGTATGTCACGACACTGCCTCCCGAGGTGCAGCAAGCGGTGAAGGAAGGGCGTGTTGTCGAAGGAATGGACCGCGACGGAGTGATCCTTGCCATGGGACGCCCGCGCAACAAATCCCGGGAGACCAAAGAAGGCGTCGACTATGAGGATTGGGTCTATGGAAATCCTCCCGGCAAAATGACCTTTATCACCTTTATGGGCAGCAAAGTAGTGAAGGTGAAGGAAGCCTACGCAGGCCTCGGAGGCAGCACCGCGCCGCCTCTTCCGGCGAGGTAGCGGGGCGTTCCTGGTAAACTAAAGCTTCCCCCTCATCGCGGGAGCAAAACACCTAAACAATATGGCAATCAAAGTAGGCATCAACGGTTTCGGCCGCATCGGCCGCAATGTCGTCCGGGCTGGGCTCAACCATCCGGAGATCGAATTTGTGGCGGCGAATGACTTGACGGATATTAAAACGCTCACCCATTTGCTGAGGTACGATTCCATTCTCGGCCCGATTCACGAAACGGTATCGATGGACGGCGACCGGATCAAAGCCGGAAAACACGGCATCAAGGTATTTGCAATCAAGGAGCCGGCTGAAATTGACTGGCCTTCGCTTGGCGTCCAGATTGTCGTGGAATCCACAGGCAGATTCACCGACGGCCCCGCCGCCGCCAAACATCTGCGTGGCTCCGTGAAGAAGGTGATTATCTCCGCGCCCGCCAAGGATGAGGATGTAACGCTTGTTCTCGGCGTCAACAACGGCGCCTATGATGCGTCAAAGCACAACGTCGTATCCAACGCCTCGTGTACCACGAATTGTCTGGCTCCCGTGGTAAAAGTCCTGCACGAAGCCTTCACCATCCGCAAGGGTTCGATGACCACGATCCACAGCTATACGAATGATCAGCCGGTTCTCGACTTCCCCCACAAGGACCTGCGCCGGGCGCGTGCGGCGGCGATCAACATGATTCCTACTACCACGGGCGCTGCGAAGGCGATCGGCTTGGTTTTACCGGAGATGAAGGGGAAGCTCGACGGCTATTCGATGCGCGTGCCGACTCCCAATGTCTCGGTCGTGGACTTTGTCTGCGAAACCGAAAAAGCAACCACGGATGGCGAGGTAAATGCCGCCCTTAAGGCTGCTGCTGAGGGCCCTTTGAAAGGGATCCTTGCGTACACCACCGACCCGGTGGTCTCTACGGACATGCTGCACAATCCGAATAGCTCGATTGTGGATGCGCTATTAACCAAGGTCATTGGCGGGAATCTGGTGAAGGTGGTGGCCTGGTACGACAATGAATGGGGTTATTCGAGCCGCGTGGTCGACCTGATTAAATTCATGGCGGATAAGGGCCTATAGAGTTCTACCGGGGTGCTCTTTCGAGGTTAAGCCCTGGGGATTCTACGCGCTTGCTTCTTCCTTTACGAAGCTGTATTCTTTGCTTTCAAGCCTCTTGTCCGTCAATCGATATGCCAGCAAAGACCCTGCGGGTGACCGCCAACGCTACTCGTGCAGAGGATGGCGGGCGTAAAAGCCCGAATCCTCTTCCTGGCCGGATGTGGGAATGGACGGTGGAAGTTGAGCCGCGCGGCGCCGTAGAGTTACCTGACGAAATCTTCGGGGAATTTCTTCAGGACATCCATTCCGCCGATTGCGGGAATGTGCGGCAGGTTTTAGCCGCATGCATTCAAAGCGCTGGCAAGTTCGAGGTGGTGTATCGCCAGTACACACCGTCCCGGGCTATCGTCTGGATGCAGGCACAGGGTAGAGGGATTCGAGATGAGCGAACGGGAACGGTGCGGATCATTGGATTTTCAGTGGAACTCCCCGGGCACTGGAAGCCTTCCGACACGGAGCGTCTTCTAAAGTCATTCCTGGATAGCAATCCATCTCCGGCTTTTATCAAGGACACGCAAGGCCGTTACCTTTACGCCAACGATCAACTCCGCAATCTTTGTAATGCGGCTGCCGGAGAAGTTCTTGGCAAGACCGATCGCGACCTGCACCCGCGGGCGCAGGCCGAAGTTTCCTCCTCTCACGACCTTCGCGTGCTTGAGGAAGGCGCCCCGCTGGAGTTCGAGGAAGGGGCTGGCAACCACCTGGTGTTGAAGTTTCCCATGCGTAACGCCAGCGGTCAGATTTTTGCGATCGGCGGGATCGTCAACGATGTTGCAAAACGTGCCGCCGGCGGAGAGACGGGGTTTCCCACCAGCCGGCTGGAATCTCTCGTCGCCAACTCTCCGCTTGCCGTTGCTGTTGCAGGCCGCGACGGGCGCGTGGAGTTATGCAATGCCGCGTTTGAAAAGCTCTTTCTCTACAAAACGTCCGATGTCATAGGCGTCTCGTTAAAGGATTTGATTTTTGCTCCGGAGATGCAGTGGGAGTGGGATGCCATCCTGCGCAGACTTCACTCGGGAGAGAACGTGGATCTTACAACCCATCGCCGCCGTAAGGATGGAGCATATGTCGATGTTGAAGTTCACGCCGTGCCTCTACTCGTAGGAGGAGAACTCCACGGGGCGTACGTCGTGTACAACGACATACGGGAGCGCATTGGGTTCGAGGAAGCGCTGCGCGAGAGAGAAGAATCTCTCCGGCAACTCTCCGCCCGTCTGTTTCAATCCCAGGACGAAGAACGGCGGCGTATCTCCCAAGAGCTTCATGACCACTTCAATCAGAAGCTGGCGATCCTGGCGATGGAGGCGGATTCGCTCGCGAACGAATATCCGCGCATGAAACGGGCGTTGCTCGAGCGAGTGCTCGACCTTGCGGCCCACATCCACCTGTTGTCGGAGGACGTTCACCGCACCGCCTTCGGCTTGCACCCGTCTTCCATCGAGCATCTCGGCCTGGCCGTCGCTCTGCGTTCTTTCTGCAATGACTTCGCAGCGCGGCACGCGGTGAAACTTACGTTTAAGGACACCGGTGTGCCGGAATCCGTACCGCCGGATGTGTCCTTGTGCCTCTACCGCATCCTGCAGGAGGCGCTGGGCAATGTATCGCGCCATTCCAAGGCAACCACGGTGCAAGTTAGCCTCACGGGGAGCGCCGGAGAACTGCACCTCACCATTGACGACGATGGAATCGGATTCAGGCGGAATGCGGCCATGCGAAGGAAAGGGCAGGGAATTACCGGAATGGAAGAACGCGCGAGGTTAATCGGCGGCTTCGTTTCCCTTTCTTCACGAATGGGCGGAGGCACCCGGATCGACGTTCGGATCCCCGCGCAGCCCGGGATGGCCTAACGAAGCCTGCAAAGCGGATCCCCAACTACGATATTCATCCAACTGAGCGCGGGAATGGAAAGATAGTAACTCTCTGCGAGTGTTCGTCCTTTTAAATAGGCGGGAAACAATAGCTCCGGCCGCGGGCAGTATTTGAGATACGGCTCATACACATGGCCGGATGCGCCGGTTGCCCCTTCATGAATGTAGTCGGCGGTTAACGATTGCGGGCTTCCTTTCCACCATCGGAGCTTGTCCTGTTCCTTCCAGGTGCTGATGGTCCATGCATCCGGGGGGCGCTCAAATGTGCGGCCGTTGGTTGATACGTACTCCGTCATGATGGCCCCCGGCAGCCATTGAAAATGCAACAGGCGCTGCGTCCGATTCTTGTCGTTGGATCCCCAGGAGGCGTAGCCGATTACTTCCGCTTGGTCGAGCAACACATTCGGCGATTCATCGAGTACCACACGAGCTTGGGGCAGGCGAATTGCCGCTTCGTGCAGCCAATCATCCCCGCCTTCTTCCCACAAGGAGCGTTGGTCGAGGACCACCTTGCCGCGGTTTACCGCAAGCAGCGAGCGATCGATCAGGCCGCGAACATCCGCGAAATCGTACCCGGCCAGCCGCGTCACCAGATATATAGGAAACGCAGGGTGCTCAAACTTTGCGTCTCGCCGGGCATAAAAGGGATTCTGGATTGGCCCCGCAGCCGCATGCGGCTTGCCGCGCAGATCCGTGTAAAGCATCGTCAGTTCGGAATCCACCGCTGCCGCGTCCGCAGTCTGACCCTGGCCACCCAGGATTCCCAAAGGAACTCCCAGAGTTGTGGCGATGTACAGAATTTGCTCGGTAAGCCGGTTCCGCGCGAGGAACTTCGCGAGCGGAGCGGCGATATCCCGGTTGAAGACCTCTCGAGCGATGTGCTCGGTGGGTGGAGTGTCGAGGTAGCATACGTTCGCCGAGGGAATGCCCCGTTTGCGGGCGTAGTACTCGGCAATCGCCTTCGATACCGGCGATGCGCGATTGGCCACGATCAGGACGTTCTCCGGCTTCTGTCCGGCGGCCGGGTTTAGCAGCACCATCCCGGCGAAAAAGCAGACAGTCAGAAGGGTTGGCACTTAGGGAAGCGTTTTCAAATACTCGACCACCGCTTCCGCATCCGCTTTCTTCATCTTGTAGGCGGGCATCGGCGGGTCGGCAGGCTTGCCGTTGGGAGCGATTCCGGTCTCCAGGTACTTCCGCAACGCCTCTTCTTTCCACCGCGACCACAACCTTCCGGAAGGCGTCAGATCGGGCGAGGTCTTGTGCCATCCTTGGACCGGCTTAATGGGCGCGTACTCCATTACCGCCCCCTTTAGCCACTTGGTCTTATCGAACTCGCGGCTCTCCAGCCGCGGCGTATGGCATTCCTGACACTTGGCTATCTCTTCCACGAGGTACTTGCCAGCGGCCACCTTGTCTTCCGCCCGCAGGCGGCTGAGGACAGACAACGCGCAGAATGCCAGCACAAGTTTGGAACGGAAGCGCATATGAGCCAATGCTATAATCAAAGCCTGCACGCCTGCAACCGTGGGGTACTATCCGTGTTGATAGCCGCAGGTAGGTTCAACTGAAATGGACCTCGACCAACTGCACACTTTCCTCGAGATCGTTAGGCTGAAGAGCTTTTCGAAAGCCGCCCAAACCTGCTTTCGCACCCAGCCTGCAATCAGTGCGCAAGTGCGGCAACTGGAGCAGGATGTAAATGCTCCGCTGTTTGAACGGTTGGGAACCCGAATCAATCTGACGCCGGCGGGCCGGATTTTTGCCGGCTACGCGGAGCAGATCCTGGATCTGCGCCGCCGTTCGCAAGATGCGATCAATGAACTGGAGCGTGTCCCGCGCGGGGAATTGCTGATTGCCGCGAATGAGGCAACTTGCATCTACGTGCTGCCCAGGGTTTTTTCCCAATATAAGAAAGAGTTCCCCAATGTCCAGCTGCAAGTGGATCGCAGTTACGGCTCGCGCGTCGTGGAAGCAGTCCTGGATAACCAGGCCGACTTCGGGATTACCCAGCTTCCCATTGAAGAGAAAAAGCTGCAAGTCGTCAAGATCCATGCGGATGAGATCAGATTGCTGTTAAGTCCGGAGCATCCGCTGCTACAGAAGAAGGTAGCCACCTGCCGGGATGTGGTGGGATCGCCACTGATACTGCCCAAGACCGGCACCACTCGAAACAGGCTGAATGTCTGGCTCGAGCCGGTGGAGGACTTGATTCAGATTTCAATGGAGCTTGATTCCACCGAAATGATAAAAAGGTTTGTCATGGCGCAACTCGGCATCTCCTTTCTGGCAGCGTCCAATTGCGAGGAAGAGGTGATGTCCGGCAGATTGGCCACCGTTTCTCTTGGTCCGGAGCCTATGGTGCGCCGGCTGGCGTTGATTTACCGCAAAGACAAAGCCTTGTCGAAGGCCGCACTGGGGTTTATTCAGGTGATTCTCAAACATGCCGGCGTGAAGGTTCCCACCCCGGCCGCCAGCGCCTAGCGATTCCATGCCACGAATGGTCCACAAATTTTCTGTAGTGTACGTCTCCACGGGCGATAAAACCGAGGTGTTCCGCTCGGTGGAGGCGATTCCTCAGGACGTGCGGCGGCACATTGCGCGGACGGCAAGATCCTCGCAAGTGGAGACGCTCGTGATTGCGAATGAAAAAGGGCGCGAGCTGCTCCAGTCGCAAGGTTGGAACCGGCCTGATGGCCCCCGTTCGTCGCTTCCGTCCTTATCACCCCTGCTTCGTTGGAGCATCGTGGGGCTGCTCACCGCTGCCGTGGGGTTGATCGTCACATGGATGATCCACTTCCGCTGATCCCTGAGAAATGACGGTCACAATCCACGAAGCAGCACCGATGAGGTTATGTGGATCGCCGTCGAGAGCCGAGATTTCCCTCTCATCAACCAGCGCGGGTTACCTTTCTGGCAACGCCGGAGCGAACCGTCGACGGAACTCTCATCGATGTATCCGCATGGGGCGTACAGCTTTTGCTGGCAGCCGCAACTAAGGTGAACGTCCCGGTGCGTATTGACGCCGGCGATACAATGATGCTCGGGGATGTCTGTTACTGCCGCGCCGCCAACGGAGAGTACTACGTAGGAGTGAAGCTCGCCCACTCGCTCATCGAAACACCCGCTTTGACCCAACTGGTGCAGCGCCTTCGCGCAATCAAGGAAGCGTTGATCCCTTCCTCACCCAGCAAGGGATAGCTCTCAAAACAGATCGGTTTGGTACACTGGAGAGTCACTCCGGGATTATCCACATACAGACTTTCGAGAGGTTTATTGAATGCTTACGGCAACCCAACTGCGCCCCGGCATGGTGATCAAGTTCAACAATGAGCTCTTCACCGTTTTCAAAATGGAGCACCGCACCCCCGGCAACCTGCGCGGTTTTGTCCAGGTGAAGATGCGGAACATGCGCAGCGGATCGCAGATCGAACACCGGTTCTCATCGGAAGATCGCGTCGAGAAGGCGATGCTCGACGAACAGGACATGGAGTATCTCTACGATGATGGAGAGTACTTCTACTTCATGAATACCGAGAACTATGAACAGATGCACCTGACCCGGGAGTTCCTCGGGGATGCGGTTAACTACCTGGTGCCCCAGCTCAAAGTGGCGATCGAGTTTTATGAGGGCAAAGCGATCGGCGTGGAACTGCCGCCCACCGTGGATTTGACGGTGCTGGAAACAGAGCCGGGACTGAAGGGGGCCACCGTGTCCAACGTCACCAAACCCGCAAAAACGGAAACCGGACTGGTCGTGCTGGTGCCGCCCTTCATCAATGAGGGCGAAAAGATTCGCGTGAGCACGGCGGAAGGGACTTACCAGGAACGCGCGTAAGCCATGGCATCCGGCACCCTTGCGATCGCGACACCGGAAATGATTGCGAAGTACGAGCCCGTGATCGGGCTCGAAGTGCACGTTCAACTGGCAACGGTCACGAAGATCTTCTGTGGCTGCCCTACTGGTTTCGGCGCCCCTCCGAATACGAACGTGTGTCCGGTATGTCTGGGCTTGCCGGGAGCACTTCCGGTCCTTAGCAAGCCGGCCGTCGAGATGGCGATCCAGGCGGCTTTGGCACTAAACTGCCGCGTGAATCCCTATTCACGGCTGGCGCGGAAGAATTATTTCTATCCGGATTTGCCCAAGGGATATCAGATTTCGCAGTATGACCAGCCGATTGCCGAGCATGGCGTGGTGGAGATCGACGTGAACGGTGCCGTCAGGCGAATCGGCGTAACGCGCGTCCATATAGAGGACGATGCCGGCAAGAGTCTACACGATGGGTTTCGCGATTCCGACCGTTACACCTATGTGGACTTGAACCGCTCCGGTACGCCGCTGATCGAAATCGTAAGTGAGCCGGATATGCGTACCTCCGATGAGGCTTTCGCTTATTTGACGGAACTGAAACAGGTACTGCAGTTTGTGGGCGTTTCCACTTGCGACATGGAGAAAGGGCACTTGCGCTGCGACGCGAATGTCTCCGTGCGCTTGAAGGGTGCGGAGAAGTTCGGTACTAAGGCGGAGGTGAAGAATCTGAATTCTTTCCGCTTTCTCAAGCTGGCGCTGGACTACGAAATCAGCAGGCAGGTGGCGCTGATCGAGAGTGGCGGACGAGTGATGCAGGAAACGCGTCTCTACAATGCGGACAGCGGCGAAACCGTCGCCATGCGCAGCAAGGAGCATGCGCACGACTATCGCTACTTTCCCGAGCCGGATCTGGCGCCGGTTCGTGTCAGCGAGGCATGGCTGAACGAGCTTCGCTCCCGGATGCCTGAGCTTCCGGCCGCAAAGAAAAAACGCTTCGTGGAAGGGCACGGTCTGAAGGAATACGACGCGCAGGTGCTTACCGCCAACCGTCCATTGGCTGACTACTATGAAGCCGCCGTCAAAGCGTCCACCGATCCCAAGGCGGTGGCGAACTGGGTGATGGGAGATCTACTGGGAGAATTGAAGGCGGAAGGTAAAGAGATCTCAGACTCGCCCATCCCGCCGGAGCGTCTCGGCGAGTTGGTGAGTCTGATCGCCAAAGGCGAGCTATCCGGAAAGCTGGCCAAGGAAATCTTTCCGAAGATGTTCGCTACGGGCGACTCCGCGAAGAGCATCATGGAGCGAGAGGGATTGCAACAGATCAGTGACACCCAGGCGATCGAGAAGATCATTGATGACGTGCTGGCTGCTAATCCTAAGCAGGTGGATCAATACAAGAGCGGAAAGACAAGCGTGGCCGGCTTCTTTGTAGGGCAGATTATGAAAGCGACGCGGGGCCAGGCCAATCCCGCCGCTGTGAACGAATTGCTCAAAAAGAAGCTCGACTAAACTCTTGCGGCTCGCGGCAGAGTTGGGTGATATTGGTTAGGGAGAGTATACACGACCGGCGCGGGGCCGCCCCGTGCAATTCCCTATGGGCAAAGACGTTCCTCAATGGCGGAAACGCTTCTCTATCTCACGGAGTTGCTGGGCCTCAAAGTCCATGATCTGAAGGGACACGTCATCGGTCGTGTCAAAGAAGCCGCCCTCGTTCCCTTAGTCGATCCCACTCGCGTGGACCGTTTTCTGATCGGGGCAGGTTATACATGGCTGACTGTACGGTACGACCAGGTCCGCTCGATCTCTTTGGACGGTATTTCGCTCTCCGACGAGCAACTGACGCCCTACCACTCCGATGAGTACATGCTGCGCATGGTCCGCGATCTGATGGACCAGCAGATCATTGACGCACAGGGCCGCAAAGTCGTGCGCGTAACGGACATCACCTTTTTCGTGCGCGATCTCGATGGGAGATCCGGTTTGTATGTGGGGGAAGTGGATATCGGACTGCGAAGTATCTTCCGCCGTCTCATGCAGGGTGTCCTGCCCCGGCGGTGGATCCGCAAATTGCAAGGTCCGATTACGCCGCATTCGATCAGTTGGGAGTTCTGCAACATGATCGAGCCGGATCCCATGCGGCGGCTCCGGCTGAATCTGTCGCCGGCACAGTTAGAGCAAATGCATCCCGCGGATCTGGCGGACATCGTGGAGGAATTGGCGCCGGAAGGCCGGGAGGCGGTGCTCACCTCCATCGATAGCGAGTCCGCGGCGCATTTGCTGTCGGAGATCGATCCCGATATTCAGGCCAGCATCTTGGAATCGCTGGAGGTGGAGAAAGCTGCCGAGATCATTGAGGAGATGGCGCCCGATGAGGCCGCCAACGTTCTTCAGGAGCTACATGAAGAGACTTCGGACGAAATTCTGGAAGAGATGAGCGCGGAGCCGAAGACGGAATTGGAAGAGCTGCTGGAATACGGTGAGCACACCGCCGGCGGAATGATGAACACCGAGTTTGTGTCGTTGGCGGCTACGGCGACGGTCAGGGAAACGATCGACAATCTGAAATCGACCGGAGACGATCTCGATGCGATCAGCTCGATTCTGATTACCGGCGCGCGCGGCGAGTTGGCCGGCCACGTTCCCATCTCACGCCTGCTGCGGGCGGAGTCTGACGAAACATTATCCACGCTCGTTTCCGCCCCGTTGATCTTCGTCCAACCGAAGGAGAAGGAATCTCGAGTAACGGAAATCTTTGACAAGTACAATCTCTTGAGCTTACCCGTAGTCGACGAGAAACAGCACGTCGTGGGTGTCATCACCGCGGATGATGTGATCTCCGTGCTCAGGGGAAGAAGGTAGCGCGGCGATGTTGCGAGGGTTGCGGCAGCATATCGCCATCTTCTTCGCGGTGATCGGCCCCGGCTTTATCACCGCCGTGGTCGATAACGACGCAGGCGGCATTTTTACATATTCGCAGGCGGGCGCGAAATACGGATACTTGCCGTTATGGACATTAATACCGATTACGGTGCTGTTGATTGTGACGCAGGAAATGTGCTCACGGATGGGTGCGGTTACCGGCAAGGGCCTCGCCGATCTGATCCGGGAGGAGTTTGGGCTGCGTACCACTTTCTTCGTGATGACGCTTCTATTCGTGGCCAATCTCCTGAACGTCATGGCTAATTTCGCCGGCATCGCGAGCTCTCTCGAGTTGTTTAATATACCACGCTACATTTCTGTACCGATTGCGGCGGGTCTCGTCTGGATCGTGATCGTGAAGAGCACGTACGCGCGCATTGAGCGGTTGTTTCTGTTCGCCTGTTCCCTTTATGTGTCGTATATCATTGCGGGAATTCTCGTGAAACCGGATTGGAAGGAAGCGGCCGTCAACAGCTTTCGTCCTGTGCTTGTGTTCGAGCCTGGCTATCTCGAGATGCTGATCGGCATGGTGGGAACTTCCATTGCTCCATGGATGCAGTTCTTTCTGCAGGCAGCGGTAGTGGAAAAAGGAATCACCGCCAAAGGCTATCTGGAGTCGAGGATCGAAGTGATCGTCGGTTGTGTCGTCATGTCCGTGATTGCATTTTTTATCATCGTCGCTTGTGCGGGTGCGATCTGGTCGGTTGCGCCGCGCGATATCCACGACGCCGCCGATGCCGCTGTTGCGCTGAAACCATTCGGGGAATACGCATATCTGCTTTTTGCCGCCGGGCTCTTCAACGCGTCGCTGTTCGCCGCCTGCATTCTGCCCCTCTCCACTTCTTATTCCATCTGTGAAGGCTTAGGGTTTGAATCGGGTGTGAACAAGACGTTCGGCGAAGCACCTATCTTCTATGGATTATTCACATTTTTGATTGCCGCGGGCGCGGCCACTGTCCTGCTACCCCAGTTGCCGCTCGTAAAGGTGATTCTCTTCAGCCAGGTTGTGAACGGGGCGCTTCTGCCAGTGGTACTCGGCTACATGATTGTGCTGGTGAACAAGAAACGGCTCATGAAGGAATGGTCGAATTCAGCGTTATATAACTGGATCGCGTGGAGCGCCGTGATCATCATGAGCGGCCTGACCCTGGCTCTTACGGGAATCACGGCGCGGCAGATCATCACCGGACGTTAGCTTGCCAGCCTGATACTGCGGCGGCGTGGACGCCTCATCGGCAGGCTGTATCCGATCAGGCAGAATTGATCCAACGCGAAAAGAACAACCGACTCCAATTTGTGGCCTGTCGCATGGTCCACTTCCTTCAGCCAGGGAGTTGTAGGGTCGCCGATGCCGATCAAGTGACTGCGCTGGCCATTCGGAAATCCCCGATCGTCGGAAAACGCAATTGACGATCTGGACTTGTCGAAGTCCCGGTTTCCCGTGTACGTAAAGCTTTCCGTTTTGAGGCAGGTCAGGTTCGCGGCGGTCCAACTCGGCGCATAGTTGATCACCCGGTTGAAAGATCCTTCGTTCACGTCAGGCGGGTAAAGTACTTCAAACAGGCAATCCGGATGTTGAGCGCGGACAAAGGACATGACGTCGGTTGTGAAAGCGCCGATCAATGCTGGAAGAAAAGATGCCTCCTGAGGATAACTTGCAGGATTGGCGAAACCGTCCGCTACGGCGCGGATGTCGAAACCATACTGCGCCAGGAACTGCTGCTTCGCATAGGCATCGTGAAAAGGAAGGCCTGAGGCGTCGTAAGGGAAGTACCACCATTGCACCTCACCGAATTGCAGGTACGGAGGAACGCCCGCCTCTGCCATCACATCCGCCATGTCGAGATATACCTGCTCCCAAAAACCAAGGCTGATCGGCGAGAAGTTTGTTTGAAGAGCGGGAGTGTTCAATAAGACGGGGTTGCCGCTGGGATAACGTTGCGCGATACCAGCCGCCTCAGACGGATCCCCATGCTGCAACTCCATGCTGAATGCGGCCGTCATTTCCATGCCGTAAACTTTTAAAGCGGCGAAGAAGCTTCTGCTCCAGTCTCTGGCGGCACGATTGAGCCTCGGCACAGCGGTAAGATCCGTTCGCCAATCGCCGTTGATGCCCCCCGCGAAGGTGGATCCATTCGTCACCGCGGTAAAGACGCCTGAGCCAGGCGATGCCGAGATCGTGTAGAGGTTGCCGTCCAACCCCATCGAACGCGAATAGATGGTGAGCATGCCGGCATCAGCTTCGGCCCAGATCCCCGTCGAGCCATTGTTAATCGCCAGTTCAAGAGCTGTGGCGATGTTCGCGGCAGTTTCCCCAATCAGATTGACATGATGGAAAACCGTGGCACTCGCCGCGGGCAGCCCTACCCTGTTGATCGAAATGTCTGTGGACTCGCTGAACACCGGCGTGCCCGTAAATGTGATCGTGGCCGAGGCATACTGATGACCTTGCCGGATGAGCTCATAGAACCACAACGCGCCGGTATAGTGATTCACGCGGCCGTGAAAACCGAGAGAGTGGATGAACCACGCCGAGCGTTCGGATGGCAGCGCGATGGAGTGATCGGTGTCCCAGTCGGTGGCGAGCGTGACCGTGGGATTGGACAACGGCACCGGCAACTGGGTCGTAGGATGCGCGAGTTCCAGAAAGTCGAAGTAGAACACTTCTCCGTCAATGCCGGCATGGGAGACCGTTACCGAATGCTGCCCGGCAGTCAACTCACCCAGATAAATCCGCGCCAATACATCCTCACCGGGAATCGCGAGGTTGTAGATAGAGGGAGGTCCCGAATCTATAGACACCGACACGGCGGCCCCGTTGAAGGTATACCGGCATCCTAAATACAGCGAGTGGTTGGATTGTGTAACGATTGCGCTGGTGACTCCGGCAGCGGGCGCAGTGCAGGAGCGGATCGTTCCTCCCGAAAAATTGCCGCGCGCCTGTTGCCAGGAGCCGGTGAAGACGAGATCGTCGGCGTTGTCTTCAATTCTGCGGCTGCCAGGTCCGGCTACGCGATAGGAGCGGTTAGTTCCAGTTACCTCCCAGGCGGACACCGTTACCTCGAATTCTGAGCGTTCGAAGTGGCCTTGCTGCTGATCGGCCGCAAACGTCCAACGCATCTTGCGTACGGCGGTGGTGGGAACGAGGATATCGCTGATATCGTGCAGATCCGAGAAGTCAAGCGTGGTGCGCCACCGGCTGGGCGAGATTCCGCCACGGAATGTCTGATTCTGAGGAGACCAGATTTCCGTGCGCGCACCTGAGACAAATCCATAGACACCCACGCGGTTGCCGTTATGACCCTCGGTGCTAGTTGCAAGTGTGGCGCCGGCGCCTAAATAAGTGAGCGTGATCCGCGCCGCGGTACGTGCCGCGACTACCGTAGGGGAAAGCGCGTTAATCGCGTCTGTCAGGGATTGCAGCGCGGATGCGGCCGTATCGGAGGCAGTGATCTCGTGGTTGTACTGCTCATTAAGCCACGCCAGCCCGATGTAATCTCCCGCCGTCAAGGAACCCTGCAGTTCGAAGTCAGCCGTGGCACACGAGTAACTTCCCGCGACTGGCGTCGAGTGATTCTTCAACGACACATTGTACAGTTGCTCCACGCCACCGGAGGCTGCCCAGATTCGCAGCGTAGGCCACTCGACGGTGGCAAACAGATTCGAGTCGAGAGGAATGCAGTTCGTGCGCGTCTCTTCATACGACAGTATCAAGCCGCTCAAATTCCCGTCAGGCAAGTTGCGAAAGGCGGGATGCTCGAACACGTTGTCGCGATTCCACTCGATCACCGCCCAGTCGAAAGCCTGCCGCCAGCTGCCGGAGACCACAAACCCCGCCGGCGTGGTTTCACTTAAAGCCGCAATGGCGGACGGCCGCTCGAAGTAGCACTGGAGGTCCCGGTCCGGACGAAGTTTTTCTATAGTTTCCGGCATGGCTTATAGCCTTATAGTGACGGTGAGGTCCCTGCCGGGCGCCGCGCTGGTCCCGTCCGGCACAGACACCACATCGAGAGTGATCAAACTTGCCGCGACCAAAGCCGGCAGTCCGAATCCGTCTACGGCATTGGATGTGGTGGAGCCTGCCGCAATCGTCAGATCGCAATAAAGCGCCCCATTCTGACGCACGGAGAGTTCAATAGGCCCGCCTACGGGCGCCTCAGCCAACGTCGCGAAGATATCCCGCGCGCAATGGGAATCTTCGACCACCAGCGGAGGCGCGGCAGCGGTCTGTATGGCAAGGTAGCCTTCCAACTGGATCGAGAACTGCCCGCCGGATAAGGTGCGCAGCCCGTGATTCGAAAAGGCCGAATAGGCCTGCTGCCGGACCGGACTGTTGCCCCAGTGATTGCTGACGAAGAATTCGCCTGCCGCGATACGCACATCCGGCAGAAACTGTGAGTACGAGTAATCCCCACTCGCCGGACTTCCGAAAAAGTCTCGTTGAAACGGCACAATGAAAGTTTTCGCATCAAGGTGGTACAACTTGCTCCCACTCCCATGCAGTTGAGCGGAGCTGCCCAGTTGTCCTCTACTCACCAGATACCGCTCGCCAGAGTTCTGTACCTCCAGAATCGCCAGGATCTCCGCGCCTACTTGCACCAGGTCGCCTGCCTGGGCGCTTCCTGCTGGTGTGAGGTCGATGTATGTGGATGTTGCCAGCGCTTCGGCGGAGAGCATATAGGAAACCTGTCCCGATAGCTCGTCCCAGTAGTGCAACTTCAGTGTGCCGGAGGATATATCCCTTGTGTTGAGAAGTTGTGCGAACGATACGCCTGTCAACTCCACCGTCCCTTGTCTCCCCAACGTGAGGCCGAATAGTGGAATGGGAGGTGGGGCCAGATCCGTCACGCTCCCCCCGTCGCCGGTAATGTACCAGCGGCTGACAGGCGACAGATTATAGGCGCTTTCCTGATCGGCGCCGTTGGCGGACCGTACCGCAACATGCACGCTGGTGCCTTGCCGGTTCGGTACGATGAACTCGGCTGGGCTGGCGCCCGCGCTGCTGCCGAAGTGCCAGTTGTTTTCGGCAATCGCGAACTTGCTCGTGGAATCGGGAACAACGGTCCAGGGGGGGCTCACCGCCAGAGTAGTCGCCGTGTTCGAGACTATGGAGCGCTCCTGGGCCTGGCCCTTGCCCGAAGTAATGCGCACGATCTGGCCTGCGTGCAGATTCACAGGCATGAAGAGTGTATCGCTTCCGATCTTGGTGCCGCTGTAGATCTGCGCTGCTACGGGTGGCATCACTTCATAACGCCAATACGTGTTGGCGTGGTGATAGTATTCATCCGGCGGAGCGATCAGTTGCAAGCTCAGGCCGCTATCCTCGAACGATGCGCCGGGCGTAACCGCCGAGGCGATTCTAAGAAGTTGCAAAGGATCGTTGCCGCGGTACACGTGGAAGGAAATTGTCCCCTCAGGGAAGCTCAGGTCGGTTAGCACTACACGAGACGTGGAAGATCCCGGGCCCAGGTTGGCCGCGGCGACATAGGACAGCGCTCCCTCGCCCTCGCCTGAATCCACGCTGGTCACGGCGTAATAAAGAGTTTGTTCCCCCGTCAATGTTCCTCCCGTGCTAAATACCTGAGGGCGCAAGGACAATCTCGGCCGGGTGGAGAACGATCCCGATGGCGCCGGAGGAGCGAGAAAGGACACGGACAACAGCACAGCAGACCCGCCGTCCGACTCCACCAGTCCGGATTCTGTGATCGCATATTGCGGAATGCCATCGGTATCCAAAAAGGTCCCCAACACCGGCCTCGGGACATGGAGCCCCTGCCGTCCCGGCACTCCCGTGCCGGCAAGGGACGTATCTTCATCGGTGTACCAGGAGTCATCATGCAACTGCGCCGTGATTCGCATCGTGGAGCAGTTCAACCCCGGCGCGATGGTCAGGATGCGAAACGGAGTTCGATCCAGCGCTTCGCGGCTGTACGTCAACGTGATGATGTCGCCGGGACTAAGCCCGATCCCCTTCACGGTCGTATCAAACTCCACGTAATGGTTTCCCTGAATGGACCGCCTTAAGTGCAGCCGCAACACCCGAGCCGCCTGGCTGAAGTTCGGAATACCCACCGTCGCCGGAGTAGCCGCAACCTCGTGTCCCGTCGCCACCACGTCATCTATATCCGTCAGAGACAGGCTGTCTCTCTGATATACGTTGAATTCATCCTGGAACTCCAGGGCGAGCCGGTTCGGCGTATCCCCCACGCTTCGACTCCAGGACCGCAGCGACGGTTCGCCGTTGGTCTTCCTGGCAATGCCTGAGAAGCCGTATCCCCCGTCCCCGAACTCATAGGCCGGCCAGCCGTTGTTCAACACCGCCGTGCTGTTGCTGCCCGATGGTTTTACGGCCTGCTGTTTTTCCAAAGAATTCTCCACGCCAAGTTGCAGCCGGCCATCGGCGGCGTAGAGAAGATAAAGCCCGCTCGCGTTCCTGATTCCGCGAATCACCTCCGATGCGCTGCGGCGTGTACGCAACAGCAAATTGCATCGGTAACGCGATACTACCACCGTCTCTCCGCCCGTACCCACGGCATTCACGCCCTCGCTGCAAACCGAAGCACCACGCCCAAAGCTCGCCAGATCCAGATCCTGTAAAGACCAGCCAGTTCTCCGCAGAATATCCAACAACACCCAGGCGGGATTATTCGTGAACGTCTCGCCCAGAGGAACCCCTGCGTCGTCGTAGCGGGCGAGCTTCAGTCCGTCCACCAGCACTTCCACCCTGGGAGTTGCCGTGCTCGCATGAATCGTGCTCGGAACCATCACGTGCAGATAGGCAATGCTGCCATATGGATTTCCCAACGGGACGCCATCCGAATTCTCAAAGTCAGGATCGAAGGAACCGTCGCGGCTTCCGAAGCTGCAAATCCTGTACCAGCCAGTGGCCTCCATCGCTCGTCCGGTTTGCTGCACGGGAATCTCGATCTTATCCACCAACACCTTCACCACTCCCTGTATCGTGCCCAGACCCAGCAGTACATCCATATGAGTCGCCGCGACGGTTTGCCGCGTAAGCACGACCGGCGGCTGAAACCAGGCAGTGCCGTAAACCAACGGAACAAAATCGTTGTACACGGCATCATTTCCCACCGCCGCGCCGCGGCTTTCCTTGTCGCTCAGAAATGCCGGAAGGAACTCCATGCCGCCAAAGCGCCGGGTGACATTGCTAAGCCCATCGGTGTCAAGCATCCCCCGGTTCTGGCAATCTAGACGCGTGTAGTTGCACGTCGTAAACGGCAAGGCCCCGTCGAGGTTTCCAACCCCGCCTGCCGTTCCCGCGGAGTATCCGCAGCGGAAGAACGGAGAGTACATCCCCCGGTCGCCCCCCGCCACCGCTTCCAACCGCTGCTCCGCATTGGATGGAAAGATCCAGGGGCAGCGTCGTTGGATCCTTACGCTCGGGAGCAGAAGGCGTTGCATCGCCAGGCGATTGTGGAAGCTGATACGAAAGGTAGATTCCGTGACTTCATCGACGCCGGCCGCGATTCCTGAATATAGGGCGCGAAATTCACTGGTGGGAGCGCCGGCCGCAAGATCGTAGAACGCGAATCGAACGGTGAGCTTGGCGCCTTTCCATCCCGTTGCCCGGTCAAATTGAGCAAAATAGGAATCGGCATTCGCCAGCGTGATTGATAACCGGCCACTTCCGTCAGACAGCGCATCGCCGCCGTAACGGAGTTCAAACAGGTTATGAGCCAGCACTCGCGGACTATAAGCCTGGCCCGCCAGGAGAATGGAGTGGCTGCTCCAATGCTGTGTGGTTCCGTCGCTTCGGACGCAGTCAAACAGGACGATGGGCGTGTCGAGGACATCCTGTTCCTTAATCGAATAAATGGTTGGCATGTTTCCTCTAGGCGGTCACCACAACCAGTTCGGTCGAGTGGCTGTTGACGCCTTCTGTTTCCCAATCGAGGGCGTCGTGTTCCAGGCGGCACGCGGCATAGAATCCTCCAATGCCGGCGGTAGTCTTGTAGACGGCCGGGACAAGCGTCGGCTCCAACTGAAAGCCGAAGCATTGGACTTCCGTAAACGGAGCCAGTTCCACCCCTGTCAACATCTCTTCGCCTGACGCCGCGGGTTGGTTGCGGACGGCTGCCCGCTCCCACGAATTTCCCACCATCACCGGCACGGATAATGCATTGCCGATTGGTCCAATCACCAGGGGCAGTGCTGTGGCTAGTGCGGATTTGAGATAGACGCTGGCGATGAGCTGATACCAGCACGCGACCGGCAGTATCTGATAAAAACGCCGGGAAAGCGCCGTCGGATTGGACACCAGAAAGCCCTGTGTACCGCCCGTGGGATCGGGCTGAAGCGGTGTCAATACGATCCCCGCATCCTTATGCCAGATTGCGTTCGCAAAGTCGGTGCTCCAAGCCAGCAGGTTATCGAAAGGGTCCATGAATCCGAACGGCCGGAATTGACCTTCCACGCTCTGGTGGAACTGCTCGACAGCTTGCCGTTCAGAATCACTAAGGCCCCGCATCAGCATCTTCCATCGGATTCGTTGAGCGCCGGGGTCGGTCGATTTAAGCGGCCGCAGTTCCTCGGTGAGCGTTTCTACCGTGCGATAGATTCTTGTGCGGCCCGCCGGATACTGTACGAGAGCGTCATTTCTTAACTGGGGAAAATAGATCATGTCACGACACCGTTCGTATCACGAGTGTGGTTTTGCTGCGGCTTTCCCCGCGCTGCTCCACGGTGCATCGGTTCAAGTCGAAACTGCATGCGGGATAGGTCAGCCCCGTATGTGGATCGGTGAATGGGAACATGGCGAAGGAACCTTGCTGTTCTTCGAAGAAATGTTGCATGAGCCGGGCCTCCTCGTCATCCAGCAGGTCCAGCCGTATCGTCCACCGGCGTACGGGTGAACTCATCTGCCGGTACCGTTGCTCGCGTCCGTCCACGAACCGCGTCACCCGCGTGCGGTACGCAATCGATGCTTCAGCGGGGTACTGCGCCGGTACTCCAGTTTTGAGCCGCGGAAAATCAGACACGTTTATCCCTCCACCAGATAGTCGCCGAGGGGATGCGAGTTCAACAGAGCCTCGCGTACCGCCAAAGCGATATCGCCGCTGTGATCGAGAAACGACCGGCTATCCATGGCCTGTACGTTAATAACGATGGACGGAGCCGCAGCCACCGAAGGCCTCAAAGCGTCCGGCGCATTCGCGGCAGGCCTGGAAGAAGACGTTACCAACCGCGGAGTTCCAGTCTGGTCGTAATCGATCGCCTGAATCGCCTTGTCGCTCGAGAGAAACCCGGAATCCAGAGAGATGCTTTGCGGCTGTCTGTATATTTCCGGCTCCGGCGCCGCCGTCTCTGAGCCGCTGCGAAACAAACTGCCGATCCACCCGCCGAGTACTTGCAATGGGAGGCTTCCCGGCAGTACTGCCGCCACCGGTCCCAGCGCAGAACTCATTTCTGTCACACTCGAGGACGCGGTCAGAGCGAGTCCTGCAACAGCGTTGGAGCCGAATGACTGCGCGTCGATGCGTCCGCCGGCGAAGCCGCTTTGTGCCGGTGCATTTCCCAGGAGGCTGCTTAGCAGCGGGATTAGTCCCGCCACCGATAGAGCCGATCCGGAACTCTCCGTGCCGGGTCCCCGCAATGTTTCGAGCACCCTCGCTAATAGCTCAGTGGCTGATTCATGGGCCATTCAATTTCTCCTTTCGATACTCCCATTCGAGAATGAGCAGCGCCTCTACCGTACGGGCTTCCAGTTGCAGCAGATCAAGCTTGCAGTTCAAAAGTTTGAACGAAGTGAACAGCTGAACCGCGGACGCGCTATACGGCGTAATCGTGGATACGGGACAGGACATCGTGAACACGCCGCCTCTCCCCCACACCGGCCTTTCATCCGTCACGCTCTCAACCGGAAGCCAACCGCAACGCCGCCGCCGCTCCTGGCCGTCTCTCCGGCAGCTATCGCACTTCCACCCGGCCTGTTGCGACGTAGTGAAGTGAAAGGCGACGATCAGTTTTTTCTTTCGTCTTCTTTGAGTCCTAACTCCTGCTTCAGGGCAATGAGTATCTCACGAGTAAGGGCTTCCGGCCCCTTCTCAACCAGCGTGGCTGCCGACGCGGCCGCGTTGTCGATGACGAGACCGTTCACTCCCAGCAGACCCCAATCCAGATACGCTCGCTCGATTTCTTTCTCGACCACGGCCGCCTCGTAGCTCTCTTTCGTTGTATTCCCGGCGTTCAGAAAATCCAGCTTATTGACGTAATGTTGTACTCGCTGCAACAACTCGAGCCGGCTTGCCAGAGACACGCGGCGCAAAGTGTACTTCACACCCGCGCATGTCCTCGATTCGTATTCCACCGTGCTTTGATAATGCATGGCATCACGCGAATGCGAGGTACAGCTCGTCTTCCGCAGTGCCCTTTGCCAGGCAGCCATCGAGATGCCATTCCAGCCTCGTTTCCTTGTCGTCAAACGCTGGAACGGAGAGGATCACATTTTTCATGTACAGCGCCATTAGCTGGCCTGGTTGCTGCCCAAGCTGCAACATGATCTGTACCGGCGACGCTTGGCGGCCGGCCTGGTAGAGAGCCTTCGTCGCGGCATCGTCCTGGCTGAAGATGGAGAACTGAAACGATACCGATCGCACTCCGGGAGCGAAACATCGCGGCTTCGTAGAGCCGAATTCGCGAGTGCGCATTTCCACGTTGTTGTCCAGCAGCAACGATGCTCCGGTGAGCGCAAAAATCTGAGTAGGCAGCACCCCGATCCAGGCTTGTCCCAAGTGTCCGGGAACGGGCGACCCCATCGAGCCTGCCGCCGCCGGCTCTAGCGGGAAGCTGCTCAATCCACCGGACCCCGGCGCGAAACTGGCGTCGTCAATGAGATCGGAAGCCGGCCCGCGAAACTCCATCTCGTGGTAGTCGCCGTTCACGGAAATCTTCATGCGGTCCACGACGGCTCCGCACACGATCCGTTGCAGCGCCGTCTCCGGGCTCCAATAATCGAACACGCTTAGGCTCTTCAGATTCTTGGTCAGCGAATAGCTTACGGTCTGACCCATCGGGGTTCCCGCAGCCGGGGCGATGGAGAACGGAACGTTCAGTTGCACGGTCCGGTCATTCACAATCGAGCTGGCAAAGCGCAGTTCGCCGCCAAAGCTTACTCCCTGGCCCACCAGCAAGCCATGAGGGTCTACAAAACGAATCTGGTCTGAGGCGGGAATGCTTTCCACCACGCCGTCCGTGAAAGGTCGCGGGCTGCCGCCCATCGCCGACTCAAATAACGCTCCATAGCTGGGAGCCACCGGAGGCTGTGGATTGCTGATGAGATGAGTCTTAAGGATGAATGCCGTGTTGGTTCTCAGGGGAGTGATACTTCCCGCAAACGAGCGGCTTCCGGTCTTGTCGTGCCGCTTCGGATACGACACTTCATGAGCGATGGCTAGCGATGTGGCGGGAAAGCGGTTCGCCGCGGATATCGCCGGCGCTTCGCCGAACTGCTGCTCGACGGCAGCGTAGAAACGATTGTCTCTAGAGGATATATAACATGCCATGTACAGTCTCCATGCCTTCAATCGATGCAAACATCCAACGCGAGCGACACTCGCGCAATCTGAAGGAAGTTGCTTCCTCCCCGGCGTACCGGCGCAAAGCTCACTTCGTAACCGCCTCCGTAAAACATGCCTCCGCCCCAGTCGCCCCGGTTGCGATGGAGCACTTGCAACACACTCTGTGTGTAAAGTTGCAGCGAATCTTCCGTGGGCCCCGCGTGCGCGGAAGAGGCTCTGATCTCCACCACGAGGTGCGCCTTCCCTGAAAACGTTCGAAACTTCTCTCGCAGCGTGTTGCTCAGTTTCTCGCAGGAAACCTGCACCGACGGGTACGTGACAGGAGATCGCTCTGCCAGATCAAGGGGGAGCGTGCTTGCCATCACAGCGACTGGGAAAGCAGCTACGGTGAGATCCGGTTCGCCCTGTACCAGTTGCGCGGCCGAGAAGGCAATGCCGTTCTCCCCGGTCAACATCGTTCTCAATTTGGACGTTGCCATTGTTGCGACTGTGGGCATGGTTTCATCCCCTCTGCAGCGAACGCCGCGCCCGGATGTAATATTCAGCCAGCTGGCCTTGGCCCGGTGCTACTCCTGCGATCAACCCGCCTGCGGGAAGCGTCCAGGAGCTGCCAATAGAAATCGGCCCAACGTTCTGCTTGCCAAGATCGTTGTCCGCGATCCCGGCAAACACGTTCCAGCCGGAGGCCGCCAGCGGAGCCGCGGAATGACTGGCGATGATGGTCGCGGGCTCCGAAGTCACCCTCACCGCCACCTCGCTGCCCTCACTCTCCACGCCTTGTGCGGTGACCCACGTGATCGCTACGTAATACGTGTTTGCGGGTAAGGC
The DNA here is from genome assembly GCA_035526195.1 of Bryobacteraceae bacterium. GTDB lineage: Bacteria > Acidobacteriota > Terriglobia > Bryobacterales > Bryobacteraceae > CADEFT01. The sequence goes on from DATLCW010000373.1 coordinate 39,928, forward strand.
GCCAGCCGCTTGTGCGATTGTCGGAGCCCCTGGTTTTCCCACTGGCCCCGTAACGCGGCCGACGCCGGTTTCAAAGTATTCGCGGCCGGTGAGGAATGCCTGCTGGCTATACTCCGTCCATTTGCCTTTGTACCGCTCCGACAAGTTGGAAAAGTGTGCTTCGCGGTATGTCAGCGCCAGCGCTTTCAGGGTCACCCATCGTTGCAGAGGCTCCGTGACTGCCACGTCGGGCAGATCGGAAGCTGTTTCCGCGAGAGCCCCCTGGTCCAGGAGGAAGCGGAAGAGCGAAGATCCCACCTCCTGCCTCGCCAGCAGGATTTTTTCCGCCAGGTTGATGGATTCGGTGGAGGCTAGATCCCCAATCCCGTTTTCATAGCGCACTAAATCGGAAACCGACGGCGCACTTCCGTCCTTCCACAACGCCATGGCTCTACTCCTTAGATTTCTTCAGATCCGCCTTCAGCACCGGTTCGGCGGCGCGAATCACGGCGTTCGCCATTTTGAACAGTTGAAACTGCGAAGCCTCCGCAAGCGCCTGTGCTTCCTGACGGTTCTTGTGGTTGTCTGCGTGGTGTCGCTTTGCTTCTTCGGCCGTCGCCAGCCGTGCCCGGTTTTCCACCAGCAGTTTGGCAGCCTGTTGACGGTTGACCTCAGTCATCACGCCGGCTCGGCCCCCATCGGGAGTCTCCCGGCTCATGACGACGTAAAATTCATCTTCGAGACTGCGTACAGTTTCACGAATCTTGTGGTAGTAATCTCTGGTATCCATATTGATTTTGAAAAGAACATTTGAAGGCGGCCGGACCCCGAAAGGCCCGGCCCGGAAGGTTAGCTCTTAACCTGAACGCCGAAGTTGTTGCGCAGCACGGCCACGCCGTACAGCACATCCACCGTAAACTGCTGCGCCAGAGTATTCGGCTGATACGTCATCAGTACGCGCATGCCGAAGTTCCCTAACTCCGCATATTCCGCGACCGCGCCAGTCCCAGGCAGCGGCTGCGGCAATCGGCGGATCACCAACCCCAACGCATCCTTCGCGAACGCGATATTATTCGTCGTCGCCGGAGCGCTGCCGGTCTTCGAAACAAACTGCGAACGAAAGACGAAGAAGTCCTTGATCTTCCCCACAGCCCCGTCAACAATCGCCCGCAAACCGGCCTCCCCCGCGCTGTGATACTCACTAAAGCGAGGAATCTGGCGCAGTTGCGAATAAGTGGCCGCATCCACCACCAGGTACTTCGATTGGTTGCCCGGAACCTTGGCCTGGAACAGCGCCGTCTCCGCTGCATCGATCGCCGCCTCCGTGATCGCGCTGCCCGGAGTACCTGTGGGCGCATTCGCCGTGAACTGCGAATACAGAGCCAGCAGGTCCGATTCGATTTTCTCCGCCAGCGCCACGACCGCCGGCTGCATGTAGAGATGCAGAAGATCCGGCACCGCCAGCACCTTGGTGACATCGGGAATTTGAAATGTCGCCTCGGCGTGTGTGTTCAGCGTGATCTGTGCGTTGCCAAGGTTCGGATTCTGGGTTACCACCGTGCCGCCTTCAGCGATGTTGTTCGCCGTCAAGGTCGGTGGAATGGGTACATTCACCGAATCTCCGGCCTGCGCCAGAGTCGGTAGAAAATCACGATTCACAAGGTTCCCCATCACGAGGTTGCCCATCAAAGCTGGCAGGGCATCAACGGCCACCAGCTTCACAATCGCGTTAGCGACATTCGAGGAAGTGATAATTCCCATGTAGCGTTAAACTCCTATTTCGAACGTGTTGAACCACTCGGCCCGGATGACTGGGAACTTACCGGCCGGACAAACTCTGCTGCGCGATACGGGCTACTTCTTCCCGTATCCGTTCCAGATCGTCCCGGTTCATGCCGGGACGGATCTTGTCGATATCAAACTGATATTGGGGCGCCGGAGGATTCGGACGCGAGCCCGAGGCTGCCCCGGAACCACCGGACAGACGGGCCGGAAGAAGCTCCGGATTCTCCTGTACGAACTGTTTCACGAACTCGGCCAGCGAAACATCCTCGTCGCCATTGCTGGCAACCAGCCTGCCGTCACTGGTTCTTCGAACCTCGTCTTTCACTGCCTTGAAGGCAAGCTCGAGCTTCGTGACGCCTTGCTTCTGAAACTCCGCCCGAATCGCTCCATTGCGTTCGGCTTCTTCGGCCATCGTACGGCTTTTCTGATTTTCTGCCACCAGTTCATTTACCCGGCGCTCCAACTGTTCGCGCCGCCGCCGTTCTTCGTGCAGTTCCGCCTTGTGCGCGGGTTCGCTCTTCTCTTTATCCGCCGTGTGCATCTCGCGGACAACCTGACGGATCAGGCTCCGAACGTCTTCCGGAATGCCCCCGGGCGTCACGGATGTTGCATTGTCTTCGCTCATACTTGCTGGACTGCTCCTTATTGCAGTAGTGAATTGTCGATCTCGAGGTTGATCTGATCCTTGATGCCCTGACGCACGTCGCACAGATACTTCGCGGCCAGCTTCTTAAAAACGTGCGCCTTCAGAGTGGGTGATGCAATCCCCAGTCCGAGCAACTGGCCGGCATCAGCCAGATCGCTGGCGAACTCGCCGATGTCAAAGTCTTCCATCCCGGAAACATTGATCTGCAGGGTGTCCTGCCGCGCAATCGATATCGCCCGCAGAATCTTCTTGGTGTAATCCTTGATCGTGTCGCCGTACGCCCGCAGGACCTCCTGCGTGACCGAGAAGTCGCGCTGCTTGCTTAAGCCGGATTGGCTGACGCCGCTTCCCTGAATTCCGCGCGCCTGATGCTGCAGAAATGAGACACGGTAAATCTCCTCCTGCAACCTCGCGAGATTCTCCGCCGCAATCTGATACACGCGGCCTTCCGGTTCTGTCCAACCGAAACGGTCCCCGGACCCCAGTTGGATGTAATAGGACTCGCCAACGATCTGCTTCCACTCCTTATCGGAGTAAATCACGGGCATCGCGAACAGCCCCATCGAAAGTGCCCAGGCCAATGCGTTGGACTTGTTAAAATGCTCCAGTTGCAGCAGCGCCGCCTTGTTCATCAGCGACAGCCCATCCGATACCGTCAGTTCGAACAACGGAACAACATGTTGGCTGGCCAGACCGTGAAATCCTTCATCCACCAGAAGCGGTAGAGGCGATTCCTTGCCATCCTCAATCCTTGTGTAGATCTGATACTTCTGCCGGTCGTAGTAAATCCATTTCGTTTCCTTACGGGGACCGCCATCCGAGGGAGCATCGCTTCGCTGGCTGCTTTGCCGCAGGATTACCCAGTCGAAGACGCCCCGTTCATCCCGGCTCCAATTAATCAGATCCTCGGCTGTATAGTTCACGACATAGGCGCGCGACAATCCATGCTGCTCTTCCTCCGCTCGCGTCACCGGCCTTACGGTGGGTTTCGGAAAATCCACCAGTAGATAGCTGCGCCCATGGACCAGCGTCGAGACAAACTGCCGTCCGAGCATGGCTGTCAACGAAGTGCCCCCCAGGTCGCAGTCCTCGCTGAAAGCGGAATAAAAGCGCTTGGCTGGGTCTGGCGCTCCGTCAAAACTCAGAATCGGTTCCCGCTTGAAAAGCGTGGCCGAATACCAGTCGATAATCGACCCGACATAGTTTTCGTAAAATACCCGGGCCACTCGCTCGCCGTACACATCCGGCGGCTCTTTCTGCCGCATCTGAAGATAATCTTGCGCTCTTGACTTCAATTGTTCGCCGCCCACATAGAGGTCGGAGTATTTTTGTAGTACCCGCTTCGTTAGGGTGTAGTCAGGATGCTCGCGTGTAATATCCATCCGTTTGTCTCCAATGTGTGCTGCAACGTCATAACAGACGCCTGTTTTGTTCGCCAATCGTCTGCCGGTCGCCAAACTCCTGCCAGACCAGATACCCGAGCGCGTCGCTCGTGTGTGTCCGTTGCGGATCGCGATCCTTGTCAATCACGCCCGATCCGTCTTTGTACGCCACTTCTTCCAGATCCTTGATCAGGTTCCGGCAACCTGGCGAAATCCGTATATCCACATCGCCCGCCGCTGACTTCAACTTTGCGTTCACCAGCGCCGTACGTAACCGCACCAGCGGATTCGCCTTCGGAACTTGAAATTGCAGGCTGCGCCATTGTCTTCCCAGCGTCGTCCGGATAATTTGATAATCGGTCGTACCGCTGGTTTGCGAGTGGTTTCCAGAAGCGTCGCCGCTCACGATCACGCCGGGAAAACGCCCGAAGTACCGTCTATTGAACTCCTCGCAGGCATCCCAGGTCGATGCCTTCTGAAGCACGATCTCGTCCAGAACATGCAGTGCCGATCCCGACCGTTGCGCTACCAGGGAACACATCGGGGTGACATTAAAGTCCAGGGTCCATAAGAGCACCTCCGCCGCGGATGGAGTCACATCCGAAACATGCAGCGCGCGATCGAAATTGGAGTAGACCCGATCCGTGCTCCCCGCCAGGTACTCTCCAAGCGCCTCCTGCCGGTAGAAATGTTCGTCGTAGCTATGCCTTAGCCGGTCATAGAACTCGGGCGATGCCTGTAAGACATGCCGATTCTCTCCCGGCGTGGCAAGAACTACCTCATATCCCCCGCGCGGAGCCCGGATGAATCGCTCGTATACCCAGTCGAAACCTTTAGGAGTCCATACCGCGAATCCACAGTGCTGCGTTGCCTTGGGATCCCGAAGCCTGCCCTCCAGCCTCAGCCACGCCCCCTCCGGCGTATAGGTCAGTTCATCCACCCCGTACCACGCCAGATTCGTGCCGCGCAACCGGTTGAAATCCTCCAGCGGACGGAATAGTATCTTGGAGCGGCAGTCTTCCAGCGTAATCGTATTCTCGGAGCGATTCTGCTCGTAGGGGATTCGGTTCTCCCTTAAAATCTCCAAAAACGCCGCTTGGGTCGCGTCCCGAAGCATCGGATAAGTCGGCGCTCCCACCAGACCCGTCCGGCCCGCATTCACGTACGCCAGACGAATTGCTTCATGGCAGAGCGCCTGGCTCTTCCCGCTCCCGATCGGACCCGAGAATCCCTTGTACCGGGATTTCGTGTAATGAAACTTTGCTTGCGAAGGAAGAGGCGTGTAAGCTATTTCCTGCCGGCACCTTCCTCCTCTGATCCACCTACCCATTGAACAAGAATCTCCCTGATCTGATCACTGGTCAGTCCCCGCCTCAGTTGTGTAAACCGGACGTGCTCGGTGACCGACATCTCTTCCATCAGCAGGTGCGAATTTGAATGTTGAAGCACTTGATCCGCGGCATCCGCCCCACTGCTGTCCGCCGGTGCCTTCTCTTCCTCGTTATGCTTCATGTTGTCTGCAAGTTGATCACTGCGGGTTGCCCTCCGGCCGCTTCAGCCCTTTTCTGGAACCACTGTACCAACCGTTTTAAAAATGCCTATCCCATTAAAATCTTCAAATAGCAGAAACTAAGAGCGATATATCTGCAAAAACTTTGGTGATCGCCCGGGTCGTTGCCGGAAGTTTTTCGGCGAAATTATCTAAGGTAAAGATAAGAAAACGGTTATCTCGATGGGTGTATAAGGTCCCTAATCAGCCGGGCCCTTTATGCAATCATTGAAATATATTATGGCGCGAGCCTCTTGCATTTGGATCGCTTCTGATCTACTCTTCTATATAAGGATCGTTGTCCACGTTATGGTCGCCTCTCTCCAATTTCAGGTTTCCGGCTCGCGTAACATCGTTCCTGTATCTGTACTCGTAGGTATTATTATTGGGGTCATCGTAGCCGGCCCCGCCTAGCTCATGTTTTAGAAAAACTTGGGTCACCGGCGGGGCGAATCAATCGGCCGGTGACCCTTTTTTCTTGATGGATACCCTCTTGGGTCATTCATCGGTTCCCAAGATTTGGCAAAGTGAGGTATGAGGACAATGTCTAACCTGATGAGCGGTGCCCGAATTCTGCTGGAGTGCCTGGCGCGCGAAGGCGTGGATGTCTTCTTCGGTTATCCCGGCGGGGTGACCCTGCCCTTATATGACTGTATTTACGACGACCCCATCCGTCACGTATTGGTGCGCCACGAGGAAAACGCCGTCTTTGCCGCGGAAGGCTATGCCCGGTCCACCGGGAAGGTTGGCGTTTGTTGCGCTACCTCCGGGCCCGGGGCCACGAACCTCGTCACCGGTTTGGTAGACGCAATGATGGATTCCATTCCCATTGTTGCCCTCACTGGCCAGGTCACCTCCAAGCTTATTGGCAGCGATGCCTTTCAGGAAGCGGACACCTTCGGAATCACCCGTTCCTGCACCAAGCATAATTTTCTGGTAAAACACGTCAATGAGCTGCCTCAGATCATCCACGAGGCGTTTTACATTGCCTCCACAGGCCGTCCGGGACCGGTGCTGGTCGACATACCGAAGGATATTTTCCAGGCCCAAGGCCACTACACACCGGTGACTTCCATCCATCTACCCGGCTATAAACTTGTGACAGAAGGCCACTCCGGGCAGATTCGCCGGGCCGCGCAAATGATTTGGGAAGCCAAACGCCCGTTTATCTATGCCGGTGGCGGCATCATTGCGGGAAGCGCGCATGAGGAGCTTCGCGAATTCGTCGAGACCGTCGATGCGCCCGCGGTTTGCACGTTAATGGGGCTCGGCGGGCTCTCTTCCTCCCACCCGAACTTCATTAGTATGCCCGGCATGCACGGCAGCTACGCGGCCAACATGGGCATGTCCGGCGCTGACCTCCTCATCGCCCTCGGCGTTCGCTTCGACGACCGTGTGACCGGCCGTCTCGCCGCCTTCGCCCCGCACGCCAAAGTCATCCACGTCGATGTGGACCCGGCTGAAATCGGCAAGAATCGCAATCCCGATCTTCCCATCGTCGGCGACGTGAGGAAGGTTCTCCCGAAGATGACCAAAGCGCTCGAGGAACTGAAACCCTCCATGGCGGAATCGAATTCCGATTCCCGAAAAGGATGGTGGCGGCAGATCCGCGAATGGCAGTCCGAGCATCCCCTCGCCCCCGAGTTCTCCACGAGTGAAATCAAGCCGCAGCATCTTATGGTGGAAATCGATCGCCTTTCCGGGGGAGAAGCCATCGTCACCTCGGACGTCGGCCAGCATCAGATGTGGGCCGCGCAATTCATCCGCTTCAATCATCCACGGCTTTGGATCAACTCGGGCGGCCTCGGCGCCATGGGCTTCGGCGTGCCATCCGCCATCGGCGCGCAATTCGCCAGGCCCGACAAGCTCGTCTTCGCCATCGCCGGCGACGGCGGTTTCCAGATGTCCATCCCCGAACTCGCCACCATCGCGAGTTATGGCCTTCCGGTCAAGATCATCGTGATGAACAATGGATATCTTGGCATGGTGCGCCAGTGGCAGGAGCTTTTCTACAACAACCGGCTCTCCTCGGTGCAGCTTGATTGTTTCCCCGATGCGGAGATGCTCGCTCGCGCTTATGGCTTCAAAGGCCGCACTATCGACAGCCCCGCTCAACTCGGCCCGGCTCTCGAGGAAGCGGTTCGCGAACCCGGTCCCTACCTGCTCAACGTCAAGGTTTCGCCCACGGACAACGTGTTTCCGATGGTCCCCGCCGGCGGTGCCATTAACGAAATGGTGCTCGGACCACCCCAGCCCGTCGAAGTCATAAAGTAGGATTCTAATGATTCAAGTTATCTCCATACTCTTAGAGAACAAACCTGGGGCGTTGATGCGTGTCACCGGTCTCCTCAGCGCCCGCGGCTACAACATGGAAAGCGTTACCGTCGCTCGTACTCTCGACCCCACGCTTTCCCGTATGACCATCGCCGTCGATGTCGAGCCGCACCTCCGCCGCCAGTTGATCAAACAAATGAACCGGCTCATCAACGTCCTGCAGGCCGTCGACCTTTCCGACGGACCAGCCGTCACCCGCGAAATGGTTCTTCTGCGTGTCCGTGCGGCCATGGAAAGCCGTACCGCGATCCTCAAAGAAGCGGAAATCTTCGGCGCTCGTGTGGTGGACTCCTCCATGGAAGGCTTCGCCATTGAGGCCACCGGCGATGTCGAGAAAATGGATGAGTTCATTGACGTGATGCGCAGTTATGGGGATATCGAAGTCACCCGTTCGGGCCTCGTCGCCGTGTCGTTGGAAGCCAAGAAATTGCGTCTTTCGCCGCCAATCCCAACCGGCGCGGACGCCTCCAAGTTTAAAGATCGAAATGGAGTATTGAATGCCTAACCGCTACTACGAGAAGGATGGCAGTTTAGAAAACCTCAGAGATCAGACAGTGGCCATTGTCGGCTACGGCAGCCAGGGCCATGCCCATGCGCTCAATCTGCGCGATTCCGGCGTGAACGTTGTCGTCGCGCTTTACCCTGGCAGTAAGAGCCGGGAAAAAGCGGAGGCTGCCGGACTGCGTGTCATGTCCGTCGCGGAAGCGGCCGCCGCCGCCGATATCATCATGATTCTGGTCTCCGATCATATTCAGGGCGATATCTATAACAAGGAGATCGCGCCTCACCTCAAGGCCGGCAAAACGCTCATGTTCGCCCACGGCTTCAATATCCACTTCGGCCAGATCGTCCCCCCGGCCGATGTCGATGTCTCCATGGTTGCGCCCAAAGCCCCCGGTCATCGTGTCCGCGAGTTGTTCACCGAAGGCGTAGGCGTCCCCGCTCTGGTAGCCATTCATCAGAACCCCTCCGGTAAAGCCCTGGATCGCGCCCTCGCTTATGCCCTGGCTCTCGGATGCCTCAAGGCCGGCGTCATTGAGACCAACTTCAAGGAAGAAACCGAAAGCGACCTTTTCGGCGAGCAGACCGTCCTGTGCGGCGGCGTCAGTGCCCTCATCAACGCTGGCTTTGAGACGCTGGTGGAAGCTGGCTACGCTCCCGAAATCGCTTATTTCGAGTGCCTGCATGAATTGAAGCTGATTGTCGATCTTATCTATGAAGGCGGCCTCGGCTATATGCGCTACTCGGTTTCCGATACCGCCGAATACGGCGATTACACCCGTGGCCCCCGCATCATCAATGAGCAGACCAAGGCCGAGATGAAGAAGATTTTGAAGGAAATCCAGTCCGGTGAATTCGCCAAACAATGGATGGACGAAAATCGTGCCGGCCGTAAGAAATTCCTCGCCATGCGTGACAACAACAGCAACCTGCTCATCGAAAAGACCGGTGAGCCGCTCCGGGAAATGATGACATTCCTGAAACGCAAAAAAGAAGTCGGAGTACCCGTAGCCACCTAACTCCAAAGGAATTCAGCCATGAAAATATTCACCTTCGATACCACGCTCCGTGACGGCACCCAAGGCGAGGCCGTCTCCTTCTCCGTCGATGACAAACTTGTCATTGCACAGAAACTGGATGAGCTCGGTATTGACTATATTGAAGGTGGATGGCCCGGGTCGAATCCTCGCGATAAGGAATTCTTTGCCCGGGCCCGTGAGCTTCCTCTCAAACACGCCAAACTGACCGCCTTCGGATCCACCCGTTTCGCCCGCAACCGTGTGGATCAGGATCCGAACGTCCGCCAGTTGCTCGAAGCCGGCACCCCCGTCATTTCGATCTTCGGCAAAAGCTGGGATTTACACACCCAGCGCGCCCTGGGAATCACGGAAGAGGAGAACATCGCTCTCATCTCCGAGACAGTCGGGTATCTCATGGATCACGGCAAAGAAGTGGTCTACGACGCTGAACATTTCTTCGACGGCTATACTGCCAATCCCGCATTTGCTCTCAGAACTCTGGAAGCCGCCAAGAACGCTGGCGCCGGGGTGCTGTGCCTCTGTGACACCAACGGAGGAACGCTTCCAGGCCGTCTGGTGGAGATCATTGCCGACGTGCGCAAGCGTTTCGACGGTATCATCGGGATCCACTGCCATAACGATTCCGATGTCGCGGTTGCCAACACCATCGCCGCGGTCGAGCAGGGCATCACTCACGTTCAAGGCTGCTTCAATGGCTATGGCGAGCGTTGCGGCAATGCCAACCTGTGCTCCATCCTCGCCAATCTCGAACTCAAGCTCGGCCACACCACCATCGGACCTGAAAAGCTCGCCAGCCTCACCAGCGTTGCCCGCTTTATCGCCGAGCTCGCGAATCTCGCCGTACGCAACGATCAGGCCTATGTCGGACGGAGCGCCTTCGCCCATAAAGGCGGCGTCCATGTAAGCGCCGTGTTGAAAGACTCGGCAACCTATGAGCATATCCGTCCCGACGCCGTGGGGAATCGTCAACGCGTGCTCCTCAGCGACCTCAGCGGGCGCAGCAACATCCTTTACAAACTCAAACAGCATGGGCTTGTTGATCGCCTCGATGACACATCCCATCGTGAGTTGCTCGAACGCATCAAGCACATGGAATTCATGGGCTATGAACTCGAAGCCGCCGAGGGAACCTTCGAGCTTCTCGTGCGCGAAGCGCTCCACCCCGGCCTCAATCTTTTTGAAGTGGTCAGCTACGAAGTCACTACTCGCGGAGCAGCCAATAAGGAATCGCAAACGCTGGCCACCGTCACTCTGAAGGCTCAGGACGGCATCCACTCTGCCACCGCCAGCGGACACGGTCCGGTGAACGCCCTCGATCTTTGCCTCCGCCAGTGCCTCGCCCAGCTTTATCCCAGCATTTCCAACGTGCGCCTCACCGATTACAAAGTACGGGTCCTCGATTCAAAAAAGGGCACCGCCGCCAAGGTCCGCGTCCTGGTGGAATGGTCAGACCATCGCCGGAGCTGGACCACCGTAGGTGTCTCCGACAACGTACTCACCGCAAGCTGGCAGGCCCTTTTGGATGCGATTAAGCTCGAGCTCATGCGCCTCATGGAGAAGGACGAAACATTGGAACGGGTAGTCGAAGATTACTGCTGGGGGGTGTAAACCTCCCGCCCTCCGATGCACCTGTTCTTCTCTTCCCGCATCCCGCACTTTAATCATGTCCTGCTGATTGAGAGCGGCTCCCGCGCAATCCTCGACAACCTTCTGCCGGGCCTTCGAGAGCTCTACGGCAACAACCTGCGTGTGGATCTCGTGACCTGCTACACCGGGCTCCCCGAAGGCCTTCCTCCCACAGCACGCGTCTATCGCGTCTGGGATTATCCCGATCCCGCCTCCCGCAAACGTCTCGCCTCTACCCTGAAATCCAATCGCTACGAGATCGTCGGCATCATCTGTTCCGGCGAGCCCATCATGACCAAATGGAAATGGTGGCTTAGCTCAAAACTCCCCGCCAAGGTATTTATTCTCAATGAAAACGGAGACTACTATTGGTTCGACTACACCAATTGGCGAACCATGCTCCACTTCATCTTCTTCCGGGCGGGGCTCACAGGAGCCGATGCCGTCACTACCATCACCAGGCTGTTGCTCTTCCCTTTCACACTCTGCTATCTCTTGCTTTACGCCACCGCGGTACATCTCCGCCGAAAGGTACGTACATGAAAGCCATCCTCGTTCGCGAACTCGGTGGACCCGAGCAGCTCCGGCCCGAAGAAGTCCCCACTCCCGCTCCCGGCCCCGGCCACGCGCTCGTCAAAGTGGATACTTCCGGCGTGAACTTCATCGACATTTATTTCCGCATGGGCCTCTACAAAGCCGACCTCCCCTTCACTCCAGGAATGGAAGCCGCCGGTGTCGTTGAATCCGTAGGACCCGGTGTTACCGAGGTTGCAGTCGGAGACCGTGTCGCCTATGCTATGGCCCGCGGCTCCTATGCGCAATATGCCCTTGTTCCGTCCAAAATCCTCGTAAAAGTGCCGCAGAATCTCGAGCTGCCCAGCGCCGCCGCCGTTATGCTTCAGGGAATGACGGCCCACTATCTTACCCATTCCACCTTCCCGCTCGAGAAAGCCCACACCGCCCTCATCCACGCCGCCGCCGGAGGCACCGGCTCGCTCCTAGTCCAGATGGCCAAGCTGCGCGGAGCCAGGGTAATCGCCACCGCCGGCACCCCGGAGAAAGCCGCCCGCGCCGTTTCAAACGGCGCCGATGAAGTGATCCTTTATTCCACTCACGATTTTGTCGAGGAAACGAAGCGCTTTACAGAAGGCAAGGGAGTCGATGTCGTTTATGACTCCGTCGGGGCTTCCACGTTCCTCAAGAGCATCGACTGCCTCCGTCCCCGAGGCATGATGGTGACGTTCGGCAACGCCTCCGGTCCCGTACCGGCCATCGAGCCGCTGCTGCTGAGCCAGAAAGGCTCCATCTTTCTGACCCGTCCCACCCTGGCTAACTATGCCTCTACCCGTGACGAACTCCTCTGGCGCGCCGGCGATGTCCTCCGCTGGGTGGCCTCGGGAGCCCTCAAAGTCCACATTCACAAAACCTACACCCTCGCCGAAGCCGCCCAGGCCCACAAGGATCTGGAGGGCAGGCACACCGCGGGCAAGCTCCTTCTTAAGCCCTAGCCGAGCCGCAGCCACAGGAGCCTGTGTTTCAGATGCTAGACTGATTGTTTGGACTTCAAGCAGAGGCGCGCCCTGGTAGCCGCCGCCTTCCTTCACAATAAGATCGACGCCCTGTTCGTCACGTACCTGCCCAATGTCCGTTATCTCTCCGGTTTCACCGGAAGCAATGCCACGCTATTGCTCACCTCCACGAGTTCCATTCTGTTTACTGATCCCCGTTACACGCTTCAGGCCGAGCACGAAACCACCTGCAAAGTAAAGATTATCCGCGGCCCGATGCTCCCTGGAGTCCTCCCCGTCATTCAAAAAAGCAAGCTTCGCAAACTCGGCTTCGAGAAGGATCACATCCTCTTCCGCTCCCATGATCTCCTCCGTGAAAAGCTTCCGCTCGGGTTCCAACTGGTTGCCACGCATGACCTCGTCGAGGCTCACCGCATCATCAAATCCGCGGCCGAGATCGAACAGATCCGCCAAGCCGTCCGAACCAACTCCAGAGCCTTCGAAAAAACCCTGAAAAGCATCCGGCCCGGTGTCAGGGAATGCGATCTCGCCGCCGCGCTCGAATTCCAGATGCGGCGTCAGGGGGCCGATGGCCCTTCGTTTGAGACTATCGTCGCATCGGGTCCCAGAGCCGCCTTGCCCCATGCCCGCCCCTCCCTCGATCCAATCCGCGCCAATCAGCTACTATTGATAGACATGGGTGCCACCCAAGAGGGCTACACCAGCGACATGACACGAACGGTTTTTGTAGGTCCTCCCTCACCGGTTTGGAAGAAAGCGTACCGCGCGGTCCTTGATGCGCAGTTAGCCGCCATTGACGCCATTCGCGAAGGCGTACCCGCCTCCAAGCCCGACCGGGCGGCTCGCAATACTCTCAAAGCTTACAAACTGGACACCGCGTTTACTCATTCCACGGGTCATGGGCTTGGTCTGGAAATTCACGAACCCCCCCGTTTGGGCAGGAAAGAAAAAACCATCCTCAAGGCTGGCATGGTGATCACGGTAGAGCCAGGCATCTACCTGAAAGGCAAAGGCGGTATCCGCATCGAAGATACCGTGCTTGTCACCGCGACGGGCTGCGAAATCCTAACGCCCACCTCTAAAGAATTGACCATCGTCTGATTTGAGTCTCGAAGCTCGTTACCAATGACCATCGAAGAAATAAAAGAGATCATGCAACTGTTCACCGGCAGCGGTGTCGCCGAAATTGAAGTGCAGCGCGGGGAGAATCGCGTCTGGATCAAACGCTCCATTCCCCAGGATCTGGAAATCGCTTCTCCACAAGTTGGCGCCCCGGTAACAACTTCCCACGCCTCTCAACCCGCTGCTCCGGTAGCGGTGCATCTGCCTCTACCCGAGCCTCTTAAAGAAGACGTCCTGCCTGTCATTAAGGCCCCCATCGTCGGAACGTTCTATGATGCACCCTCACCCGGCGCACCCGATTTCGTCAAAGTAGGTGACACCATCCAGGCTGGCCAGGTGCTTTGCATCATCGAATCCATGAAGCTCATGAATGAGATTGAAGCCGAAGCCGCAGGCGTCATCGTCAACAAACTGGTGCCCAATGGGAAGCCAGTCGAATACGGTGAGGCTCTTTTTACCTATCGTCCGCTCTAAGCTCTGTCCATGTTTCAAAAGGTCCTCATTGCCAATCGTGGAGAGATCGCCCTCCGTGTCATCTGCGCCTGCAAAGAGCTCGGCATCAAGACAGTGGCCGTGTATTCGGAAGCGGATCGCAACAGTCTTCACGTTCGCTTTGCCGATGAAGCTGTTTGTATCGGCCCCGCTAAAAGCGCCCGCAGCTATCTCGATATTCCCTCGGTAATCAGCGCCGCCGAGATCACCAACGCCAACGCCATTCATCCCGGATACGGCTTTCTCAGCGAGAATGCGGATTTTGCCGAAGTATGCGAGATGTCCGGCGTTACCTTCATTGGTCCCCGCCCTGGCGTCATCAAGCTCATGGGACTCAAACAGCGCGCCCGTGAATCCATGAAGAACGCCGGCGTCCCCACCCTTCCCGGTTCAGAGGGTGTCCTCAAGTCCGCCGAAGAAGCCCTCGAACTGGCGGAAGAGGTCGGCTATCCGATCATGCTCAAAGCGACTGCCGGTGGCGGCGGACGTGGCATGCGTGTCGTCCGCACGCCTGCCGAGCTCCCCAATCTCTACGCCCAGGCAAATGCCGAAGCCGCCGCTGCCTTCACCTGCGGCGATCTCTACATGGAGAAACTCGTCGAGGATCCCCGGCATATTGAATTTCAGGTTCTGGCGGATCAGCACGGAAATGTCGAGATCCTCGGCGAGCGCGAGTGTTCCTTACAGCGCCGCCATCAAAAGGTCCTTGAGGAAGCTCCCTCGCCCAGCATCACCCCCGAAATCCGCGCCTCCATTAGCGCCTCATTGGTTCGCGCCATGAAGGATGTAGGCTACACCAACGCCGGCACCGTCGAATTCCTCATGGATCACACCGGCCAGCTTTACTTCATCGAAGTCAATGCCCGCGTCCAGGTCGAACATCCGGTCACTGAATTTGTAACAGGCATCGACATTGTCAAGAGTCAGATCCTCATCGCCGCCGGCAAGCCGCTCACCGAGATCCTTCGTGGACCTATCGTCATTCGCGGCCATTCCATCGAGTGCCGCATCAACGCCGAGAATCCGGAAACCTTTGCCCCCTGCCCCGGCCGCATCACCGCGCTCAATCTTCCCGGCGGCATTGGCGTTCGCGTCGATACGGCCGCATATACCGACGGTGTGATTCCGCCCTATTACGATTCCATGATCGCCAAGCTCATCACCTACGGCCATGACCGCCAGGAAGCCATTGCCCGCATGGCGCGAGCCCTGGATACCTTCGTCGTCGAAGGGATCTACACCACCATTCCCCTTCATCAGAAAATACTCGCTGACCCCGAGTTCCACGCTGGAAACTTCCATACCAACTATCTGGCGAAGTTCACCGCGCCCCCACGCAGCGCCCCTGCCAAGTCTCGCGAATGAATCGCGGTTCCTGTCTCGTTTTTCTTTGCGCCTGTGCTGCCTCAGCACAGAACCATCAAACCTGGAGTGACTACGGAGGCGCCCCGGATTCCGCCGAGTATTCCTCCCTCAAACAAATTAATCGCTCGAACGTAAATCAGTTGCAGATCGCCTGGACATACCAGACCGGGGACAACCGCTACGCCTTCAATCCCCTTATGGTCGATGGCACTACGTGCTTGCGAAGAGTAAAACTGGGAAAGCTCAGACCGTTCTCACCGCCGCCTCCTGTTTGCCAGAAAACATTTCCTGCAAACCATTGACGCCCGCACCGGCAAGCCCATTCTGTCGTTCGGAAACGCCGGCTTGGTGGATCTGAAGCAGGGTTTGGGCCGCGATCCCAAGTCCATAGCCCTCGTGCAGTCCACCACGCCTGGACGCGTGTTCGAAGATCTGCTCATTCTCGGCTCCGCTACCAATCAGGGCTATGGGTCCGCACCCGGAGATATTCGTGCCTACAACGTGCGTAGCGGGAAACTGGTCTGGTCCTTCCACACCATTCCGCATCCCGGAGAGTTCGGCTACGATACCTGGCCTAAGGATGCCTGGAAAAACGTCGGCGGAGCGAACGTCTGGGGCGAACTGTCGCTCGACATGCAGCGCGGCATCCTCTATGCCCCCACGGCCAGCGCAAAGTATAACTTCTATGGCGCCGATCGCACCGGAGCCAATCTCTTCGGGGATTGTCTGCTTGCCCTTGATGCCCGGACCGGCAAACGGCTCTGGCATTTTCAGATGGTCCACCATGATATCTGGGACTATGACGACGCCACGGCGCCCAAGCTTCTCACCGTTCGTCATCAGGGCAGACCCATTGACGCCGTCGCCCAGGTGAGCAAATAGGGCTTCGTTTGGGTCTTTGATCGCGTTACCGGCAAACCCCTGTGGCCCATCGAAGAACGGCTCGTTCCCAAGACGGACATGCCCGGCGAAACCACTTCGCCGACGCAGCCTTTCTCTCCAGGCCCCCGCCCTTCGCCCGTCAGAAATTTACCGTCGATGACCTCAGCCCGTTCCTTAGTGCTGAGGATCGAGCCCGCTTCCGGGATCAGATCCTCAGCGCGCGCAACGAAGGCTTGTTCACGCCCCCGGGACGTGGCGGCACCATCCAGATGCCCGGCAACAACGGCGGCGCCAACTGGGGTGGAGCTGCTGTCGATCTTCGGCTTCATGATCGCGAGCGATGGACTCGCTGCCATTGCTCCCCCCTGGACATCTCTCACCGCCTACGATTTGAATGAAGGCGCCATCCAATGGAAAATCGCTCTCGGCGAAGTTCCCGAGCTCGCCGCCAGGGGCTTCAACAACACCGGCACGCACTATCCCAAAGTGGGCCCCGTAATCACCGCCGGAGGATTGATCTTTACCGGTACCCGCGACCGCAAAGTACGCGCTTTTGACGTGGACAATGGAAAGCTGCTGTGGGACGCGGAATTGGAAATGGCGCTCGAAGGCATGCCTGCGGTCTACGAAATTGCGGGACGCCAGTTCCTTGTTTTTTGCGCCTCCGCGCAGGTTGGCCTCACACCGGCGGCTCAGGTAAAAATACGTGGATCGTACGTTGCGTTTGCCTTGCCCCCGGTTCCGCCCGGGGCGCGATGATAGTTTGCTCAACCATTGGTACTATTGGGCCCATACCCGGTGACAAACACATTGCATGCCGCCTGTTTCCGTGGTAAATAGGTAGTGGGTCGTCCTGACCAGAGTACGGATTCCAGGAACACGATTCTCCAGCCTTCCGTTATTCTCCTTCAACGA
Source organism: Bryobacteraceae bacterium (assembly GCA_035526195.1). Classification (GTDB taxonomy): domain Bacteria; phylum Acidobacteriota; class Terriglobia; order Bryobacterales; family Bryobacteraceae; genus CADEFT01. The sequence goes on from DATLCW010000373.1 coordinate 57,075, forward strand.
AGCGCAGACGGAATAGCAGACGCTAGATTCTGCTAAGCCCCGCTGTGTCTCTGGTTTCCTACCGGACGGCGCTGCATATCTTTTTGGATGGCTGTCATTGCGCGGTCTATTGACCCTGCCGTGTAATGCCGATCATCGATTCGTCACAGGCGGATCAAGGAGGCCTCTAGCGGCCATGGATAGCGATCGAAAGTATTCCCAGCGCGGGTATCAGGATTCAGAGCGCAGCGCCCCGCGCGACCAGAAGCCGAAAGGTCCTCGTCCCCCCGTCGACCTCACCGGCCCCCGGTTACCTAGAATGGTGCAGTCGGTAACAGCGACCCGTTGCTGGAGTTGCTCCACCGCCCTGGCCGCGGACACAGACTTGAAGGGCTCCTGTCCCAAATGCAGTTCCACTCTGCATTGCTGCAAACAGTGCGCCCATTTCGAGCCCTCCACCCGCTTCCAATGTTTGAAGCCCGTGCCCGCCCGTATCGCATACAAAGATCAACTCAACGAATGCCCGCTGTTCTCTTCGCGTGTCACGGTGGCTCGCGACGCGGCACACCCTCCCGCGAATGGAAACGGCTTCACCGCTCCTGCCAGGATCTTTGAGTCGCGCTCTTCCGGCAATGCTCGTGCCGCCTTTGACAGCCTCTTCAAGAAATAATGCTAGTCGCTGAACTCGCCTCGTTGCGCCAGTTCCGCCTGTCCGAGCAGCCTCACCGCGATCCCGCGCCTGGGGAAATTCAGGTGCGTGTCAAATCCATTGGTATTTGCGGCTCCGATCTCCACTATTACTTCGAGGGCGGCATAGGGGACACCCCCTGTGTTTACCCCATGGTGCTAGGTCACGAACCTGCCGGAGTGGTCGTCAAAGCAGGTGCCGGTGTATACGGTTGGTCGCCCGGCGACCGCGCCATCCTCGAGCCCGCCATCTACTGCTACCACTGCGAGTATTGCCTCACCGGTCATCACAACGTCTGCGCCAATCTGCGATTTCTCAGCACGCCCGCTGACCCCGGCTTTTTCAGGCAGTTCGTGAACCTTCCCGCCGCGAACCTCCTGCCGCTTCCTCCGGCTCTCAGCTTTGAACAGGGTACCCTTGCGGAACCGCTGGCGGTCGCGCTTCATTCCCTGACGTTCGCCCGCCCCCGCCCCGGAGAAACAGCGGTAATTTTCGGCGGCGGCCCAATCGGTTTGCTCACGTTGGGGGCTCTGAACGTCTCCGGTGCAGGCCGTGTCTGGGTCGTTGAGCCACTCGCCCACCGTCGCCAGATGGCGATCCACATGGGAGCGGATGCCGTGCTCGACCCCGCCGCCGTCGACGTACTCAAACAGATCAACCACGACACCGGCAATCGAGGCGCCGACATCGCCATCGACTGCGCCGCCAAAGATGGAACCATGAACCTCTGCCTCAAAGTCACCCGGAATGCCGGCAGGGTCGTTTATACCGGCATTCCCGCGGAAATAAACATTACATTGGATTTCCATGACGTGCGTCGCAAAGAGCTTACCCTCTTCACGGTCCGGCGTTCGAACCACGAAACAGATCTCGCCGTGCGTCTGCTGCGCGATCTGCCGCACCGCTTCTCTCCCGTGCTCACTCATCAACTCCCCATGGATCGCATCGGCAATGCATTCGACATGCTTGAGCACTACGGGGATAACGCCGGCAAAGTAACCATTACCCCGTAAAGGTACAATAGAGGTGTGACTCGCAGGCGTTTCACCCTATCCGGTCTGCTCATGTTCCTATCCGCTGCCAACGGGGAAGAAAACCCGGTCTCCCTTCGAGGAAAACTCGACCAGCGGCAAGGCCAGCCCCCCGTGCTGACGATGGCGGGTGGCAGGACCGTAACGCTGGAGGGCGATGATCAGACTACCGGAGTGCTCCGCGACCCGCGCGTGAACGGCATGGATTTTGAGGTCATCGGATCACAAGTAGGAGATACTTTTCGCATCCTCCCGATCCACAAACGTGCCATGTTCGTGCACCAGAACGGCAAGCGCTTGTTTGTCACCTACTGGTGCGCCGTGTGTGCGATTCGCACCTACACCCCCGGCGTCTGCCTCTGCTGCCAGGACCAGACCGCCCTCGATCTGCGGGAAAAACTCGACAATTAATTCATCATGAACTACACTGCCGAACGGCAAACGATCGACGCTATCGAAGCCGTCTACCTGGCGGACGTGCGCAGCCACACGGAAGTTTGGATCGCCCCATCCGTCGGCAACAATTCTTATGACATGAAGGTCAAGGGACGCCGCGTCTTCTGGTCCCCTTATCAGACTTTGGGACAGTTGAAGGCGCAGCCCGCCATGGCGGGAAATCCCTTCCTGGCCCCTTGGGCAAATCGATTGGATCAGGAAGCCTTTTGGGCCAATGGCCGGAAATACACGTTGAATCCGGATCTTAAAAACTACCGCCTCGATGGGTTTCGCCAGCCGATTCACGGGCTGCTCATGTATGCTCCGCAATGGCAGGTGACGTCTTTGCGAAGCGGAGAGGAATCCGCCTCGGTAACCAGCCGCCTCGAATTCTGGCGTTACCCCGACTACATGGCGCAGTTCCCCTTCGCCCATGCCTATCAGATGACCTACCGCCTGAAAAGCGGAACCCTCGAAGTGGAAACAATCGTTGAAAACCTGTCCACCGACCCGATGCCCGTTTCCGTCGCCTATCACCCCTATTTCAGCCTGCCCGGTGTTCCCCGCGATGACTGGCAGATTCGCGTTCCAGTTCGCGAACACGTGATGTTGAATGAAAAGCTGACGCCCACTGGAGAGCGTAAGCCGTTTTCCCTCGCACAACCTATCGTTCTGCGTGGCCGCCAGATGGACGACGTCTTCGCCGCGGTCGACCCCACCCAGGAGTTTTCCGTCGAGGGTCCTGGCCACAAGATCTCGCTTCGCTTCGGGGAGAAGTTTCCAGTGGCGGTTGTGTACGCCCCGCAAGGCCGCGATTTCATCTGTTTTGAGCCAATGTCCGGCATCACCAACGCCTACAACTTATCGTACGCCGGCAAGTATCCCGATCTCCAGAAAATAGCTCCCGGCGGCCAATGGCGCGAAAGCTTCTGGATCCGCGCGGAGTATCAGTAAACAAACGCACCAGCGACCCCCTGTCCTTGTCTTCTTAATAGCTTGCAAATAATTCTTGTCACTCTCCCCGTGAGTGTGCTAAAAATAATTTTTGTAGGGACCCGGCGGCTAGAGACCACCGCGTCCCTCTCAACGCGGTACGAATATCGCAACCAATCTTAACTGTTCGAACAACGCTGGAGGTCTGTAGTAACCATGAATATCCGACCACTGAATGACCGCATCGTCGTCAAACGCATCGAAGAAAAAGAAACCGTGATGGGTGGCATCATCATCCCCGACAGCGCCAAGGAAAAACCGCAGGAAGCGGAAGTCGTCGCCGTCGGCAAGGGCAAACGCCTCGAAGACGGGAAAGTCATCGCTCTCGACGTGAAAGCGGGAGATCGCATTCTCTTCGGAAAATACTCCGGAAGCGATATCAAAGTGGATGGCAATGAATATCTGATCATGCGCGAAGAGGAAGTTCTCGGCGTGATTGAAAACGGCAAGAAGAAATAAGGAGAAATCACAAAACATGCCTGCCAAACAAATTGTTTACAGTGAGAATTCGCGTCAGGCGATTCTCCGTGGCGTGAATCAGCTGGCCGATGCCGTCAAGGTTACCCTCGGACCCAAGGGCCGCAATGTCGTGCTGGAAAAGAAGTTCGGTGGACCCACCATCACCAAGGACGGCGTCACCGTAGCTAAGGAAATCGAACTTAAAGATCCGCTGGAAAACATGGGCGCCCAGATGGTCCGCGAAGTCGCCTCCAAAACCTCCGACGTCGCCGGCGACGGCACCACCACTGCTACCATCCTCGCGCAATCGATCTTCCGCGAAGGCGTCAAGTCCGTTGCCGCCGGTGCCAATCCCATGGCCCTCAAGCGCGGCATCGATCGTGCCGTGGAAGCCGTCGTCGAAGAAGTCCGGAAGTTCAGTAAGCCCGTGTCCGGCGACATGATCGCCCAGGTCGGCACCATCTCCGCCAATGGCGACCAGACGATCGGCAACACCATTGCGGAAGCCATGAAGAAGGTCGGCAAGGATGGCGTCATCACCGTCGAAGAATCTAAGACCATGACCACGGAACTGCAGACCGTGGATGGAATGCAGTTTGACCGCGGCTATCTCTCCCCTTACTTCATCACCGATCAGGACCGCATGGAATGCGTCCTCGAAGATCCCTACATCCTGATCCACGAGAAGAAGATCAGCAACATGAAGGATCTCCTGCCTCTGCTTGAGCAGATTGCCCGCAGCGGCAAGCCGCTCGTGATCGTCGCCGAGGAAGTGGAAGGCGAGGCCCTCGCCACGCTCGTTGTCAACAAACTGCGGGGAACACTCAATGCCTGCGCGGTAAAGGCTCCCGGCTTCGGCGATCGCCGCAAAGCAATGCTCGATGACATCGCCATCCTGACCGGCGGCAAATCCATCATGGAAGAGACCGGAATTAAGCTCGAAGGCGTTCGTCTCGAAGACCTCGGCCGTGCCAAGCGCGTCACCGTTGATAAGGACAACACCACCATCGTCGACGGTGCGGGCGCTCCCAAGTCCATCGAAGGACGCATCAAGCAGTTGCGCGCGCAGATCGATGAGACCACTTCCGACTATGACCGTGAGAAGCTCCAGGAGCGCCTTGCCAAACTCGCGGGCGGCGTCGCCGTCATCAAAGTTGGAGCGGCCACGGAAACGGAGATGAAAGAGAAAAAGGCGCGCGTCGAAGATGCGCTCCATGCCACTCGCGCCGCGGTGGAAGAAGGCATCGTCCCTGGCGGTGGTGTGGCGCTACTGCGCGCCGCCAAGGCTCTCGAGAAGGCAAAGTACGATGGCGATGAGCAGATTGGTCTCGATATCGTGCGCCGCGCCTGTGAAGAGCCGCTGCGTCAGATCACCGGCAATGCCGGCTATGAAGGCGCAATCGTAGTGGGCAAAGTGCGCGAAAGTACGGATGCCAACTACGGCTTCAATGCCGCCACCGGCCAGTATGAAGACCTGGTGAAATCCGGCGTCATCGACCCCGCCAAAGTCACCCGCAGCGCCCTGCAGAATGCATCGTCCATCAGTGCCCTTATGCTCACCACCGAGGCGATGATCTGCGAGATCCCTGAAAAGAAACCAGCTCCTGCTCCGGGCGGCCACGGCGGCCACGGACCGGAGATGGATTACTAAACTTTCACCTCCCCAAAGCCCGCCGCGCACTCCCCCGTGCGGCGGGCTTTCTGTTTGCAGTATAGTGAACTCGCGATGAAGCCTCTCCTTCTTTCTTTGTGCGTCTCGATCGTGCTGGCGCAGCAGCCGCAGCCACCAAATCCGGCGTTCGAGCCGGTCCAGGACACTGCGGGCCTGCCCCGCGTGCTGCTGATCGGAGATTCCATTTCCATCGGCTACACGCTGCCGGTACGCGAAGTGTTGCGCGGCAAGGCCAACGTCCACCGGATCCCCGCCAATGGAGCCACCACCCGCTTCACTCTGGAATCCATCGAGCCATGGCTTGGCTCCTCGAAATGGGACGTCATCCACGTCAACTGGGGGCTCCACGATCTCAAAATTATGGAGGGCGGCAAGCATCAGGTTCCGATCGAGGAATACGCATCCAACCTCCAGAAACTCGTGGATCGTCTGAAGCAAACAGGTGCCAAAGTCATCTTCGCGACCACCACTCCGGTTCCTCAAGGCAAGCTCAACCCGCTTCGCCACCCCGCCGATGTGCCCCTCTACAACGCCGCCGCCTTGCGCGTGATGAAACGTAATCGCATCGCCGTGGACGACCTCTATGCAGCCGTGCTCCCAAAGCTCAAAGATGTGCAATTGCCTGAAAATGTCCACTTCACGCCCGAAGGCTCGCGGTTTCTCGCCGCACATGTCGTGTCGGCCATCAATCCTGCCCTTTCCAAAAAATAATATCCACGCAATTCTGATCAATCGCGACTCACAATTCCGCGTTTAGTGGCAGGGAGTAAATTGTTATGTGGGCCGGTGTCGCCTCGGATCTCGCGGAACTCTTTGGCAGCGGAATTTATAAAGCGTTGCTCGAGGAGCCGGATTATCAATTGTTTCTTGGGCGCGCGGGGCTGAAAAAACCCTTCCCCCGCGATATGCGTTTCCTATCAAAGAAACAGCAAGAGGATTTGCAGAGCGCAGCCCAGATGCACGCTGGTCTGCTCATCGCGGATCTCCAAAAAGGAGAATCCTTGCGCGAGCGGCGCGCCAAGGCGCAAACCGTGGAAGGACCTGTGACCCTCTACCGCTCCTGGAACGGTGCTTATCCCAAAAGCAAGTTTGGATTCTGGTGGTTTTCAGAAGGACTCATGCGCGAAGCCCAGGCGCAAGCCGCTCCGCTGCCCGCCAAACAAATGGAATGGCTCCGCGATCGTCTGGCCGTTCCTATGACTGGAGTGATTGCGATCGCATCGCGGTGATGAAACTGAATCCCGGCGACGTGCTCCCCGCGGTGCAGGCGTGGGGACTTCCCATGAGAGTCTATAGCCTCAACATCCGCGGCGGCGTCTGGACAAACACGGCCCCCACACAGAAAGACTACTGGAATAATCTTGCCCGCACCTTCCAGGGACAAAAGACCCAGCTTTATCTCCCGTGGGTACCCTCGCGCCGCGTAGGCGATCTTTACTGACCGGCCGCTTTCTCGGTAACCTTTGCCGGCAGATCGATCCGCTTCGATGGCATTTCCCCGCGCAGCTTCAATGCCAGACTCTTGACCGCTTCATACCCGATCTTATACGGATCCTGAATCAGCATCACGTCAATCGTGCCCTTCTTGAATGCCTCCGTATGCATGTCGCTGGTATCGAACGTGATCAGTTTCACTTTCCCGCTGAGCCCACGCGATTCAATGGCGAGAATTGCTCCGATGGAATTCGCTTCCGCCGATGCGAACATACCATCCAGATCCGGATGCGCCGTCAGGATGTTCTCCGCCGCGGCACGCGATCGCGCCCGGTCCGCCATCCCATACTGCCGCGCAACTACCTGCACATTCGGAAACTCACCCTTCATCACTTCTTCAAACCCTCGTTCCCGATCGCCCGTGGATTGCCCCCCCGGCTTGTGCATCAGGTGCGCCACTTTGCCTTTGCCATGCACCAGCGCGGCCAGTTTGCGCGCCGCCGTCTGGCCCGCACCAAAATTATCGGTAGCCACAAACGTCACGTAATCTTCTATGCCGAGTCCGCTATCGAAGACCGTAACCGGAATCCCGGCCGTGATTGCCCGCCGTACGGGGCCCACCAATGCCGTCGAATCCGTAGCCGAAATGGCGATCGCGTCCACCCGCCGGGCTACCATCGAATCGACAATTTGAATCTGTCGCGCGTGATCGGTCTCCTGCTGCGGCCCATTCCACAGGATCTCGACATCAAACTCTTTTCCGGCCGCCTTGACGCCTTCATGGATATTCACGAAGAACAAATGCGACGTCGCTTTGGGGATCACGCCGATAACCTTCTTACGCCTCCGCTGGCATGCGCCGAGCAGTACTGTACTCAACAGATGGCGGCGGCTGATTGTCATAGCTCGTCGTAGAGGCTCGGCACACTCCGCCCCCAATTAGCGCTCGCCTTCCATCCGAATTCCTCCAGCTTTAACTGGTTGGCCATCTCCTCCTTTGTGACACCCTTGCGTTTCAGCTCAGATGCTTTCGAGCGCAGCGCCTTGAAAGTGTCGTTCCACTTTCCCAACTCAGCCTTGGTCATGATCGGGCCGTGCCCGGGGATCACGCGATCGAAATCGAGCGTCAAAGCCTTATCGATCGTTTTTGTCCATTCCACCGCGCTGCCTCCGCCGGCGTAGTCGATAAACGGCGTTCCCGCTACGAACAGATCGCCCATATGGATCACCCGATGCGCCGTAAACAGAATCACAGCGTCCCCATTCGTATGCCCTCGGCCAAAGTGATGCGCGCGAAGCGCCTTCCCACCCAGCCTCACATAAGCCTTGTCGCTGAACGTAATTTGCGGCGGCCCCGGCTGCTCTCCCTTCACCATGTTTGTGTACACATTATCGTGCGCCACTATCGCGGCAGCGGACCGGATCAGCGTGGTATTGCCGCCGCTATGGTCGCCATGGTGGTGCGTGTTCACCACATACCGCACAGGCTTGTCCGTGATCGATCTCACTTTTTCCAGGATCTCCGGCACATTGCGGTCGAACTTATCGTCCACCAGGATCACCCCTTCCGCCGTCGTCAGCACCCCCACGTTCCCGCCGCTTCCTACAATCACGTGTAGATCGTCGGCGAGCTTCTCCACAGTCAACGGCTGCTGTGGAGGCTGCTGTGTCATAGCCACCCATAAACCGCCCACGGCAATCGCCGCGATCCAGGTGCGAATCCATAACGTGTTCTTCCGCATGTTCGTTTCCCTCTCAGACTCAGCTACACTCAACTAGGCATGAAAGTGGCATTGGACGCCACTCCGCTTACGGAGCAAACCGGAGGCATCCGCCGCTATACAGTGGAACTGGCAAAAGCTCTGGCCCTTTGTTCTCCGCAAGACGAGTATACCCTCGTTTCCGATCAATCCTATCAGCATGCTCCTCTGCTTGGGGTCAGCCAGGAATTGTGTTCTTCCCGCCGCTGGTGGTTCTCCGGTCTGCCCCGCTGGATACGCCGCCATGCCATCGAAGTATTTCATGGTACCGATTTCTCGGTTCCCTACTTCCCGGTAGCACCGTCCGTCATGACAGTCCATGACCTTTCGCCATGGCGCACGGGCGGCTCTGCCAGAGTACGGCGCCGCACTCCTCTCCTGCTGCGCCTTGGATTGCCGTCGATGGTGATTACCCCCAGCGAAGCCATCCGCCGTGAGCTGCTGGATCATTTTCCCCTCGTCCCCGAAGAAGTAGTCGCCATCCCGCTCGCCGCCTCCAGGAACTTTCACCCCTCTCCCTCTCTCTCTCCCTCACCCCCGTATTTCATCCTCGCCGGCGGCGGCCCTGCCCGTAAAAATCCCGGCGTCGTGGAAGAAGCATGGCGCGAGATCAAGCATCGCGGAATTGACGCCGACCTGAAAATAGTTGCCGGCGGAGTAGCCGAAGAGGATCTTCCGCAGCTATACTCCCACGCAATCGCTGTCCTTTATCCTTCCCTGTATGAAGGCTTCGGCCTGCCCGTTCTTGAAGCCATGCAGTGCGGCGCACCTGTCCTCGCCTCCCACGATCCAGCCATTACCGAAACCGCCGGCGGCGCCGCCATTCAACTCGATCCACGAAATACGCGAGCATGGATCGAGGCGATGGAGGCCTGTCTGGATGCATCTTTTCGCGAGCAATGGCGTGAAAAAGGTTTGAGAAGAGCGGCCTGTTTTTCCTGGGAGCGCACCGCCCGCCAAACCCGGGAAGTTTATTGCACGGCGATCAGGCGTTTTCATGGCTGAGCGAGCTCTCTTCATCTCTCCCGAGCCGCCCTATCCGCTCACCGGGGGCGGAGCTTTGCGCTCGGCCTCCCTCCTTCAGTTTCTCGCCGCCCGCTACCCCGTCGATATCGTGTTGTTCCACGTGGACGGCGCATCCGATCCGGTGGAAGCATTGCCTCGCGGATTAGTCGGAGACATCCTCAGCGTCCCTCTGCCGGGACACGCCACCGGTACTCCGGCCGTCATCACCCGAAACAGTCTGCGGTTGTTGCGCGGCGTCCCGCCGATGCTCGATCGTTTCAGCGGACAGGAGAAGATCATCGGCGCCTGGCTCAAGGGACGTACCTATCACACCGCCGTCCTCGAGCATTTCTGGTGTGCAAGCTATGCCTCTCTTGTCCGCAGCCACTGCCGTCATCTCTACCTCGATCTCCACAACATTGAATCCGAGTGGCACGCACGCTCCGCCCGAGTGGAAAGTGGCCCCTACTCGCTCGGCCACAAGATTTTCGCCGCCTATTATCGCCGCCTGGAAAGAAAACTCCTGCCCCTCTTTGACCGGCTTATCGTCACCTCTTCGCGCGAGGCCGCGCGTGTGGCGTCCTGCCCCACCACCGTCTATCCCAACGCCATTCCTTTTACCCCGCGTCCGTGTGGACCTCCCCGCTACTCCCTCGTGTTCTCGGGCAATCTCGATTATCTGCCGAATCAACAAGCCGTGCGCTTCTTTCATAACGAAGTTTGGCCATTGCTGCACCGCGCGCATCCCGGTCTCAAGTGGAGGATCGTGGGCAAGAACCCCCGGGGCATCCCGCCACACATTGCGGCAGACGCCGGCATCGAGATTACCGGCCCAGTGGATCATGCCATTTCTGAACTAGCCTGCTCCTTGATTGCAGTCGTTCCCATTCTCACTGGAAGCGGAACTCGCGTTAAAATACTGGAAGCTTGGGCGGCAGCTCTGCCCGTGGTTTCGACCACCCTGGGCGCGGAAGGGCTGGACGCGGTCCCCGGAAAGCATCTCCTGCTGGCGGACACGCCGGCGGAATTCGCCGCCTCCATCAGTGCTTTGTTGAATGGGTCCCATCTCCGGGCGCAACTTGCGGACGCCGGACGAGCTTTATATGAAGAACGCTACACCTGGGATGCGGCGTGGAAGTCCCTGCTCTTTGAAGCATTCCCGCCTCTGTGAACGTCTATACTGAAAGGAACGCGGATGCGCTTCGCGATTGACGCTCACGCCATCGGGCAACATCTAACGGGGAACGAAGTCTACATATGCAACCTGCTGCGCTGCTATAGCGCGCTCGATTTGGAGGCGGAGTTCATCGCCTATCTTTCGGCGCCGGATGGCGGGGAGTATGTACCAAAGAGGATCATCACTCGTCGTGTCTCCATGAATCCCTTTGTCCGGCTCGGCTGGCAACTTGCTTCCCACGTCCGCCGCGATCAGCCCTCCCTGTTACATGTGCAGTATACGGCGCCTCTACGCTGCCCCGTTCCCGTGGTGGTCAGCGTACACGACGTCAGCTTCCTCGAACATCCCGAATTTTTCTCCCGTCCACGGGTTTTGCAGTTGAAACAAACCGTCCGCCGTACGATCGCTTCCGCCGCCCGGATCCTCACACCTAGTGATTTTTCCAGGGAGTCGATTGAGCGGCACTATCCCGCCGCCCGCGGCAAAACGGAAGTCGTCCACAATGCCGTTTCGCAAAATTTCCGCCCTATCCACCGTGAGCAGGCACGCGAGCGTGTTCGTGCGCAGTTCGGCATCGCCGCTCCTTTCCTCCTCAACGTGGGGGATCTCCAGCCGCGTAAAAATCAGCGCGGCCTCATTCAGGCATTCGAGGAATTGATCCGCCACAACCCCCATCTGCCTCACCGCCTGGTGCTCGTGGGGCAAAGTAAGTGGGAAGCGCCTCTGGTAAAGTTGGCTGCCGGGCGATCTCCGCTCGCCAGCCGCATTCACTTCACCGGCTATGTGGACGACGATCAACTCCGTCTGCTCTATAACGCTTGTGAAGTATTCGTCTTTCCGTCCTTCTACGAAGGCTTCGGAATCCCGATTCTCGAAGCCATGGCATGCGGCTGCGCCGTAGCCTGTTCTAAGACTTCGGCAATGCCTGAAGTGGCTGATGGAGCCGCCATCTTTTTCGATCCCCATTCCGTTCCTGATATGACCAGGGCGATTCAGGACCTCGTGCTCGACCCCGAGCTACGGGCTCGCCTCGAGCGTCTGGGACAGAACCGTGCCGCTGCCTTCAGTTGGGAGCGCGCCGCCAGTAAGACACTCGATGTGTATTATCAGGTTGTCGGAGCCCCGGATCGGACCGCCCCTGCCCGTTCCGCGAGTGCGGCCCGCTCATGAAACGATTAGCTCTAGCCGCTATCCTTGGCTGTCAGGCAATTTGGGCCGCCGAACTGGCCAGCGAGGAGAATCTCCAATACACCATCAATTGGCCCAGCGGCTTGAGCCTCGGAGAAGGCCGGCTCAAGGCACGTAAGAGCGCCACCGCCAACTGGAATTTCGAATTTCAATTTGAAGCCGCTGTACCGGGTTTCTCCGTCTCGGATCGTTTCGCTTCCCTCACTACCGGCGCGGAATGCTCCGTGAATTTCGATAAGGAAATCCAGCATGGCAAGCGAAAATCCCAGGAGAAAATCGAATTCGATGTCCAGTCGGGTAAAGCAACCCGCCAGACAATCGGCGGCGGCAAGTCGGAGATACCTTTCTCCGGCTGCGCCCGCGACGCGCTGGCGTTCATTTTCCACCTGCGCCGCGAGTTGGCGCAAGGCCGCATTCCCGCCGCGCAGAACGTAATTTACGGCCATCCCTATCGCGTCCGCCTGGAGTATAAGGGCTCCCAGAAAATCAAGCTGGGGGATTCGATGGAGGATTCCGATCGCGTACTCGCCTATATCAAAGGCCCTGCTTCCGATTTCACCATCGAGTTCTTTTTAGGCAAGGATAACGCCCGCACCCCGCTCATCGTAAAACTCCCACTTTCCCTGGGTACCTTCTCCATGGAGCTTGTTCGCTAACGATGCGCATTGCGTTCTTTTCTCCCCTGCCGCCCGCGCCAAGCGGCATTGCCGATTACTCCGCCGCTCTGCTCGAGGAGCTTCGTAAAATTGCCTCCGTGGACGTCTTTTCAAACGACAGCCAACCCTTCCATCCCTCCTCCTATGACATCCCGCTCTATCAGATCGGCAACAATCCCTTTCATAGCCACGCCTATGAAACAGCCCTCACTCATCCCGGTGTCGTTGTCCTGCACGAAGCGAACCTCCATCACCTGATCTGCGACCTCACCATCCGGCGCAAAAACTGGGATGCCTACATCGAAGAAGCCCGGTACAACGGAGGCGCCGCCGCTGAAGCCTACGCCCAGCGCGTGCGCGCGCTTGAAGTGGGTCCCGACTACGAGGGCCTGCCGATGCTCCGCCGGATCCAAGAACGCTCCCTCGGGGTGATTGCCCACAGTCGCTTCGTCGCCAATCAGGTGCGCTCGGCCGGTTTCGATAAGCCGATCGCCGTTATTCCCCACGGCGCCTGGCTTCCCGAATCCACGGATCGCATGGGCTACCGCCACCGGCTCGGCTTAGACGAGCTTACGCCGCTCATCGGTGTGTTTGGCTTCCTCAAACCCTACAAACGCATCGCCGAATCTCTGCGCGCCTTTCGCCGCCTCTTGCGCGTCGTGCCGGAAGCGAAGATGATCCTCGTCGGCGACCCCCATCCGGAGTTTCCTTTAGCCTCGCTCATCTCCGGGTTGGACCTCGACGCCCACGTGCGCGTTCTAGGTTTCACGCCCATCGATGCTTTCATGGGCTACCTCGGTGCCTGCGATATCATCCTCAACCTCCGGTATCCGACCGTCGGCGAGAGCTCTGGCACCCTCTTGCGCTCGCTCGGATTGGGCAAAGCCGTCTTGGTCTCGCACATCGGATCCTTCAGCGAGTATCCCGAGGATGTCGTCCTCAAAGTTCCTGTCGACGAGACCGAAGAGGACCTGATCTTCGAATATCTGAACGCCCTTGTCTCCCGCCCGGAGATCGCCCGTACGCTGGGCCGTCGGGCGCGGGCGTGGGTGGAAAAACAGTGTAGCTGGACGCTCGTCGCACGCCAATACCTCAACTTCCTCAGAGCGGTCGCGGATGGGATTCCATCGCCCGCCCCCGAAGTGGAATCAACTCCCCTCCAGGCACCGGAACCAGCTTCTCCGCCCCCACCTCCCGCGGGCCATCAGATCCCGGAAACTTATCTCAGAACTTGGGCTGCCGCGCAGCAATCGGAAGATTATCTGGATACACATCTCCGTCGTCTTCACCGCACCCTCGAAATCACCCCGCCCGGCACCGCTTCGGACAGCATCCTCGAAATGGGTGCGTACCTGCAAATTACACCCGCCCTCAAGACAAAGCTCGGCTACGGCGAAGTCCGTGGCTGCTACCTTGGAGCCCTCGGCAACACCGACCACAAACGCGTCGTGTCCTTGGACGGAGAAGAGTTCGAATGTGAAATCGATCTGTTCAACGCCGAGAAAGACCGCTTTCCCTACCCCGATTCTCACTTTTCCACCGTGCTTTGCTGTGAGTTGATTGAGCACCTCGCCGAAGACCCGATGTTCCTCATGGCGGAAGTAAACCGCGTCCTCAAACCAGGTGGTCATCTCGTGCTCACCACCCCGAACATCGGCTCGCTCCGCGCCATCTCCGCGATCCTGCAAGGCTACCATCCCGGATTCTTTCCCGCCTATCTGAAACCGGCCAAAGAGGGCGAAGAGGCCGAAGCCCGCCACAATCGGGAATACACGCCCAAAGAAATCATGCTGCTGTTTCTCGACGCGGGCTTCGAAATGACCCTCCTTGAGACAGGACCCTTCCGCGACCAGCCGCGCCCGGAAGATAATTGGATTCTCCACCTGATGGAACGGTACCTGTTGCCCACCGAGCTACGCGGGGATGGAATCTATGCCGTCGGCCGCAAAACCGGACCGCCCAGGCAGCGCTACCCCGAGTGGCTCTACAACTGAGCTTAGAACAAAGACCCCTGCGGATCCGGATAGCAGACCCCTCCACCGGCCACACGCGCCATCGCATGCAAAAGGTGCGGCGTCCATTCTTCGGCAGAGAGGATATGACGTGAGCTTTCGGTAAGGTTGCTTGGTTTTCCAGTTTGCAACTTCTAAGCTTGGGGGCATGACACGCGAACCACGAAACACTC
>DATLCW010000375.1:0-5588 GCA_035526195.1 Bryobacteraceae bacterium
GGCGAGACGAAGAAGGGTTCGCCCTTCACGGGCAGCACCATGGCGAACATGCGCTCGCTGAGTCCCCAGCGGATGTTGGAAAAATAGACCATAGAGGTGCCGCCGGTAAGGAGAATGGCGTCGAGCTTGTTCTGCACCATGAGCTTGCGGGCTTTTTCAATGCGAGCCTGTCGCTCGGCGCCGGTGATGGGCCGCGCTTGTGAACGCATGGACTGCAGCGCGGCGATGGGCGCAGGCAGAGCGCGATCGGCTGACGATTGCGCGAGGGCTTCAACGGTAGTCGCGGCGACGGCGCCAGTGGCGACGGCGGAGGTTTTGAGGAAGTTGCGGCGAGAGATCAATGGCGCCTCCCAAAAGAAACAACACTTTAGCAGAAGGTCAAGAATACTCACTAGAAGGGCCCACCGGAAATTCAACCCTTTGTAGACCCGGGACGCCAACCTGTAACCGATCAGGTTGGGAGTCAGACGCTTCTTTACCACAATCTCGGGACAACCAGTGATCTTTATGAAACGCGCGCAAGTTGACCCTGCTGGCTGGCCCGTAATCTTCTATACTCATCGGCGCATGGGCCTGCTCGCCAATACGACGCTCGGACCCTATGTAGTCCAGGGGCCGCTGAGCTCCGGGGGCATGGGTGAGGTGTACCGCGCGCATGACACTCAACTCGACCGAAGTGTCGCACTAAAGGTACTGCGTACCGACTTGGTGGGAGATACCAGCGCAGTCGCGCGGTTCCAACGCGAAGCCAAACTAGCATCTTCCCTCAATCATCCCCACATCATCTCGATCTACTCCGTGCACGAGACGGATGGGATGTTGTGCATCGCGATGGAACTGGTGAGCGGGGAGACGCTCTCGAAGTGGATCGCAGCGAACAAGCCGACCCTGAACCGCATCCTCGAGGTCTTCATCCAGATCGCCGATGCTTTGGCGGCGGCGCACAGCGCGGGTGTGGTGCACCGCGACCTTAAGCCGGGGAACATCCTGGTCAGCGCGCAAGGTTATGCGAAGGTGCTGGACTTCGGGTTGGCCAAGCAGGTGGTCACACCGGACCAAGGAGGATCGCAGATCAGCACCAACATCTCGGGGGCGGCTGACCTGCTAGGCACGCCACCGTATATGTCACCCGAGCAGGCGAAGGGTATGCCGGTGGATGCGCGGACGGACATTTTTTCGCTGGGCGTGGTGCTCTATGAAGCGGTGACTGGAGTGCGACCCTTTCACGGAGAGTCCACCATCGAGGTGTTGAATGAAGTCATCTCGAACCCGGCCCGCCCGGCGCGCGAGATCAAGCCATCCCTGCCCGCCGAGCTGGATTGGATATTAGAGCGCACTTTGGCCAAGCAGCCTGCGGAGCGGTATGGCGCCATGTCCGAATTCGCCGCTGACTTGCGCCGGTTGCGGGGCCGGCTGGATGTCGAATCAAGTGTGACCAGCCGTCCGAGAGAGCGAAAACTGAAGCCGCTCTACGCCGGTCTTCTGTTAGCGGTGATACTGCCGGCAGTGGCCGGTATTTGGATGTATCTCCGATCACGGCCCGCGCCTCAGGCCTCAGGACTCCGTTATGAGCAGCTCACCGACTTTAATGATGTCGTGACTGCCCCAGCGCTCTCGCCCGATGGGCGCATGGTCGCGTTTATTCGGGGCGGCAATTTTGGCACCTCGGCGGCCAGTGGCGAGCTTTATGTCAAGTTATTGCCGAACGGCGATCCTATCCAGTTGACCCATGATGGTCGCGCCAAGCATACCCCCACCTTTACTCCGGACGGGAACCGAATCGTCTATACCGCTCTGGATCGTAAATTCGTGTGGGACAGCTGGGAGGTGCCGGTGCTGGGCGGGCCAGCGGTACCCTTCATGCGGAATGCCTCGGGGCTTACTTTCCTCGATGAAGGCCAAATCATGTTCGCGGAGATCGACAAGAACCCGCACATGAGCATCATGACGTCGCGTTTGAACCGCATCGATCAGCGTCCGATCTATGTGCCGCAAGGTGATGGAAGCATGGCCCATCGGACGGCGCGTTCGCCTGACAAAAAGTGGGTGTTGGTGGTCGAGATGGACGGCAGCGGCTGGCTGCCTTGCCGTATTGTCCCATTTGATGGCTCCTCGCAAGGCCGACAAGTAGGACCGGCCGGCGGTCAATGCACGACGGCGTCGTGGTCTCCGGACGGAAAGTGGATGTACTTTAGCTCCAACGAAGGCGGAGCGTTTCATATCTGGAGGCAGGCGTTCCCGGATGGAATTCCTGAGCAGATCACCGCGGAAAGTAATGAACAGGAGGGCACCGCGGTTGCGCCGGATGGGAAGAGCCTTATCACTGCGGTAGGCAGTACTCAAGGCGCTGTCTGGCTACACGATAAACAGGGCGACCGCCAGTTGACCTTTGAAGGGGTGGCGATGTTGCCGAAGATGGCGCCCGACGGCAAGACCGTTTTCTACTTGCAGCGCAGCGGCGGCTCCCGCTCCTATATCAGCGCGCAATTGTGGAAGGTAGATGTAACCACGGGAACTAAGGAGCGTGTGTTTCCGGGATTCTTGATGTCGCATTACGACATCTCCGCCGACGGCCAGCACGTTCTGTTCGCGGCGGCGGAAGGTGAGAAAGACCCGGGGTTATGGGTCGCGGATCTGGAGCGGCGGCGCCCGCCACGACAATTGACTAAGGGCGGCGAGTTCCGCGCGTTCTTCTCAGGAGTGAACGAGATCGTTTTCCTGAGCAATGGCAACCAACGTTTTATCCAAAAAATGGGAGTTGACGGCACAGCGCCTCGCCGCATTCTGGAAATATCCGCGACCTATCTGCTGGGGATCTCGCCCGACGGCCAATGGATAGCCGTGGCCATGCCCCAAGAGGAGCCAGACAAAGACGGGAATAGGATCATGCTTATCCCCATGGAAAAAGGCCGATCCCCGATCCAGATCTGCAAGAGCTGCGTGATGGGATTCGGCCCCGGCCGGGTGAACGCTCCGTTGATCCAATGGTCGAATGATGGCAGCTCAGTGCTACTGTCACTCAAGTATTTTGGCCTGCAATCGAGAAAGACCGCTGTCCTTCCGTTCGCGAAGATCGCCGTGGATATGACGCGTTCAGAGGCTGAGTTTGCAAAACTTCCGGGTGTGCGGTTGATCGACGAAGCCGACGTCTTTCCCGCATCCCGCCCCGGAGAATATCTGATGTCCCGGCGAAGTGCTTCCAGCAACCTCTTTCGCATCAGCTTGCCAGACTAAGTGCGCGACTCCAACCACAAAAATTTTGAAGCCATCATCCTGGGTGGCGGGGCGGCCGGGCTGATGTGCGCCAAGGAAGCGGGTAAGCGCGGGCGGCGCGTGCTGGTGCTGGAGCGCGCGGAGAAGGCGGGCAAGGAACGCTCACGGGGTTCTTGCGCAAGTGCTTCAGTGGCTGACGCGGCGATGGCTCCGGTCATTGTGGTGGAGGTCTTCAAAAAATTGCGGCGAGAGATCAAGGGGCGGCTCCGGGAGAGCAGGAACACTTTAGCAGAAAGCCAGGGAGCGACAACCGTCCGATCAGCTCCTCCTCAGGTCGCGTAGCAGAGTCCTTAATTGCCTTCAGAATGCTCAGAGGGCAGAACCCTCGGGTCGGGACACATTTCCCGAACTGGGACGGAAGAGAAAATATTGTGCGACTGCTTATTGACCTGCAACCCTGGGGGGGGGGTAAGCTTTCATAAAAAGGAGGCTATATGCCGCGATTTTGGGAGGCTTTCAAATCTCGCGCGATACGTTGGGCCACGGTTTCATTGTGGCTCGTTACCATGCTTGTAATTACATCATGGCTTGCTACGCCGGCTCGAGCCCTGAATTGCGGCGAGGTATCAGGTCTGCGTGGAAGATGTTTGGATTGCCAGCTTCTGCCGACGGGGTCAACCTGTCCCGAGCCGGACTATTGCAGGTTCGATGATTGCGGGCCAGACGAGGTCTACAATGTTTGTCTCGAAAGCGGGCAAGTGAGTTTTTGCATCTCACCATCCGCCGGATGTGACCCTGTATATAGCGGTTGCTGGTGTGGGTACGGTTGTTACCCCTATTGAAGGTAAAGGTAAAGGAGGATCAGGATATGCTTACCTCACGCAAAATACTTGTGATGACTCTGATCGCGGTAGTGGCTGGAGCAATCTGGGGGACGGTGGGGACAAGACCAAGAACCGTAAAGGCCCAGAATACAAGAGTTCCGTTCACCGCCCAGTTTGAAGAGAGATTTTATGATGGAGCCGGATCGTTGGTCCATGTTCGCCCGCAAACCGTGGCAGTGCAGAACGACGGATCCAATGTCAAAGTCGACGGCGGTTTTTGGTTGGGCGCCTTGGCGGAGAAGCGACCCAAGATCCTTGAGCATAGAATCATCATCGATCAGCAGGCGAGGACGCTTATCTCCGTTTATCCAGACCTGAAAATGAAGATTACGGCTCCCCTCCGGGTTGGGGAGTTGCAGAGCCAAAGGGTGGATTCGTTTGCAACGTGTAACAGGACGGGGTGGGAGTTGGAAGCATCTTTGAACACGACGATTTCGGGACAGCCAGCGATTTTCATGAAACGCGAGCGCCTCAAAGGGGGCGACAGTTGGATCACCCGCGAGTGGGTTTCGCCAGAGCTTGGCTGCATCGCTTTGAAGAAGGAAGTTCTGATGACCGTAAACGGCGCGGAGCAAAAGTCCGAGGTGGTCTTAAAGTCACTTCGAATTGGGGAGCCGGACCCTGCATTGTTCAATGTGCCCCGTGACTTCGCGGAAACCCTTCCCTCCAAAGTGTTGGAGGGCATAGAGGCTTTCAATGGAAGGCAATGCAGTCAGTGCTTAAAAAACACTGGCTCCCGCGCTGATGCACGGTACAAAGAGCACTGGGACACCAGACAGGCGGAAGGAAAGTAGGCACCCAGGCAGGACGAGTCGAGATTGATCGCGAGGGAGAAGCGCATCCGGCGGATACAATCGCCGGGTGCGCTTTATGGTATTAGACGTCATCATCTTAGGCGCGGGCGCCGCGGGGCTGATGTGCGCCATCGAGGCCGGTAAGCGTGGACGGCATGCCGTTGTGCTGGAGCGCGCCGAGAAGATCGGGAAGAAGATCCTGATCTCCGGCGGCGGACGCTGCAACTTCACTAACCTGCACTGCACGCCGCAGAATTTTCTCTCTAACAATCCACATTTTGCGAAGTCGGCACTGGCCCGTTATACGCCGGAGAACTTCATTGCGCTGGTGGAGAAGCACGGCATCGCGTATCACGAAAAGACGCTAGGCCAATTGTTCTGCGACGATTCCGCGCAGCAGATCGTTGGGATGCTGGAGGAGGAGTGCAGGCGGGCGGGAGTCCGGGTTCTGACGAGCGTCCATATCAAAGAGGTGCGGAGAGCCGAGGGCGAAGGGAAACATTTTGAAGTCGTCACGGGGCGCGAGACGTTTGCTGCGGAGTCGCTGGTAGTGGCAACGGGTGGGCTTTCGATTCCCAAGATGGGAGCAACCGGCTTTGGGTACGACGTGGCAAAACAGTTTGGATTGAAGATGGTGCGGCCGCGTCCGGCGCTGGTGCCGCTGACATTCGGCGAGGCAGATCTAAGGAGCTTTGCA
>DATLCW010000005.1:0-77083 GCA_035526195.1 Bryobacteraceae bacterium
TTTTTTTTCCTGCCGGGAGAGTTGGCCAAAGCACGCGCTGGACAACAGAAGAGACGCCAAGAGCATTCGTATCATTGCAGAGGAATTGTATCGCATGTATGGGATAGTAGGGGATACATGCGATCGTTGGCCTTTCCGTGGCTTGTGGCCATGTGTTCCGCGTACAGCTACGCGCAACAGCCGCCGCGGCCGAAGATTGGGCTGGTGCTGGAGGGCGGAGGAGCCTTGGGTCTCGCGCATATCGGCGTCCTCGAATGGCTGGAAGCGAATCGGATCCCGATCGACATGATCACCGGGACCAGCATGGGGAGCCTGATCGGGGGGTTTTATGCAAGCGGGATGTCCACGAGGGAAATCCGGGCGGTGGTGGGTGCGATTGATTGGGATCGCATGCTGAGCGGCCAGATCCGGTTCCAAAATCTCTCTTATCGCCGGAAGGAGGATCGCATCGCTTTTCCGAACCGTCTGGATTTCGGTTTACGGCATGGGCTGCAATTCCCCGGGGGGCTCAATTCGGGCTACGAAATTGGCTTGCTGCTCAGCCGCAACACGCTTGCCTACGCCGATTTGAAGAGCTTTGACGATCTGCCAATCGCGTTTCGCGCCGTGGCTACCGATCTGATCTCGGGCAAGGAAGTGGTGTTTGACCGGGGCTCGCTCGATGAAGCGATGCGCGCCAGCATGTCGCTGCCGGCTATTTTTACTCCTCCGGTGACGAATGGAAAAGCGTATGTGGACGGCGGCGTTCTCAATAACCTGCCGATCGATGTGGCGAAACGGATGAACCCCGATATCGTGATTGCGGTCCATTTGGCCACGCGGCCGGTGGACGCCAAAGAATTGGGAACCCTGGTGGGCGTTCTAGGCCGCACGGTCAGCGTGGTGGTGAGCGCGAATGAGCTTCGCAACATGGAACTGGCCGACGTGTTAGTGGTGGCGGACGTACGCGATTTTGACAATTCCGACTACAAGAAATGGGAAGCGCTGGCCAATCGAGGCCAGGAGGCGGCGGAGAAAAAGCGCGCCATCCTCACCCGGTTCTCGCTTGGAAAAGAAGACTATGAGCGGGTGACTCAAGCCCGCGATCAGCGTAAGAAGACAGCTCCGCACAAGGCCGCTCAATTGGAGGTAGTGGGTACTTCGGCGCCACTACAAAGAGCGGTGGCGAAGGCGCTGGCACCGGCGATGCGGGACGAAGCATTAACGCCCGCGCGCATCGAGAGCGCCCTCACACGCGTCATCGGACAGGGGCGCTTTGACAATCTCATTTATCACGTCCACCATAAGGACGGTAAACCCCTGCTGGCGGTGCACGTACAGGAGAAAGCCTACGGACCGCCGTTCTTCAACATGGCGGTGGAAATCGATGGCAAGGACCAGGCGAATGTGGGGTTTCTTTTTTCGGGGAGGGTCACCGCCCTGGATGTGGGCGGCTTCCGCTCCGAGTGGCGAAGCGATTTTACAGTGGGCTCCCGCTATGGAATCGCCAGCGAGTATTACCATCCGCTGACGGCGGCGAGCCCCGTCTTTATCGCGCCCCGCGCCTACGCGAGGAACTCGAAGTTTGAGGCCTACGATAAAGGCGATCGAATTGCCGAATATCGCATTAAGGAATATGGCGCGGGTTTGGATCTCGGGATCACCTTCAGCCGCTTCGCCGAGCTTCGAGCGGGTTACGAGGCCGGGCACCTGCAGGCGTCGCGACGGATCGGAGATCCACTTTTCCCGGAGCCGGGCTTCCGCACCGACAATGTCTCCACGAGGTTCAGCTATGAGGGCCAGGACGATCCCATTTTTCCGCGGCGCGGCATCCGTACGTTCACCATTCTCAAACATTATCTCCAGGGAGATATCAACCAAATGGAGATTCGCGTCAATGCCGCCAATCCGGTCTCGCGTACGGCATCGTTCCTTTATGGCCTTTCGAGCGGCACGTCGTTCCGCTCGAACTCTGTGGGGCTCCGGGGCTTTTCGCTGGGCGGTCCTACGCGCATGGGCGCCTATGGACCGAATGAACTGCTGGGCAGTCAGTATTTGCTCGGGACCATGGGTTATGAACGCGAACTCGCGACGCTGCCGCCGCTGCTTGGCGAAAAACTGTACGTGATCGGTTTGGCGCAGGCGGCGCGGATGGATGGAACCACGTTCAGCTCAGGAGTTCCTTTGAGCTTCACCGGCTTCCTGGCGGCAAAAACGGCGCTGGGACCGATTTTCGCCGGGGGAAGTTGGGGAGACCGCGGGCATCGGCGCTGGTTCTTCGGTTTGGGCCGGATTTTTTGAAATCGTTCGGGACTATTGTGGATCGGTCATCCAAATTGTTCCCCGGATTTCCTCCAGCGTGACCAACGCTCTGTCCTGGCCAATCGCCAATGCCTGTACCGGCTGGGGAACGCCTTGCAGCATCTGCCTTGCTTTGTGAAAGTGGTGTACCGGCCAGTGATCGGCGGTGGACAAGCCGTTGCCGGTGGCAACACGAACCGCGTACAGACAACGGTAGGTATCGGCTTCGGAGAGGTAATAAAGCAGCTTACTATCCGCAGACCAGCGCGGATTATCGGCGGCGAAGGAACCGTCGGTGATGGCGATCCGCGTCTTCTCCTCGGCGAAGCTCGAAATTGCCTTGATCTGCGTACGGACTACACCGGTTCTGGAGCTATAGGCGATCCAACGGCCATCGGGCGACCAGTCGGCCGCAAACACAACTTCCGGATCGGGAACGAGGATACGCACCTGCCCTCCGGTGATATCGACCACCCCTAACCTGAGGGCGTCCGGGGTTCCGAGAACTCCCACGAGAATCTGTTTTCCATCGGGAGCGAATGCAAACAGCCGTTCACAGCGGTCGCAGGGAACGGCGCGCTTAAGGCCGGCGCTGTCAATCATCTCCAACAGTTTGGTGAGGCCGCGCAAATCCGTCCGGAGGTAGGCGAGGGTCCCGTCGCGGGAATAAAGCGGCGACCACGCGCGGGAATCATTGGGCACCGGAGACACCGTAACTCCGGCCGGCTCGCGCACGAAAATCTGCGGCTTACCGGCTTTCTCCGACAAAAAGCCGATGCGTCCGCCGGTGTATGCCATTGTCGGGAAGTATTCGGGCCCATCCGCTTCTTTGCCCAGAGGCGCGGGTTCGCCCGACGCCTTCCCCTGCAATGGGTCCAGCGGCAGGGACCAGATTCGCTGGTTCACGGACAGTGCGCTGAAGACAAGCCGCTTGTCCAGGGCTGTGACAGGATGCGATTCTTTAGCCACACCCACAGTCACCCTCGAAGGAGTTCTGTTTACCCTGAACCCGGAGCTAATTGGAACGGACCAAATATTTCTCGTCTCGCCGAGAAAAGCGTCGAAGAGAATCAGGCTGCCGTCTTTTTGCCAGTGATGCGGCGGTCCATACCGCATGTTCAAAACGTGCGGGGCAGTGGTTAGAGCACCCGTCTTTACGGGCGCGGAGCCATCGATAGGCGTAACCCACCAATCCACTTCACTGGATCCTGGCGGCCGGCCGACAAACAGCAGATGGCGGCTGTCCGGGGACCAGACAGGATTCTGGGTCTTCAGGAACTCCTCGCGCAGGCGCATGGGCTTGCCGCCGGGCGGCGCCACAAATAATTTCGAATCGCGCCCGTCAGGCTCGAGGCTGAGTTCCCAATAGGCGATCCATTTGCCATCGGGAGAAAGCCGGGGATTGCGCCCCCGATCGGCCACTTTCACGGTTTCGCCGCGCGAGATGGTAAGTTGGTAAACCCCGCCGCCGTCTTTCTCCGATCGATACACGACCGTATTGCCATCTTCGGAGAGCGAGGGTTGATGGGCATCCGCGTCATCGTGGGTAAGCCGTACGGGCTCGCCGACCGCGGCCAGCTGTTGATAAAGGCTCAAGTTACCGTTGGTGCCCTGATCGGATGCGTAGACGATGACACGGCCGTCCGGCGAGACCACCGGATCGAGGCTCATTGCCGTGTGCGAAGTAAGTCTGCGAAAGGCGCCATACTGCCTCGGGCGAGACAAGCTAAAGCCGAGATCCAGCGGATCCCACAGAGCCAAGCCAGCGAGAGTCGCGGTGGAAAGAAGCGCGGTTAATACGACGGCTCCCCAGGGAAAGCCGCGCTCGTAGGGGTCCGCGGAATGCCGAACGGCAACCGGAGCGTCCTGGGGCTCTTCGGGCAGAGCGTCGAGGTCGTCTTCCGTACGGGGACGGATCACGGGCACGTACGACCGGCCTGGGAACTCGATGCGCAAGAGCTCGTCGCGGCCCTTGATGTCATAATGCGCCCGTAAGCGCTCCGACATTCGCCGGGAAACGGAGCGCATCATGGCAGACTGGCGGCGCAGCGACTTTGTCTTATCGCCGAGCAGCACCGCCGACAGACGCGCTTCGTGAAGCTCTTCCGTTTTCCCCTCGAGCGCGCGGAGAACGCAATATTCCAGCAGCAGGCGGCTGCGGGTGGCTCCTTCAAAAGCGTCGCTTTCGAGGACCCGTTGGAGGTGTTCACGCACCTGTGGTGCGGACAGGCTATCGGTAGGACCGTGCATGGTGGGACAGGTTAGACACATCTTATGCCTATCTGTGGTGTAACGCTACTATCGCGCGGTGTTTTCGCTTGCCACCCGCGCGGCAAGTCTGTATCATTCCTATTCCCTAGCCTATTGACCAGCTACGGCAGGTAAAAACTATGTGGATTCGCAAAGCCGAGCGCGATCGTAAAAAGAACGTCATCTCGCCCATGCCCACGCAGTTGGTCAGTAATGAGGAATTCATCCCGCGCCCGCAGACTCCCCAGCAGAAAGCCGTGGAGCATCTCATCAGGGAAATGTCGGTTGAACGCTCGAAGAAGCTCGGCATGGAGCGGCGCGCCTTCATGGCTTCTTCGATGGGGCTGGCCACCTGCTTTCTTGCTTCGAATCAGGTTTGGGGCGGCAACGCCTTCGAGGTGGAGGAGGCGGAATCCTGGGAACCGGAAGCGGCGGCGGAAAAGTGGCCCAAGGGCGAGTATTTCATCATGGATGTGCAGGCGCACTTCACCGACGGATATGCCTTGAACTTCCGCAATATGGAGTTCGTGAAGAACATGGGCTTCACGCTCAAGAACGATAAGGAGGCCTACGGGTTCAAGAATTTCGTCAAGGAAATGTACTTTGACTCGGACACCGATGTCGTGGTGATTTCGGGCGTGCCGGGCCGCGAGAAGACACGTGACGATAACGGCGCCGTGCCGGAAGGCCGGGCGCGTGGAGGCGGGATCCTGCCGAGCTGGCTCATGGCAACCTCGCGCGACCAGATCAACAGTCTTGCGGGGTCGACGCGCGCGTTTGCCCAGGGTAATCTGGCTCCGAACCATTATTGGGACAAGAGGAACAACAAGCCGGACAAAGCGGCGCTGCTCGAGCAGATGGATCGCGAAGTAAACCAATACAAGATATCGAGCTGGAAATGGTATTGTCATACCGACCCCGGCGGCTCCGGCGGCGGATTTCAGCTGGACGACGAGAATGCCGCGCTGTTCTATGAGGAATCGCGCAAGCGGGGCATCTGCACGATTAGTTGTCACAAGGGCTACTCGTATCAATCGCGGACTTTGGGTCATTTGGCCAATCCAAAAGATGTGGAAAAGGCTGCACTCAATAACCCGGATTTCACGTTCGTGATCTACCATTCCGCCCTGAAACATGGACCCGAGGAACCGGATTGGGAGAATGCGAATCAATACGACCCCACCACCGGCGACTTCGCCTGGCATTCGATCCTGATGGATATCAAAAAACGCAATCCCGGCATGAAGAATGTCCATGTGGAGATCGGAAGTTTCTTCGGCCCGCTGGTGATTGCCAATCCGACCATTGCCATGCACGGGATCGGAAAGAACGTGAAGTACTACGGCTCCGACCACGTAATCTGGGGAACGGATTGCTTGTGGTGGGGTTCCCCGCAATGGGTGATCGATGCATTCAAGCGGTTCCAGATCTCGGACGAGATGTGCGAAAAGTTCGGCTATAAAAAGCTTACGAAGAAGGACAAGGCCAACATTTTCGGGCTCAATGCGGCGAAGATTTACGGTTTGGATGTGAAAAAGAAGCGTGCGCCACTGCCGGCGGATGCGCTGGACAAACTCAGGATGGCTTACCTCAATCAAGGGGGGCAGCGATCGAACGACGCTTACGGATGGGTTCGCGCGGACGACTGATGTTCTTTGGTCTGTCAGCGATTCGCCCACTGGCACGGTCATGCCGAACTGAATGCCGCGGCGTATTCCGATTTGGAGTCATAGCACGGCAAGTGAGATTTGTGGGACGAAGTAGATCATCGTAGATATTGCATTTCTCCTGCGCTACCCTTGTTTCGATGAGTTCTCCAACCGCCTTATCGCCCGCCGTCCTGCTGCACATTTCCAAGCTGATCGCTGTTCCGCTGAAGGGCATGGTAGCGGCCATTGAGTTGATTGACGAAGGAGGTACCGTCCCGTTTATTGCGCGCTACCGCAAAGAGGCGACGGGGAATCTGGACGAGGTGCAGATCCGTGACGTGCAGGAAAAGCTTGCATATTTCCGGGAGCTGGAAGAACGCCGGGTAACTGTTCTGCAATCCATCCAGGAGCAAGGGAAGCTTACGGATGACCTGAAGAAGAAAATCGAAGGAACGCTGGAAAAGAACGAGTTGGAAGACCTCTATTTGCCCTACAAGCCGAAGCGGCGCACCAAGGCGTCGATTGCACGGGATAAAGGTTTAGAGCCGCTGGCGATGTTCCTTTGGGAGCAGCAGCCCGGCGCGCAGCCCTTGGCGGAGTATGCGGCCACCTTCCTCAATGCGGAACAGGGGGTACTGACGGCCGAAGATGCGCTGGAAGGAGCGCGCCACATCATTGCCGAAATGGTGAGCGAGAACGCCGAATTCCGAAAGAAGATTCGCGCCAT
The DNA here is from genome assembly GCA_035526195.1 of Bryobacteraceae bacterium. Lineage (GTDB taxonomy): Bacteria > Acidobacteriota > Terriglobia > Bryobacterales > Bryobacteraceae > CADEFT01. The sequence goes on from DATLCW010000005.1 coordinate 6,907, forward strand.
GATGGCCGAGCATGGCATCGTGACGAGCCGCCGCATCGAGGGCGTCGACGATCCCGAAAGTAAGTTCGCGCAATATTACGAATTCCGGGAGCCCGCCGCGCGGATTCCTTCGCATCGCATGCTGGCCATCCGCCGCGGAGCAAAGGAGGAGATCCTCCACTTCGAAATTGAAATGGAGCCCCAGGGTCCCATCGAATGGCTGCAGTCGCAGGTAATCAAAGTGGAGGGCGAATGCGCAGTCCATCTGGCTGAGGCAGTGGCGGATTCTTATGAACGGCTGCTGAATCCCTCCATTCAGACCGAGGTGCGGCTGGAGTTGAAAGACCGCTCCGATGAGGAAGCGATCAAAGTGTTTCGAGAGAATTTGGAAAATTTGCTACTCAGTCCTCCCGCAGGCATGCTATCCGTGATAGGGATCGACCCGGGCATAAGAACGGGATGCAAAATAGCGGTGGTCGATTCCACCGGCAAATTTCTCGAGAATGCGGTCATCTATCCGCACGAACCGAAGAACGACATCGTCGGATCGGTCCGCATCCTCGCGGGGCTGATTCAGAAATACAACGCCCAGGCAATCGCCATCGGCAATGGGACGGCATCGCGAGAAACCTCGTCCTTTGTGAATGATTTTCTGCGCCAGGCGGGCCTGGATAAGATTTTCACGGTGACGGTGAGCGAGTCCGGCGCGAGTGTGTATTCGGCCTCCGATGTCGCCCGCCAGGAGTTTCCCGATCTCGATCTCACGGTGCGCGGTGCGATTTCCATTGCCCGCCGCCTTCAAGACCCGCTGGCGGAACTGGTAAAAGTGGATCCAAAATCGATTGGCGTAGGCCAGTACCAGCACGATGTGGATCAGCGGCGGTTAAAGCAGAGTCTCGAGGCGACGGTGGAAAGCTGCGTGAACCGCGTGGGTGTGGATTTGAATACCGCGTCGGTGCCGCTGCTGCGGCACGTATCCGGCTTGAATGAGCGCACGGCGCAGAACATCGTCGAATTCCGCAATCAGCATGGGCGGTTCCGCAGCCGCGCGCAACTGATGGGAATAGGCGGGCTTGGTCCAAAGACGTTCCAGCTTGCGGCCGGATTCCTGCGAATTCGGGGGGGCGAAAATCCGCTCGATATCACGGCCGTACATCCCGAGTCCTATCCAATTGTGGAGCGTATCGCCGATTCGTTGAAGGTCACCATTGCTGAACTGATCAGCAAACCGTCGCTGATAGAGAATGTAGATATCCAGGCTTTCCGCGCCGAAGACGCCGGCGCCTACACTCTGGCCGATATCAAAGAAGAGTTGAGGAAGCCCGGCCGCGATCCGCGGGACACGTTTGTGCGCCCAGTCTGGCGCGATGACGTTAAGGATATCGGCGATTTGCAGCCCGGAATGCAGATGGAGGGCGTCGTAACCAACGTGACACGGTTCGGAGCTTTCGTGGATGTGGGCGTGCACCAGGACGGTCTGGTCCACGTGAGTGAAGTGAGCCACCGGTATATCAAGGAGCCTTCCGAGGTGTTAAAGGTGGGCCAGATTGTCAAGGTATCGGTACTTTCGGCGGACGCGAAGACGAAGCGAATCGCCTTGTCAATAAAGGCGCGGGAGCCAAGGCCCGCGTCCTCCCCGGTGAAGGCGTCCACACCCCGCCCGTCCGCGGCTGTGACCGCGCAGAAGAGCGCACCTCCCAAACCGCCGTCGCTCGAAGACAAGCTGGCGGCCTTGAACGCGAAATTCCGGACGCGTTAGTCACTGACCTGTCCCCATTCTCTGAATCGCTGAGGACGCCCTCGACGAGTTCCGAAGCGCGGATCGTATTCCGCATGGCCCGACCACCAATCCGGCATCGCGAAGCTTGCCGATCAGATCCGCTTCTTCGTCCCCGGCGAACGCGGCGCGGTTGATGAGCCGGATCTCTTTGCGGTCAGCGGGAGTTTCTTCCCTGATCATCCGGATATAATCCTCACATGGCCAGTTTAGTTTACGATGTGGTGGTGGTCGGATCGGGAGCGGCGGGGGGCACCTTGAGCGCGCATCTGGCGCATCAGGGCGTAAACGTGGCGCTGGTGGAAGGCGGGCCGAAAGTAAATACGCGCACTGACTTCAACACCCATGCGATGCCGTTTCATTTTCCGAACCGGCACATCCCGACGATGAAGCCCGGCAAACAAGGGTTCGATTCCGAACGCTCGCGGGGAATTGGCGGGAAAACGCTCACCTGGAACGCCGTCGCATGGAGGCTGAGCCAACGCGACTTCGAGGGCCGCACGCATGACGGCGCCGGAGAAGATTGGCCCATCGACTATGCGGATCTCGCGCCCTACTATTCGAAGATTGAACGGGAGGTGGGAGTTTGCGGCAACCGCGACGGGCTGGAGGATCTGCCCGATGGCGACTTTCTTCCTCCTGTGCCGATGAAGTGCAGCGATCTGATCGTAAAGCGCGGCGCGGCGAAGTTAGGCGTAAAGGTGATCCATGTTCGCAAAGCGACGCTGAGCCGGGAGAAGGGCGGGCGGCCGGCATGCCACTTCTGCGGCAACTGCATGGCGGGCTGCGACGTGGTGGCGAAATACAACTCGGCCGACGTGCATATCGCCCCGGCGATGAAGGGCGGGCATTTGGATGTCTTGTCGAGTTCCATTGTGCGGGAAGTGGTGGTCTCAGAAAACAACCGGGTCACCGGCGTGCGTTATTTGAATCGGGAATCAAAGGTTGAAGGCGAAGTGCGGGGCAAAGTGGTGGTAGTGGCATGCGCCTGCGTGCAAAGCGTGTCCCTGCTGCTGATGTCGAAGTCGAGGTTATATCCCGAGGGTCTGGGTAATTCGAGCGGGCAGTTGGGGAAGCATTTCATCCCTCACTTCACGGGCGGCGTGCAGTGCTTCTTGCAAGAGCTCGTAGGAAAACCGCCCGCCAACGATGAAGGCTTTCTCGATCACGCCTACGTGCCGTCGTTTATCCACAACCGCAAACGCGATTATGCCCGCAGTTTTGGCGTGCAGTTCAACTATCAGAACCGCCGGGCGGTGGGCTGGGCGCGGGATATCCCAGGCTTCGGCAAGACGTACAAGCAGGCAGTGAAGGACCGCTATCCGGGATTTCTGACATTCTCTCCCTACGGCGAGATGCTGCCGAATCCCAGAAGCTTCATCGATCTGGACGCACAGAAAAACGATTCTTACGGTTTGCCGCTGGCGGTAAGGCATGTGAGCTGGAGCGACAACGACTGGAAGATCTTCCGCGACATGACGGAGTGGTCCCGGCGCATTCTGGAATCGGCCGGCGCGGAAATCCTTGCGGTCGGCGATGAGCCGCGGACCAACCACGAACTCGGTGGATGCCGCATGGGCAACGATCCGAAAACCAGCGTACTGAACCGCTGGTGCCAATCGCACGACGTGAAGAATCTGTTTGTGGTGGATGGCAGTGTGTTTCCTTCGGCGTCGGAGAAGAACCCCACGCACACGATCATGGCGCTGGCCGCGCGCACCGCGGATTACATCGCGAACGGCCTGAAAAAAGGAGAACTCTAAATGCCGGATCGCCGGGATGCACTTAAGATAATCGGCGCCATCGGGACCACTTGCGCCTTTCCGTTCTCCGCCGATGAGCTGTATGGACAGCACGACCACGGGTCGGCGGAGGCGGCGAAGCTGCCGGAGAAACCCTCCTTTTTCACGGCGCAGGAATTCGAAACGGTGAAGCGGCTAGCGGATTTGATCATCCCACCCACTGATACACCAGGGGCGGTGGATGCCGGTGTGCCGTTCTACATCGACTACGTGGTAAACAGCAGCGCCGCCTGGAAGGCGTTGTTTCGCGAAGGCTTGCAGTGGCTGGATCGTGGCAAGGCGCCATTTGCCGATCTTACCGAGAGGCAGCAGATTGCGATGTTGAAGCCGCTGGCTGCGGCGGCGGATCGGATGAAGCCGCCGGTGCGGGTGGCGCCTACACAGCGCGCTGCGGCGGCCAGGCGCCCCCGGGAAGCGCCGATGGAAGTGCGCTTTTTCAAAGCGTTCAAGAGCATGACGGCGGATGGGTACTTCACATCGAAAGCGGGTCTTGTCGAGACGCTGGGGTACACAGGGAACACCGTGCTGGCCGAGTTTCCCACCTGCCTTCATGAACACTGATCGCAAGGGAAGAAACCTTCGCGAAACATCCTCAATCGTGCCGGCAAATCACGCCGCTAACCGAGATGATTCGCGACGAATGCTCCCACATACGCAAGGATCGTCATGTAAGAGAACTGGATAATCGGCCATTTCCAGCCACCGGTTTCCCGCCTTACCACGGCAATGGTCGACATACACTGCATGGCGAAGGCAAAAAACACGAGCAGCGCGAAGGCTCCGTGAGGCGTGAGGTCGCGGTGGAGCGCCTGCTGCAAGCCAACCGAGCCAGGATCGCCGGCAGCGTTGGCTTCAATGCCGTATATGGTGCCAAGCGTTCCGACAATAACCTCTCTGGCCGCCAGCGACGTCAGCAGTCCAATCCCGATTTTCCAGTTGAACCCCAGCGGTTGGATCAGCGGTTCCACGGCGCGTCCGAGAGTTCCGGCGATGCTCTCCTCGATGGGCGGCGCGTTACCGTCCTTCAAGGGCAGGTGCGCCAGAAACCAAAGTCCCACCGCCACCGCGAGGATGATTGTTCCCGCCCGGAATAGAAACGCTTGCGCACGATCCCACAGCCTCAGCCCGAGCGATTGCAAAGTGGGCCAGCGGTAAGGAGGCATCTCCAGCATGAAGGGCGTACGGTCGCTCGTCAAAATAGACGATTTTAGGACTCTGGCGGTGATAACGGCTGCCGCAAAACCGAGGACGTAGAGTCCCAGCATCGCCGCCGCCTGGGTCCCCAGCAAGGGACCGAGAATGGCGCGCTCCGGGATGAATGCGGCAATGATCAGCGTGTAGACCGGGAGGCGCGCCGAACAGGTCATGAAAGGCGCGATGAGAATCGTGGCGATACGGTCGCGTCTGTTCTCGATCGTTCGTGTCGCCAGAATGGCCGGAACCGCGCAGGCGTAGGCGGAGAGGAGGGGGATGAAGGATTTTCCTTGAAGGCCGGCACGGGCCATGGTGCGGTCTGCTATTAAAGCAGCCCGTGAGAGATACCCGGAATCTTCGAGAATTCCTATGAATAGGAAGAGCAGCAGGATCTGCGGCAGGAAGACGATCACGGAACCGACTCCGCCCCACACTCCTTCAATGAGCAGACCGCGCCACCAGGTATCCGGCAGATGCCCGCCGAGCCAGGTGCCCGACATGTTAATTAAAGCCTTGACTCCGTCCATCACAGGAGTTGCGCCGTGAAAAATGGTCTGAAAAACCAGTACAACTACCGCCAGGAACACCAACGGACCGCCAATGGGATGAAGAAACACGCCATCCAGGCGGCGGGTCCAGATAGGGGGAGCCGGCGCCTGGTACTTCGCATTGCCGCCGATTTTCGCCGACCATTGGCGGCAGCGCGGCACATCCTGTAAAACCGGCAGCTCAAACGGCTTTGGCACAGCGAATTGTCCGGACAAAAAATCGCGAATTGTATCGATTCCTTCGCCCCGGCGGGCACTTGCCAGGATCACCGGCGCATCCAATTGCGAAGCCAGCTTCTGTGTATCCAGCGATCCGCCGCGTTTGCGCAGATCGTCAGCCATGTTGAGAATAACCATGGTCGGAATGCCTGTGGCGAGGACGGGCGCGGCGAGCATCAGGTGGCGGCCAAGATTGGTAGCGTCCAGGATTAGAAGGATTGCATCGGGTTTTCGCACGCCATCAATTTCGCCCCGCAGCGCATCACGAGTGACTCGCTCGTCCTCGGATCGCGGATCCAGGCTGTAAACGCCCGGCAGATCCACCAGATCTACTTCCCGGCCATTCGCCAGCCGGATCACGCCGGTGCGGTGTTCCACGGTAACGCCGGGAAAATTGGCCACCTTTTGGCGCAAGCCCGTTAAGGCGTTAAAAAGGGTGGATTTACCGGCGTTGGGAGGTCCTACGATGGCGATGGTTTTACGCAGCGAGCTTCCAGCCGGAGCAATTGTGAAAATTGTGCGGGTAGTACCGCCACCGGGACTGTGACAGTCGCTCATGGAACTGCCTGCTTACTTCATCATACGAATCTTGAGATGCCGCGCCGTCTCATTCCGAAGCGCGACTTCGGAACCGTCCACGCGGAAAACCCGTGGATCCCCCCCAGGGGCGCTCCTTGCGGCAGACACGATCTGGCCGGGCAGGAATCCGAGTTCCATCAGGCGCTGGGCCGTATCGACCGGCACATCCAGGTCTTCGAGGATTCCCTGTTCACCCTCTCGAAGACCGGCCAGGGTTCCTTTGAGAAGAGCGGCCGTTTTTGTCAGGCGCTTGTTGCCACTGAGTTGCAGCACGTCTCAGTATCTACGCGATTTGGGCCAAATGTCAAGTGTTGGCGGGGGATGACCGATAGCAACTGCTGTCACGGAGGGAGAACTGAAGTCGAAATCGTGGCTATCGAAAATAGGAAAGAGGGGGGAAGCGTACTTAGTCAAGCCCTTTAGTACGAACCTTAGTGATAGTTTGCACAAAATTCTTGTATTGGTACGGTAGTTCGGCTATGCTTAAGGCGATCCCCTTAGTTTCTATAAGGTCTTTCGAGATCCCGGCGTAGGGGAAATCAGTTCACACTCTGGCGGAGTACATATGAAACGTGTTATTCGTTTTTCAGCCTTATGCGTTACCATTGGGCTTGGTACGAAAGTTGACGCTGGTTCCATTCCCAGCCCTTTTTTTCCTCCTGACCCGCTCGAAGAAGATCCGCTCTAGGCCGCTACCGGGTCTTCGGGGGCCGTTCGAGGCTCCATGACAATAATCATGTACCTGCAGGGTGGGTTGGCGCTCACCCTTCAGGTCCTTCTCCTTCAAGCCATGCTTCGTAACGCCGGCCGGCGTTACATACTCCTCACTCTTTACATTTGTTCCCTCTTTTTGAGTACAGTGATGGAGCTGTCGATCCGTGTATCCTCCAGTGGTAGATGGACAAGCACAGCGAAGCAATATTACTTTGCCTCTGAGATTATTCAGCAGGTGTTGGTCTTTGCCACCATTCTTGGCTTCATCTATCAGCAACTGGGCCGGGGGGAAACCAGAGTACGAGTGAGCAGATGGTTAATTCCGGCGGCAATCCTGGCCATCTCACTTTCCGTTTATTTCCATCAGGACGCCCGGCTTAACTTCTGGTTTACCTCAGTCAGCCGCGATCTGAGTTTTTTTGCCACCTTGCTGAACCTGATGCTCTGGGGCTCCCTGTTGCGCGACCGGAATAGAGACGCACGGCTGCTGATGGTAAGCGGAGCTTTGGGAATCCAGTTGGCAGGGAACGCAACCGGGCAAGGCTTGCGCTTGCTGGTGGAGTGGTCCCGGATTCTGCTGTGGATGGGTAACTCTGTCAGTTCATTGACGTACCTGCTTTCGCTCTATGTACTTTACAGGGCCTTTCGAAAGCCCGAACCGGTACCATGGAGAGATCCGGTCACGGTCTCCGCGCCCTGAAAAGCCGTCGCCGGAGCGAACCGCAAAAGTATTACACTAAAAAGAGTTAACGCCCCAAGAAAGGTAGCTCCATGTCGACGAGCAATTATCATCGTAGAGACTTCCTGAGGCAGGCTGGCCAGGCGAGCGCGGCGGTGACAGCCGCATTTCCCGCTATGGCCGCGCGGCCCGCCGCGAAAATGTCCGGCCGGATCCTGGGCGCGAACGACCGGATCCAGATGGGCGCCATCGGCGTAGGCGGCCGTGGTTTCTATGTCACCGGCGTCTTTCAGAAACTTGGCCAGGAGAATAACAGTTGCGCCGTCGTGGGCGTTTGCGACGCTTACCAGAAGCGCGTCACCAGGGCAAAGGAAACCTACAAAGCCGAGCTGGGCACTCTCGACTACCGCGAAATTCTGGCGCGCAAGGACATTGATGCGGTTCTGGTAGCTACACCGGACCACTGGCATGCCAAGGTGGCGCTGGAAGCGATGGACAGCGGCAAGGATGTCTATCTGGAAAAACCGATGTGCCACACCATCGAAGAAGCGCGGCAACTGGTGAACACCGTCAAAGAAACCCAGCGCGTGCTTCAGGTCGGCTCGCAGACTACTTCCGGCGATCAGTGGCATAAAGCCAGGAAGGCCATCGCCGACGGCATGATCGGGAAGCAGATCATGAGCCAGGGTTCCTACCATCGCAATTCTATTGAAGGCGAATGGAACTATAAAATCGACCCGGCGGCCGGACCGAATGGAAAAGGCGATGACTATATCGATTGGAAAATGTGGCTGGGGCCGGCGCAGAAGCGCCCGTTTGACGCCGACCGCTTCTTCCGTTTCCGAAAGTATTGGGATTATTCAGGCGGCATTGCGACAGACCTTTTCTTCCATGTCGTCGCCCCGATGAACATCTGCTGGGGTGAACCGCAGTTTCCCTCTAAGGTGATGGCCAGCGGCGGAATTTATGCGTTTCCCGATCGTGAAGTGCCGGATACGTTCCACCTCATCGCCGAGTACGCCAAGGGCTTTTCGGTGGTGCTGAGTTCCTCGATGGCGAATTCGCAGCATATTCCCGGGCTAATCCGCGGCAAAGAAGCCTCTTTAATCATGGTGGAGCATGGGCGCTTTGAAGGGGCGGCTCCCCACATCACGGTGCGGCCGGATCGCGCCGCCAGCAAGCAATACCTCGAGAAATTCGGCAAGGAAGAGATCAAAATACCCGTGGAGAACGTGGATACGATGCGCACCCACGTCGGCAACTTTCTCGATTGCATGCGCACCCGCAAAAAGCCGACCCTCGATGTGGAGACCGCCGCTCACGCGCAGGTTCTGATTTCAGCGGCAGTCCAGAGCTACCGGCAGGGAAAGGTGCTCTATTTCGACGAATCGAAATGGAAGCTAAGCGATAAGCCGGCTAAGGCGTAGTGGAAAGGGAGCTAGCAAGCCAGCTGTTCGCGCTCCATCTTGAAGCCATTTAAGCGGCCAAGCACGGTCATGGCGATCTTCTCCGTCTGAAAATACTCGTTGGCAAGTGTGCGCAGGTCTTCGGCCTGAACTTTTTCAATCGCCTCGGTAATTTCATCCATGGTGGAAAACCGGCGGAAATAAATAAACTGGCGGGCGAGGTGGGACATGCGGCTGCCGGTGCTCTCTAAGCCGAGCATCAGCGACCCCTTCAGATTGTCTTTGGCGCGGCGCAGCTCCTCATCGGTGACAAGGTTATCTTTGAGATCGCGAAACTCCACCAGCACCAACCGCAGCAGTTCCGGCACGGAAGCGAGGGAAGTGCCGGCATAAATCGAAAAAAGGCCGGAATCGCGATAAAGAAACTGCTCCGAACCGACGGAATAGGCGAGCCCGCGCTTCTCCCGGATGTTCTGGAACAGCCGCGAGCTGATGCCTCCGCCAAGAACCGTATTCAAAACATACGAGGGAAAACGCATCGTATGCGGCAGCGGATGGCACGGAACGCCAAGACACAAATGAACCTGCTCGAGCGAACGCTTATTCTTGAAAATCAGCTTGGCATGGGCCTTCGGAGCTACGTAAGGATCGATAGCTTCATAAGGCTGCAAGCCGCCAAACTGATCGGCAACCATCTTTACAAATACGTCATGAGACAGATTTCCAGCGGCGGTGATTACCGTGCTGCCCGGTGCATACATCCGCCGGAAGTAGTCTCGCAGCATGTCCGGCGTGAAACCCTGGATGGTCTCCTTGGTGCCGAGGATGGGCCGCCCCAGGGAATGGTTCTTCCAGATGCTGCTGGAAAAGATGTCGTGCACCAGATATTCCGGATTGTCCACTTCCATCTTCAGCTCTTCCAGAACAACACCTTTCTCTTTTTCGATATCTTCGTCCAAAAACAAGGGACGGAGAACCAGGTCGCTCAGCACATCGAAAGCCTGAGACAGGTGATCGTCTAACATCTTGGCGTTGAAGCAGACCAGCTCTTTGGAGGTAAAGGCGTCGAGATGGGCTCCCATGGAGTCCACCTGGCGGGCGATATCCTCCGCCGAACGGTTCTGGGTGCCCTTGAACAACATGTGCTCAATAAAATGGGAAATGCCGTTTTGTTGCGGCGTCTCGTTGCGCGACCCCGCCGTTACCCAAATACCAACCGAGACAGACCGCACATGAGTCATTTGCTCGGTAATAACGGTAATTCCGTTGGGTAGCGTATCGGAGCGCACGTTATCCGTGCTGTGGACCGTGCTCATTCTCTACCTTATTGTATCGCGTTACAGGCCGCTGCCCGCTACACTGGAATTTGAGTATGCACGAAGCGCTGGTGGGGCTCGATAAGAACGAACTTCAAAATCTGCTCGAAGAGTTAGCGGGCGGGAGCGTTCCTACGTTCCGGGCACAGCAGATCTACGATGCGATTTATCGTCAGCGCGTGGGCGGGCTGGAAGCGATCACCACATTGCCGCGCGATTTGCGGGGGCAACTGCAAGCCGCCGCAGCTTTCGGATTACCCACTCCCGCGCAGGTCTTTCAATCCGTCGACGGTACGAAACGCTACCTTCTAAAACTCGCCGACGGCAAAACGGTGGAAACCGTGCTGATGCCGGAGGGCGACCGGTATACATTTTGTATTTCGTCCCAAGTGGGCTGCCCGGTGAACTGCGGCTTCTGCCTTACGGCCCTGCTTGGGCTGGAACGAAATCTCACCGCGGGGGAGATCGCCGGCCAGGTTCTGTATGTGGCCGCTGCTAATGGACTATCGGCCGACGTAAGCAAACTTAACGTGGTGCTGATGGGGCAAGGTGAGCCGCTGTTGAACTTTGAAAATGTACTGAAAGCGACGCGGCTGTTGACGGATCCCAAAGGCGTCGGGCTATCCGAGCGCCGGTTGACCCTCTCGACATCGGGCATTATTCCGAAGATCGCACTGCTTGCTAAAGAACCCGTTCGGCCTAAGCTTGCGATCAGTTTGAATGCCTCTACCGAAGAACAGCGCCGCCAATTAATGCCCATTACGCGTAAGTATCCCTTGAAGGAGCTGATCGAAGCATGCCGCGCTTATCCTCTTCGCGCGTGGGAGCGGCTGACCTTCGAGTACGTTTTGTTGCGCGACGTGAATGATGCGGATGACGATGCCCGACGTATCGTGAAACTGCTGACCCCTCTGAACTGCAAAGTGAATTTAATCGCTCTTAATCCCGGACCCGGCATCCCTTTTGAAGCTCCCGCCCCGGAACGCATCGCGTCTTTTCAGGAAATCGTAAGGCGTGCCATTCCGTGCTTCCTTCGCAAGCCTCGGGGCCTGGATATTTACGCGGCATGCGGTCAGTTAAAGAGGATATCTGATGAGCGGATGTTTCCCGTTCTGGATGAACAAATCGAGTAAAAATGCCTTGATCGGCAGCGATTGCATTCCCCAGACCTTTGCAACGTTTGTTAAGGCTCTCAATACAATACCTTACAGACCGACGATGGGTGGTACGCGAGTTGCAGTATCGGGTGCGTGCCTCTGAACCCTAGAGAACAGCGTTTCCTTACTTTTTGCACTGCAATCGCCCTAATCGTGATTGGCATTACCGTTCCTATTAAAAAGCGCGTGGATCGTATCGTGGAGCATCGGCTGAAGGCGGTAATGGCGGAGCGCGTTGTCTGGAATTGCGAAGGCTGCCGGGCCAAGCCGCTGATCCCCGTCACCGGACAACCGCACCAGCCTCGTGCCTGGGCGAGTCTGAAAGATATTCCTCAGCAATTAATTGATTCTGTAATCGCTGTGGAGGATAAGCGCTTCTACAAGCATCATGGGATCGACTTATATCGCACCTTAGGCGCTGCTTATATCGGTGTGAAGCATCGCGAGTCCCCAAGAGGTACGTCTACCCTGACACAGCAGTTGTCCCGCACTCTGTTCACTTCGCGCGAGCGCACGCTCACGCGCAAGGCGAAGGAAGGGCTGTTTGCGCTGGCTCTGGAAAGGCGGCTCAAGAAAAAAGAGATTCTGGAGCTTTACCTCAACACGGTTCCGTTCGGAAATGCGGGACCTTACGAAATTGTGGGCGTGGCGGATGGCGCGCTCGCCTTCACGGGCAAGAACATTGCGGATGTGAATGTCGCCGACATCGCGCTAATCGCGGGCGTCATCCAGCGGCCGTCCTATTTGAATCCTCGCAGCCATCCCGAGGCCGCCAATAGACGCCGCGACCTGGTGCTTAAGATCATGCGCAAAGCGGGGGTAATCGATGCCCAGGTGGAAGCGCAGGCCGTCGCCACACCCGTACGGCTTGCGGAACTGCCGGCGGAGAACGGGCATTACCTTCAACTGGCGGCGCGGGAGCTGCGCCGGGTAGTGAACGCAAATGAGCCGGTCGAAACGACACTCACCCTCGACGCGCGCTTGCAGCAGCTAGGAGTGGAAGCCGTCAGCCGCGGCGTAGACATGCTGAACCGGAAAGCGAAGAGCGGGGCGCGAATTGAAGCCGCTCTGGTAGCGCTTGATCCGCGCACGGGCGCGGTAAAAGCGCTGGTGGGGGGCAGTAGTTTCGCCGCCAGCCAGGTAAATCGCGCCTTGGCACGCCGGCAACCGGGATCCGTGTTTAAACCATTCGTTTATGCCGCGGCCATGGAGTACGGTTCCCGCGACGGCGCGCTCGGCCCTTACTCGGAAGTAAACGACATTCCGCGCACTTTTTTCTTCAATGGGAAGGTCTATGCTCCCAGAAATTATAGTGGAGAATATCAGGGCCGCATCACCCTGCAGGAGGCCCTTAATCGCTCGTTGAATATCCCGGCAGTACGCGTGGCGGAAGCGGTAGGTTACTCTCGGGTGGCGACGCTCGCAAGGAATGCGGGGCTGGAGGGCGTCGCCGCCACACCTTCCGCCGCGCTCGGGAGCTATGAAGTATCGCCTTTGGCGCTGGCCGGGGCCTATACCGCATTCACGAATCAGGGAATGGCTCTCAAACCGTATCTGGTCGAACGAGTGCGCGGGTGGGATGGCAACACCCTCTATGAGGCTTCTCCGAAGAGCGCCAGTGTGATGCGTCCGGAGACGGCCCAAATGCTTACTAATATGTTGCGCGGCGTCGTGCTGAACGGTACCGCCTATCTTGCGGGACGGCTTCCTTTCGCCGCCGCCGGAAAGACCGGTACCGATGACGACGGATGGTTTGTGGGGTTCACCGACCGCCTGCTGTGCGTAATCTGGGTTGGCTACGACGATAATCGCGATCTCGGCCTGCAGGGAGCGACGTCGGCCTTGCCGATCTGGATTGACTTCATGTCGAGGGCGTACAAGATGTCCTCTTACCGCTTCGCGAATCGCCTTCCAGGACCTCCCGCGCAGATGTACGGGTCGTTCTCCAACGTCGATCGGGATCCTCCCCCGGATGCCTTCACGGAAGTGAGCGCGCTCGATACTCCCGTTTTAGGCGAGCAACTGTTGCGTTCTTCGCGGTGACGCCCGTAGGTTAGATTAGATAGTAAACGGTAGAGTCAGCCGTCTCTATCAAACTGTCTGGTTATAATACTGTCTCGCACATTCGAAAAATGCCCACTACAAAAATTGTCGCCACACTGGGTCCCTCCTCACGCTCCGATGACGCGATCCGGCAATTAATAGGCGCAGGCGTTAACGTATTTCGCATCAACGCGTCGCATGTGCGCGGCAGCGACATTCCCGATCTGATCGCCGCCGTCCGCCGCAACGCCGAGGAAATGACGGCCACGATCGGGATTTTGCTCGATCTTCAAGGCCCGAAAATCCGTCTTGGCTCCTTTGAAAATGGCGGCTGCGAGCTTCGACCCGGAGCGGCTTTCACGATTACTACGGAACAGATGATGGGCAGCGCGGAGCGAGCCTCCACCACGTATGCCGAGTTTGCAAAGGACCTCAAACCTGACGACCGCGTCCTGCTGGCCGACGGAAGCATTGAACTGCGCGTCCTATCCACCGATGGCGTTCAGGTGGTCTCTGAAGTGGTGAACGGCGGCTACATCAGCGATCGCAAAGGAATCAATCTGCCCGGAGTTCAAGTAAGTACTCCCTCGCTCACCAAAAAGGATATGGCCGATTTGCGCCAGGGTCTGGAAGCGGGCATCGACTTTGTTGCCCTTTCTTTTGTGCGCAATCGCGAGGACGTGCTGCGGCTACGGCATTTTCTGGAAGAGAACGACGCGGTACTGCCGATCGTGTCGAAAATCGAGAAACCGGAAGCGTGCGAGAATCTCGAGGCGATCCTCGGAGAGTCTGACGGGGTAATGGTGGCGCGCGGCGATCTGGGCGTGGAAATGGCGCTTGAGAAGGTGCCCGCCATCCAGAAAACGATTATCCAACGAGCTCGCAAGCATGGCAAGTTTGTCATCACCGCCACCCAGATGCTGGAGTCGATGATTAAAAATCCGTTTCCCACGCGGGCGGAAGTGAGCGATGTCGCCAACGCGATCTACGACGGCACCGATGCGCTGATGCTTTCCGCTGAGACATCAGCTGGCGATCATCCTATCGAGGCGGTGCGGATGATGGCACGCATCGCCGTGGAGACGGAAGGCAGCATCCGGGAGAAGGGATACCATTCATTTCCCGAGGGGCAACAACTCTCCGACCCCCAGATCATTGCCCGAGTGGCGATTGAGGCGGCCCAGATGGTGAAAGCGACGGCCATCGTGGTCTTCAGCGTCAGCGGCTCGAGCGGACGCCTAGTGTCCAGCTACCGGCCGCCGGTGCCGTTGTACGTCTTCACGCACCGGCCGGAGGTTTCCCGGCAGCTGACCGTCAACTACGGTGTGCGGGCGGTCGTCGCGCCGCAGTTGGAAAGCACCGATGCGATGCTCACCCAGGTGGATAAAATGCTCTGTGAACGCAAGAGCCTGAAGCCCCGGGATACGGTCGTCTTTGTCGCAGGCCAGCCGATCGGACGTAAAGGAGCCACCAATCTGCTCAAGATCCATCGTGTCGGAGAGTTGCGCTAGCCGCCATGGAAAAAGCTGACATCGGAAAGGCATCTGCGCTAACCTCGACTTATGGTTCAGGAGAGCATCCCCGAGGGGCTAACTTTCGACGATGTCCTGTTGCAGCCCGCGCGTAGTAATGTACTGCCCGCGCAGGTGGACACACGGACCCGCTTCAGCCGCAACATCGCGCTGAACATCCCGATCGTCAGCTCTGCCATGGATACCGTTACCGAGTCGCATCTGGCGATTGCGCTCGCGCAGCAGGGCGGCATTGGTATCATCCATCGGAATATGTCCATCGACAAACAGTCGGAGGAAGTAGATCGCGTCAAGCGGTCGGAAAGCGGGATGATCGTCGATCCGATTACTATCGGACCGGATCAGAAAATCTCCGACGCGCTGAACCTCATGAAGCGCTACCGCATCTCCGGCGTTCCGGTGACCGCGGGGGGGAAGCTGGTGGGCATTCTAACCAATCGCGACCTGCGGTTTGAAACCCGCTATGACCTGCTGGTAAGCGACGTGATGACGAAAAACGACCTCATTACGGTCCCCGTGGGAACTACGCTCGAACAAGCGCAGCAGATTCTGCACCGCCATCGGGTCGAGAAGTTGCTGGTCGTGGATGACCAGTACGTGCTCAAAGGCCTGATTACGGTGAAGGATATTCAGAAGAAACTGAAGTATCCGAACGCGGCCAAGGACCCCCAGGGCCGGCTCCGCGTCGGCGCCGCCATTGGAGCCACAGGCGACTTTCTGGAGCGCGCCCATGAGCTGGTGCGAAGGAAAGTGGATGTGTTGTGCATCGACACTGCGCACGGCCACAGCGAAAGGGTGCTGGAAGCCGTTGCCGCCGTCAAGAATGCCATTCCGGAAGTGGACCTGGTAGCGGGCAATGTGGGCACTTTTGAAGGTGCTCGCGATCTGATCGAGCTCGGAGTGGACGGCATCAAGGTTGGCATTGGACCCGGGTCCATCTGTACCACGCGCATCGTGAGTGGCGCGGGCGTGCCTCAGATCACGGCTATTATGGACTGCTCCAAAGCTGCCCAGGACGCCGATGTCCCGCTCACCGCGGATGGGGGCGTCAAATACTCAGGGGATGTGACAAAAGCAATCGCCGCGGGGGCCGATTGCGTCATGATCGGCAGTCTGTTTGCCGGGACCGATGAAAGCCCCGGAGAGACAATTCTCTATCAGGGCCGCACGTTTAAGAGCTACCGCGGCATGGGCTCCATGGGAGCCATGACACAAGGCTCGAGCGAGCGCTATTCCCAGGATCCCAATGCCAAGCTGGTGCCCGAAGGCATTGAAGGACGCGTGCCCTACAAGGGTCCGCTGTCAGAGATGGTGTTTCAACTGGTTGGGGGCGTCAAAGCAGGTATGGGTTACTGTGGCTGCGAAACGATTCCGGAGTTGCACCACAAGGCGCGCTTCCTGCGTGTGACTATCGCGGGATTGCGTGAAAGTCACGTGCACGACGTAATCATCACGAAAGAAGCACCCAATTACCAGGTCGAGCCGCAATAGGTCCTGGTCTCGTTGCAGCTTCACCTGACGTATGGCGGTTAGACCATTTCGCCGCGCACAAGATCTTCGTTACATTCCCGCTGGCGAACGACTCGCCAGCCGTTGCCCGCGGCCATTACTTCCGCCGCTCGCGGTCTGGCGTTGTAGTTGGAAGACAACACAAAGCCATACGCGCCCGCGGTAAGAACCGCCACCAGGTCGCCCGGAAGGACGTTGGCCACTTCCCGATCCCTGGCCAGAAAATCTCCCGATTCGCACACCGGGCCAACCACGTCGGCGGTGATGGTTCCTAGTCGCTCCTCGCGCTTCACCGGGATGATCTCGTGATGCGCTTTGTAAAGTGCGGGGCGAACCAGATCATTCATCGCTGCGTCCAGGATGACAAATTCCTTGCCGCCGTTCGTCTTCCGGTAGAGCACGCGGCTGAGAAGCACGCCCGCGTCGGCCACCAGCGAGCGCCCGGGCTCTACCATCAGGGTGAGATTGCGGCCCGCCACCTTGTTTTTGATGCGCGTGATGTAGTCGGAGATGGAAGGAGCACTTTCCGAAGAACGGTAGGACACGCCGAGCCCTCCGCCCAGATCCAAATTCTGGATCGCGATGCCCTTGGCGCGTAGCCGCTGAATGAGCGCGAGCATGTGATCCAGAGCGGAGAGCAGAGGTTCCGGGTTCAATAATTGCGAGCCTATATGGCAGCTCACGCCTTCCAACTCCAGATTGTGATGCCACCGCGCGCGCTGGTAGATCTCCTCCACTTCTTGGATGTCGATGCCGAACTTGTGTTCGCGAAGTCCCGTCGAGATGTAGGGATGTGTTTCGGCGTCCACGTCTGGATTGACCCGGAGCGCCACCTTGGCTTTGGTGCCCACGCGGGCAGCGAGCGCATCGATGAGGGAAAGCTCGGCTTCCGACTCGCAGTTAAAACTGTGAATTCCCGTTTCCAACGCGAATTCGACTTCTTCGGCTGTCTTGCCGACTCCGGAGAATAGGATGTGCTCCGGCTTTCCGCCGGCTTTCAGTACTTTGTATAGCTCGCCGCCCGACACAATGTCGAACCCCGCTCCGGCGCGCGCCAGCATGCCGAGGATCGCCAGGTTGGCATTCGCTTTTACGGCATAACAAACCTTATGTTGTGTGTTGCCGAAGGCGCGATCGTAGGCGCGATAGCGGCTGAGAATCGCGTTCGACGAGTAGACGTAACACGGCGTGCCAGCGCGCTTGGCGATGGCGTCCAGTGCCACATCCTCCACGTGGAGCAAGTTGTCTCGGTAGTTGAAAGGAACTTCCATCATCAGCATACTTTCATCAGGATGATGCTCTGATCGTCGTTGATCGGAGCGCCCGCCGCGAACAAATCAAGATCTCGAAATATAGCTCCCACCAGTTCGGCGGCCGGCTTCTCTTTCACCTTGCGCAACAACTTCGAGAGGCGTTTGGTACCGTATTGCTCTTCCCCATCGTCGGCAGGCCGCTGTTGATCCTGCACGCCATCCGAATAGAGCAGCACCAGGTCGCCGGGTTCGGCTTGAAAAATGACCTCATCGTAATTCACATCCTCCAGCAGGCCGACGGGAATTCCTTCCACTTTGGGCACAATGATCTCATCCCCGCGGCAGATCATGGGCTGCGTATTTCCGGCATTCGTCATAGTGAATGTGCGATCCTTCGCATTCCAAAGCATCAGCAGCAGCGTGACATACTTCGTCTCCACTTTTCGCTCCAGCAGCGCTTCATTCAGCATGGCCATCAAGGCGCTGGGAGACTTCTCGCTTTGCGCCATGCTGCGCAGCAAGCCGCTGACCAGCGCGCCGTACAGAGCCGCCGCGGCGCTCTTGCCGCTTGAATCTCCGAAGCAAAGCAGGAAACGGCATTCATCGCGTGCAAAGAAATCGTAGATATCGCCGCTGATTTCGCGCGCCGGTCTGGCGCCCAAGGCGATTTCCAAGCCTTCAATATCGGGCGCCGTGCGCGGCAGCAGGATCTTCTGCAGCTTGCGGGCGGCGCGTAAATCCTGTTCCATGCGCTGCTCGCGGGATGCCAATTCCTCGTACAGCCGGGCATTCTCGACGGAACTCGCTACCTGCGGCGCCAGCAGCGACAGCACCCGCACATGATCGTCGGTGAAGAAGCCCATCCGCTCGCTTTCGAGATCGAGCACTCCGATAACTCGGTCATGCAGGAACAGCGGCACCGCCACTTCACTTTTGATGCCGGGATGAGAGGATATGTAGCGGGGGTCGGCAAGCGTGTCGCGTACCTTCACGGGTTCGCGGGCAGCCACCGCCGCCCCCGTGATACCCGAGCCAAGCGGGATGTTGTCGATCTCCACCCGCTGGTCGTAGCGCAGGCTGAAATGATGCCGCAACACCTTGCGCTCTTCATCCACCAGCAGGAGGCTGAACGCGTCGTAGTTCACCAGCTTGCGAATGATGGCGGCGATTTTTCGCAGTAGCTCATCGACGGCCAGAATCGAAGAAAATTCCTGCGAGACGGAGCTCAACGTTTTTAGAAGGCGATTCTGACGTTCCACGCGACGGTAGAGCCGTGCGTTTTCGATCGAGAATCCGACCCGTCCGGCAATCAACTGCAGCAGCGCGCGGTCATGAGCGGTATAGGCATTTGTCTTGGTCGATTCGACATCGATCACGCCCACCAGTTTGCCGCGGGCAATCATGGGAACCGCCAACTCACTCCGCACCGCGTCCAGCCCACTGAGATAACGCGGGTCGTTCCTGACCTCACCGGTCATCACCGGTTGACGTGTCTCCGCCGCGATGCCCGTCAGGCCTTCTCCCAGCGAGATCACCATGTTACGCACCACTTCCGGACGATGACCCATCGCGTAACGAATCTTTAGCCCTTTCGGACGCTCGCTGGAAAGCAGAATAGCAAACAACTCAAAGGGAATCACGCCCCGGACGATCGTTGCCACATTCTCCAGCAATTGGTCCAGGTCAAGAGTTTCCGCGGTGACCGACGAGACTTCCAGGAGAAAGTCGAGCAATTCGGCGCGCTCGCGGAAACGGGAACGGGATTTGGATACTTCGGCCATCGTATGAGAGAGCGCCGCTAGGCCGCGGTTTCCTGCACAATCTTCACGCTGGCGCTGGCTCCGATACGGCTTGCGCCCGCCGTGGCCATGGTTCTCAAATCTTCAAGAGTTCGAATGCCGCCGCTCGCTTTTACCCCCATTTCCGGCCCCACAGCGGCGCGCATCAAGGCAATGTCGTGGGCCGTCGCCCCGGATTTAGAGAATCCAGTCGAGGTCTTGACGAAGTCCGCGCCGGCGATTTTGGCCAGGGAGCAGGCAATCACTTTCTGATTGTCGTCCAGGAGCGCGGTTTCGAGGATCACTTTTACGATGGCGCCGCCGCGGTGGCAGGCTTCCGCGACAGCCTGAATATCCATGCGCACCACATCGAGGTCTTTGGAGCGAAGTGCGCCCACGTTAATCACCATGTCCACCTCTTGCGCGCCCACTTTGATCGCGGCTTCCGCTTCGGCCACCTTGATCGCTGTGGGTGTGGCTCCCAACGGAAAGCCAACCACCGTACAAACCTTCACCGGGGAACCGGACAATTCCGCGGCCACCAGCGGCACCCAATAGGGATTTACGCAGACGCTGGCGAACGTATATTGGCGCGCCTCCCGGCACAGCTTCACGATCTCATCCCTTGTTGCTTCGGGTTTGAGCATGGTGTGGTCGATCATGGAGGCGATGTGGGCATCGATGCGGGTGGTCTTTTCCGAAGCGGAGACGCGATCGGCTCCCGCGGCAATGATCTGGCGGGTCTTGCTGGCGCAGGTTTGCGCGCAACGCTGCGTACAGCCGGGGCATACGAGATCGGGAACGTTGAGTCCTTCGGCGTTGGGCGCAAAGCCCCCGTTACGCGGGATCCGCGCCAGGATCTCGTCTCCAATCTGTGCGACTAGCCGGTCTAACTCCTGGGCGTCCACGTGGCGAATCTCTTCTCAATTTCTGTAATTTTTTCAACCCGCGCCGCGTGACGGCCGCCGGCGAACGCAGTCTCAAGCCACGTGCGGAGCACCTCTTCAGCTTGGGTGGTGGTGAGCAGCCGGCCTCCAAGAGTGAGCACATTGGCGTTGTTATGCTCACGGCTGTTGCGAGCCGAAGCCTTATCGTAACATAGGGCTGCGCGGACGCCCGGCACCTTGTTTGCGGCCATGGACGACCCGATGCCGGCTCCATCGATGATCACGCCGCGGGTTGCTTTTCCCTGGGCCACCAGTTCCGCCACCTGGAGGGCAATGTCCGGATAGTCGGCGGATTTTGCTTCGTGGACCCCGACGTCGCACAGGGAAAACTTCAGTTCGGTGACGAGCGGTTTCAACGCCTCCTTCAGGCCGTAACCGCCATGGTCGGATCCGATGGCGACCGTCCGGTCCGGCGCGGCAATAGCGTTCAGCTCTTCCGGCTTTACTTCGGCAATCGAAACGCCGCGCTCACGTGCAAGATCCCGCGCCGAGGGAGTTACAATAGTCCCAATTGCGATTTTAAGCTCCCCGGAAAGGGGGATATCCATTGCCGTCACCACGTTTCGCATACATCCATTCGCGGGCAGAATCCGTATGCTCCATTGTAATGAACCCGCGCCTCCCGCTTCTGCTCTTCTTCAGCGCCTTTGGTCTGTTCAGCCATCCGATGGGCAATTTCAGCATCAGCCACTACTCGCGCCTCGAGCCGAAACCGGGCGGTGTCGCGCTGGTCTACGCGCTCGATCTGGCCGAGATCCCGACCTTCGAGCTTCTCCGGGATTGGAAACTGGAGCGCACCAGCGCTCCCGCGGAGCTTAAAGCAAAGGCTCTCGATCAGGCGCGCTCCTGGGTATCGAATCTGGCAATCACGGTGAATGGGCAGGCCGTTCCAGCGCGAGTGCAGTCGGCGGACATCGCGATCGCCGACGGCGCCGGGAACCTGCCGGTACTGCGCATTACCGCAAAGGCCTGGATCGTTGCGAAGCAGGGAACGCTGGCCTACGAGGACAGGAATTTTCCCGATCGCGCCGGTTGGAAGGAGATCGTGATCAATGGCCGCGAGGGCGTAGAGGTGAAACGTGCCAGCCACACGAACAAAGATGTGAGCGAAGGATTGACTGCCTATCCCCAGGACCCGGCGGTGGCTCCGCCGCAGGATCTTCGCGCGCAGATGGAATGGCAACCGGTCGCAACGGCGCCGGCGCCCACCGTGATTGAGCCTGTGCAGCAGCCGCGGCCTGCGCTGCAGTCTTTGCAGTCCACCACGTCTCCCGCGGTGAAGCAAAACGTTCCCGGTACGGTTCAGAAGGGCGACATGCTTTCGACCCTGTTGAGCCGTGGGGATCTGGGACCGGGGCCGATTCTTTTGGGTCTGCTGCTCGCGTTCGGTTTCGGCGCCATGCACGCGCTCTCGCCGGGCCACGGAAAAACCATTGTGGCGGCATATCTGGTGGGCTCTCGCGGCACCTTCAAACACGCACTCTTTCTGGGCGCGATGGTCACGTTCACCCATACCGTTAGCGTGTTCCTGCTTGGACTGGGCACCCTGTTTCTTTCGCAGTACATCGTCCCGGACAAGATTTTTCCAATCCTCGGCGCGATTTCCGGGCTGATGATCGTGTTTATCGGCGGCTCGCTGTTTTTCCGCAGACTGGGCGCGCTGGCGGAAAAGTCTCCGGTGGCCCCGCACCATGCTCACGATCATGAACATGAGTTGGCGCATGCGCACGCCGGCCATACGCACGCGCATCCTCACGGGCACACCCATACACATGACCATGACCACGACCATCATCATGGTCCGGGAGGCCACACCCATGTACCGGAAGGCGAAGTGACTTTCGGCAACCTGGTGGGACTCGCGGTGAGCGGCGGCTTAGTGCCCTGTCCTTCGGCGCTGGTGCTGTTGCTGAGTTCCATCGCGATCGGCAGGGTGGGCTTTGGACTTCTTCTTCTTACCAGCTTCAGTCTTGGCCTTTCACTGGTGCTGATCGCCATCGGTTGCGCCGTGCTTTACGCCAAACACCTGCTGCCCTCCACGCCCCGTGTGACCAACAGCCCGATCTTTGCGATGTTACCGGTGGTGTCCGCGGCAATCATCACCGTCGTCGGCTTCCTGATGACACTGGCCGCTCTGGGCGTAATGAAACCGGTGGCTTAAACAGTGAGCGGCACAAACATCCACGATGACTTCCACGCATGGGCTTTTGAGCAGGCGCGGAGGTTGCGGGCAGGAGAGCCTGTCGACGCGGATCACATTGCGGAGGAGCTGGAGACGTTGGGTAAATCTCAGGAACAGCAGTTCGTCAATCATTTAGCAGTACTTATTCAGCATCTGCTGAAATCCGAATACCAGCCAGAAAAGGCTACTGGAGGTTGGCAGGCAACGATTCGGGAGCAGCGGCGCCGGATTGCACGGCTGCTCGCTCACAACCCGAGTCTGAAACCGAAGATTCCCGACGCCATCGCAGAGGCATACGAGATAGCCATCATCTTTGCTAGCGTCGGGACGGGCATCATCGAGGATGACTTCCCCATCACCTGCCAGTACAGCGAGGAACAGATCCTGGGCGGGCCGAATTAAATTGATTCTTGTCCTGGGCGAGGAGCGTCCTCGTGTCCTTGCCACCACCCGCGCAGCGAGACCCCGGCTTTAGGCTTGCCGCTTTCCGAAAGGAAAGGGGCTTTCAACGGCCCGGAAAGGCTTTTCAAACACCAGAGAGAACAAATAGGCGGCCAGCAGCGCCGACAGGATCGCCAGCATGCCGAAGAGAAGGATTGGATTCGCTCCGGCGGCGCGGTTCGGCAGCATGTCATAGCGCCGGAGAAGCTGTAACACGGGCAGTTGGGTGAGATACAGGCTGAAAGAAAACGCTCCCGCGAGGACGAAGGGACGCCAACGGAACAGTGTCTCAAGCCGGTTGGGCTCCGTCGCCGTCATGATGTGGAGGGCAGCCACCGTCGCGGTTCCCGCCAGGACGTCCATGAGAATGGTTCGCCACGGGACCGGCAGCACGCCGCTGCTCCACACGGTCGCGAAGGTGCTCAGGCTGATTGCGAAAACCCAGTGCCACTGTCGTCCAGATCGGCGGCGGCTGTTGGTTAAGGCCGCTTTGGCGGCTCCCATTCCGGCAAAAAATGCGAGTTGCATCAGGATCATGCGAAATCCGAAAGGCCTCTCTTCAGGCGCTCCCCCCAATAGGAACATCAGGAGAAGCTGAGCAATCACAAAGAACCCCATCGTGCGCGCCGCCATCCACGCCCGGCGCCGTTCCCACTGGCTCAGCAGAATCGTAAACAGGAAGTAGCTTTGCCATTGGCACGCCATCGACCAGAGCATCGGATTGATCTGAAATGGAGCATAAGCATTCTGAACCAGCAGGATGTGACTGATCACTCCGCCCGCCGTTACCGGTAGGGCTAGGTCCCAGGCGGTACCGGTTTCGACCCCGATGGAGTAACGGATCAAAAGAAGCGTAAGGAGCAACGATGCATAGTAAGCGGGCCAGATCCTGCGCACGCGGCGCCACAGGAACCCGGGAAAATTGTCTAAAGGACTGGCTCCCCGGAGGGACGACGACATGAGACAAAAGCCCGAGAGCACGAAAAATATTGCCGCCGCGAAGTCGCCATGCGGCATCCAATTGCTTTGAGATGCTGCCGCCGGCCACGTGTTCGAAGACGGCGGCATTTGATTCCAGATATTGCTTGCCAGGACACAAAGAGCAGCGAGGCCCCGCAGACCGTCGAGGGCGGGCAAACGAACATGCGAAGCAGGGGCCGATTCGCCGGGAACGATTCCCCCCTTGCTCTTTTCGAGATTCGGCCCGCCCGTGCTGTACTCTAACAACTCCATAAGGTATAGCAAAGAGCCGTTCCCGTCGTTCGCGCGGTCCGGTCCGCTAACAGCCCGGCGGCCGGATGCACGCGCGCCGCAATCGTGAGATTCTGGGAGACATACGTGGGCCTCTTCTTCTGGTTTTCCGCGGGAATTGAACAGACTCTATGAAACTCCGCAGCGGGCAACTTCTCTTCCAGTCATGCGAATCATGATGGTTGCTCTCGGCACGGCCGGGGATGTTTTCCCTATGATTGGCTTTGGCCGCGCACTTCAGCAGCGTGGGCACGAGGTGCATATGGCCTCCATGCCGCAGTACAAGGGCGCGGTTCAGAGTAGCGGCCTGGTATTTCAGTCTTTGGACGGTCTTCAGGGAGTCACCGATGACCCGGACTTTTACCATGCGACGCGTTCGATGCGCGTTGTGGCGCAGCGCTTCCTGATACCCGCTGTGAACCCGGTGTATGAGTTGATCTCGTCGCTGGAGCCGGAACGTTGGACTATCCTGGCCAACCTGTATGCCTACGGAGCGAGAATTGCCCAGGAGAAGCATGGCTTTCGGTTGATTACTTGCGTGGTAACTCCATTTTCGCTGCGTAGTGTCCAACACATGCCGGTGACGCCGGGCATCGCGTGCCCACAGTGGGCGCCATCCCTGTTACGGCGGGCGTTTTTCGCACTGGTATCGCGACTGTGGGACAGGGAGCTTGGTCCGTCACTCGGCAAGATACGAGAGTCAGCCGGCTTGGCGGGGGCGAAGAATCTCTGGTATGAGTGGTGTCTCTCGCCGGAGCGGGTCATTGCCCTATTCCCGGAGTGGTTCGCGCCGAGACCCTCCGACTGGCCAGCTCAACTGGTCTACGCCGGCTTCACCGTATTCGATCAGGGCGGTGGCCAGGCTGTACCGGCGGAACTCCTCGAACCGGGTGATCCGCTGGTGATTTTTGCCGCGGGGTCTGCGGGACCCGCGGCAATCCACTTTTTTCGCACTGCAGTCGCCGTTTCCTCCGGGCGGCCATGGCGGGCTATATTGCTAACGGGCAAAAGCACAGGCGGGCTGGACACGCCCCTGCCTGCGAATGTACATCAGTACGAATACATACCGATGAGCCAACTGTTTCCCTTCGCCTCAGTCGTGGTTCATCATGGAGGTCTGGGCACGATCTCTTTGGCTTTAATGGCGGGTGTTCCCCAGATCGCGGTTCCCTTTGGACACGACCAATATGACAATGCCGCTCGCATCGAACAACTGGGAGTAGGACGAGCCGTCCGCCAGTCGTCCAGCAACTTCGCGCTTCGACTCAGATCGGCGATCGAGGAAATGCTCTGCGACCAATCCTGGTCAGCGCGATGTCAGAAGTTCAAGCAGAAGGCAGCTTCAAGCAGTTCGCTGAGTGAGGCCTGTGAGCAGATCGAAGCTGATTATTCAGCGCTCCACCGCTGACTAACACGTTATCCTACGTGACGAATGAATACCAGATCGCTATCCATTCATCCGTGCGCGATCCAGCGCGACGCGGCGATTCGCCGCTAGCAAATTTATGCAACGCAGCGAATCTACCAGGTGTGACGGAGAGTGGCGAGAGGCCCGCCGGAGCGGAAAAAGGCCCGAGGCCGTAGCGTCCGTGGTTGTCGCCGGGAGTCGAGTGGCCTGGAGTCAGAGCGCGGGAATCCGGCCGCTTGTGGGAGCGTGACGTCACTACGGGGAGTCGACTTGCGCCGCGAGCGGGAGATTCTGGGATCCATCGTGAGTGAACCGAGCGCGGTCCTTTCCAACATGGAGGGGCGTCGTAAAAGGTGCCGTTTTCGACTTCAATGAAATAACTGATGAGAAGTAAGCGGGCCAGATCCTGTCCGCGCGGCGCCACGGGGAGCAAAATCCGCGGCACTTGTTTTACCAAGAAAGCATAATATCGTCTGTAACCATGAAATGAAATTCCGGAGTTCAACATTCAGAATCATCCCGAACTTTGCCATTATGGCAACGCGGCACGGACGTCCTGATTACGCCGGGCCTAAAGACTTCGATCTCTCGATGGGTAAGAACTGGGCCTTTCAGCCGCTTGGCGAGCGCGGAAAGCTCCAATTCCGCGCCGAGGGCGGCAATGATTCGATCGTCCCGGACGCACCTCGAACGGGGGAGATCCGAAGGCTGCGGCAGCCGATGCGGCTTTTCCAATTCGGTCTGCGCAGGCTGCCACAGCGGCAAGCTTGCCCTGGCGCCGCGGCTGAGGAATAAGACGCTCACCGATATCGGAGTGGCGATGTGGAACCATGCGCCAAAGATGGCGCAGAATCCGGCGCGGCTGGAATTAGAAGACAAGTCCTGCAAATCGTGTCACGGGGGCGACGGTACGCCCAACGCCAACATCGCCAAAATGATGAAGGTGGAGATGAGGGACCTGCGCTCGGCCGAAGTGCAGGCGCTCAGCGATAGCGATTTAAAAAAAATAATCACCGAAGGTAAGGGGAAGATGAAGGCGGCGAAGGCTGTTACCGGCGACCCGGTGGATAATGTGGTGGCTTATGTGCGAAGTTTGAAGAAGTAAAGAGGGGCTTTTGAAGCCCGCAGCACACTCCCGCAACCGCTAGCGGGCAGCGCTACGTGTCCGTCTTTTCGATGAACCGGTCTACCACTACGGAATAAATCGCAGGCTTGCCGTGGCGGTCACTCTGAAAATAGATGCGCTGGCTGGTGGGCGAGAAGATGGGGGCGACCGTTGCCGGATCGGATGCCTTATGCTCGCAGAGGGTCAATTCCCGTCGGCTGGAGCGCAGCATGGCAAACACGTAGGGCGCGGCAACACTACGGCTGGCGGCGCACAGTACGCTTCCATCGGGGTTTTGCGCAAAGTTCCCGTACTGGCTGGTCGGTGCGAATAGTTTGTCCTGCTGGGTGTCCGGAGTGGCTTCCCGCAGCGCGATGGAGCGGTCTTTCGCCTGTAGATAGGCTACGGTGCGGCCGTCCGGCGACCAGAGGGCAGCTCCGGCGGAGCACGCGAGGCTGGAAATTTTCTGGTTGTTCTGTCCGTCGTAGTTCACCAGCCACAGGGCGCCGTCCCGTTGATAGAGAATCCCGGCACGGCGGGGGCGCGTTTGGGGATGGCCCAGCACACCGTTATGCTCCACCACCGTGGTGGCATTGCCACGCGCCAGACCCACCAGGCAGAGACGCGACTTCGCTCCCTGCTTCTCGATTAACGCGGCATATAGCCCGTCGCCGGCGACGCTAAAGCCCTCTCCCAGCTCCCAGCCGTCCGGAATCTCGTATACCTTCCGCTCCTTCAAGCTTGCCAGCGGGGACACGAACAGAGAGCGGCCGTCCACATACGCGAACTGCCTGTCTTCCGGGAGCAGGTTGAGAGTCCCGGGGGCGAGGGATTTGGCATCCGTAAGGCACTTGATTTCGCCGCTTCGCAGCTCGTAGCGGAATGCCTGGAGGCCCGAGCCTCGGTCAGCCGCGAAAAGGAAAAAAACTCCCTTGCGGCCGATGGAGCGGGCGTAGGGATAAGGCAATAAACTGGAGTGCTCGGGATTTGTGAGCAACTCGACCGGGAACTCCGTAGCCGGATCGAGGTAACGCTTCGCTTCCGCAGGCAGCACCCGCCCCTTTTCGGTTGCGGCACGCAACGAAATGGCAGGGAGCGTGGCCAGAAACATGCGGCGCGTGCTCTGCCTCATAGAATCAAAATAGCACGCGGTAACATTTGGAATGAGGCGGGTACCTTATAGTGAAGATGAATATGCAAGTCCAGGCACTGCTCCTTTTGCTGACGATGGCCGGCCCCGCGGCGGCGGAAAACTGGCCCCAGTGGCGCGGGCCGGAGCGGACTGGCGTGAGCCATGAAACCGGCTTGGCTTTGAAATGGAGTGAAACGGAAAACATTACCTGGAAGCTTCCGCTGCCTACCTGGAGCGGGGCGACGCCGATTGTATGGAGGGAGCGGATTTTCCTGAACGTCGCCGAGGATGAAGACAAGCTGGCCTTCTGGTGCGTGGACCGGACGAAGGGCGAGGTGCTGTGGAAGCGATCGATGGGCGGCGGGAACCGCAAGGCGCGGAAACAGAACATGTCGTCGCCGTCGCCGGCCACTGATGGAAAGAACATCTGGGTGATGACTGGCACCGGCATTCTAAAATCCTTCGATTTCCAGGGGAATGAGAAGTGGACAAGGGATATCCAGAAAGAATACGGGAAGTTCGGATTGAACCATGGCTACGCCAATTCCCCGCTGCTGCACGAGGGCTCGCTTTACGTGCAGGTCACCCATGGGATGCACACCGACGATCCGTCCTACATTCTGCGGCTTGATAAAAACACCGGCAAGACGGTGTGGCGCGTGGAGCGGCCGACGCCGGCGATCCGGGAATCTCCCGACTCCTACACCACCCCGACGCTGGTGAACGTGGGCGGCAAATTAGAACTGGTCATCACCGGCGGGGACGTGATTACCGGGCACGATTTAGCCACCGGAAAAGAGCTATGGCGCGGGGACGGGTTCAACGTGAACAATGATCCGGCCTATCGAATCGTGGCCTCGCCGGTGGCGGTGGGAGAACTGGTGCTGGCGCCGACGCGTATCAAGCCGATGATAATGTTCCGCGGCGGCGGCCGCGGCAACGTGTCCACGTCTCATCGTGTCTGGTCCACCCAGAACGGTCCTGATGTGCCCACTCCGGTCACCGATGGGAAACTGCTGTGGGTAGTGAATGACAAAGGTATCTACTGGTGCTTTGACTGGAAGACAGGCAAGGAAGTATGGGGGCCGCAGCGTGTCCGGACCGGCACCTACAGCACGTCGCCGGTGTTGGCCGATGGCAAAATTTATGTCACCAGCGAGGACGGTGTGACGACGGTGATCAAGGCTTCCGGGAAGTTTGAAGTACTGGCCGAGAACACGATTGATGACTACGTATTGAGCTCGATTGCGGTGTCTGACGGACAGATCTTCCTGCGGACGGCGAAGGCGCTTTACTGCATCGGCCAGCGAAAACAATAGCGGCCTCAACGGATGACGGCCCTCGACAGACTGCGCAGTTTCGCGGTGAGGGTGGTTCGCTTCAGATGCAGCAGGCCGGCGGCCTGGGACTTGTTGCCTCCGGTGCGGAGAAGGGCTTGTTCCAAAATTTGCAGCTCGATACGGCCGACCGTGCTTGCATAATCGAATCCGGCCTCCGGCAGGGAAACCGTCTGGGCGCCTGATGGGCTGGAATCGCGGCGCGGCAACGGCTCCGGTAGATTGAAATCGGAGGCAAGAAGCGTCATCCGGTCACCGCTCAGTGCCAGGGCGTTCTCGATGGAATTCTCGAGTTGCCTTACATTGCCCGGCCAGCCATAGGAACAGAGCAGGGTCTTGGCGTCCTCGGAAAAGTAACGTACGGGAATGCCTTCCCCGAGGCAGATCTTCTCGACAAAATGCTCGGCAAGGAGGGGGATATCCTCCTGCCGGTCTCGGAGCGCGGCCACGAACAGCGGCACGACATTCAGCCGGTAGTAGAGGTCCTCGCGAAACTTGCCCGCATGGATGCGGTCCGTGAGGCTGGCGTTGGTGGCGGCGATCACGCGCACATCCACCCGCACCGTCTCCGAGCTTCCCACGCGTTGAAATTCACGTTCTTGCAGCACGCGCAATAGCTTCCCTTGCGTATCCATCGGCATGTCCCCGATCTCATCCAGAAACAGGGTGCTGCGGTTGGCCTGCTCAAAGCGCCCGGTGCGGCTTTGTACCGCGCCGGTAAAGTCCCCGCGGGTGCGGCCGAACAATTCGGCTTCGAGCAGTGTCTCGGGGAGGGCGGTGCAGTTCACGGCGATCATCGGCAACTGCGCGCGCGGCCCGGCGGCATGAATGGCCCTGGCTGTTACTTCCTTGCCGGTTCCGGTTTCCCCCGTGATCAGCACGGTCGCCCGTTTGGAGCCTAGAAGCCGTATTTTTTCTGCCAACCGCTCGGTAGCTGGACTACGGCCGATAAGAAACCGGCGCCAAGATTCGCTATAAGCCACCACTGGTTGTTGAAAAGCCATTCAATTACCCTCCTTCCCTTCCATCGGAGGAGTAAGAGGAAAGATGAGGTAGGGATCGCCTGAGGGGCTCCAGGTAACGCAGCGCTCTCTAAGAGGAATGGCTGAGCTGTTTCACAATCGTGTGACGATGCCGCGAACCCGGCGACGGCCTGGAAACGCGGGTGTCAAGCAAACGTCTTTCGTCGCGACCTTAGGGAATATATATTCTCACACGCAAGACATCGCGGCAATCACGGCATCGGTGAACTGTCCGCTGGAAGCATTACCGCCAATGTCGGGGGTTACGGTCTTTCCTTCCGCATACACACGTTCGATGGCGCGCATCAGGCGATTCGCCGCTTCTGTTTCACCCAGGTGCATCAGCAGCAGTACACCGGACCGCATCAGGGCCGTGGGATTGGCGACGCCCTTCCCCGCGATGTCCGGCGCGCTGCCGTGAACCGCTTCAAAGATGGCGTATTTTTCGCCCATATTGGCGCCCGGCACGAGTCCCAAGCCTCCCACCAGGCCGGCCGCCAGATCCGAAATAATGTCGCCGTAGAGATTCGGCAGCAGCAGCAGATCGAAACTTTCCGGCTTCATCACTAACTGCATCGACGCGTTGTCTACGATCAATTCCTTGTATTGTACTTCCGGGTAATCCGCCGCCACCTCGCGGGCGCAACGTAAAAACAGCCCATCGGCGAGTTTCATGATATTGGCTTTGTGGATCGCGGTAATTTTCCTGCGTTTCATGGCGCGGGCAAAGTTGAAAGCATATTTCGCAATGCGGATCGAAGCCGTGCGCGTGATCACCTTGAGGCTGGTCACCACATCCGTGACTACTTCGTGTTCCAGGCCCGAATAAAGATCCTCCGTGTTCTCGCGAAAAATCACCAGATCGATTTTAACGTCGTCGAAGCGCGTCTTAATCCCCGGCAGAGACATCACCGGGCGTACATTGGCGAAGAGATCCAGCTTCTTGCGTAAAGCAACGTTCACGCTCTGGTAGCCGCCGGCAATCGGCGTGGTCACCGGTCCTTTTAGTCCCACTCGCGTCCGTTCCATAGACTCGAGCACGGTGTCCGGGACCGATTGCTTTGTCCGCTCGATCACTTCACTGGAGAGCTCGACGCGATGCCACGCAATCGAGACGCCGGTGGCGTTAATGGCGCGCACCGCTTCCGCGGCGACTTCCGGTCCGATGCCGTCGCCGGGTAAAAGAGTTACTTCGTGTGTCACTCTTTTCATTGTAGTCGCGGCATGGTATGGGAGAATGTAGAATTCCATGGCGAGAATTCAACGTGCTTTGTTCAGTCTGACGGATAAGTCCGGAGCGGTCGAGTTTGCGCGCGGTCTGGCCGCGCTGGGGATAGAGTTGATCTCCACCGGGGGTACGGCGAAGCTGCTTCGCGAGAACGGGCTCGCGGTGAGAGATATAAGCGAAGTCACGGGCTTTCCGGAAATGCTCGACGGCCGGGTCAAAACGATTCATCCGAAAGTGGCGGCAGGTATTCTGGCGATGCGCGCCAGACCGGAGCATATGGCCACCATTGACGCTCACGGAATCGAGCCGATCGATATGGTAGTGGTGAACCTGTACGCGTTTGAGAAGGCCGCGGCCGAGGAGGGCGCGCCGCTCGAGCACCTTATAGAAAATATCGACATCGGCGGTCCCACCATGATCCGCGCGGCGGCCAAGAACTATCAGGATGTCGCGGTGGTGGTCTCCCCGTCCGACTATGCTTGTCTTCTCGAGGAGATGCATGCCAACGGGGCGGCATTGTCCACGGAAACGCATTGGAGGCTGATGCGCCGGGCATTCGCATTGACCGCCGCTTATGATTCAGCCATCACCGAGCGGTTGGCGCAGGTGGACGAACCGGCGGGCACGCTGCCGGCCGCGCTCAACCTGCGCCTGCCAAAGAGCATGGCGCTGCGTTACGGCGAAAACCCGCACCAGGCGGCGGCGCTCTACTCGCACGGGGTGGAGGGCGTGGCGGGGGCGCGCCAGTTGCAGGGCAAGGAGCTTTCCTTCAATAACCTGGTGGATCTGGATGCGGCATGGCACCTGATTCAGGAGTTTCAGGAGCCGGCGGCGGCAATCGTCAAACACACCAATCCATGCGGCTGCGCGGAACAGGACACGCTGGTGGAAAGCTATCGTAAAGCCTTTGAAGCCGATCCCATTTCCGCATTTGGGGGCGTGTTGGCGTTCAACCGTCCCGTGGATGAAGACACGGCCCGCGAAGTAGCTAAGACCTTTGTGGAAGCGGTCGCAGCTCCCTCCTACTCTCCCGAGGCGCTCGCTGTTCTGGGAGCGAAGAAGAATTTACGGCTGCTGGAGGTGGAAGGCGGCATCCCAACTGGCCTCGCGATCCGTTCCATCAGTGGAGGCATTCTGGTGCAGACGGCGGACACCAAGGGCCTCGACCGTTTGTCGTCAAAAGTGGTGACCGGGCGCGAGCCGTCGGATGAGGAATGGCGCGGTTTATCCTTTGCCTGGAAGGTGGTGAAGCACGTCAAATCCAACGCGATTGTTTATGCGCGGGAAGGCCAGCTCATCAGCGCGGGCGCGGGTCAGATGAGCCGCGTGGATTCGGTGCGTTTCGGGGCGATGAAGGCGATCCTGCCGCTGCCGGGCGCGGTGCTGGCCTCGGACGCCTTTTTCCCGTTTGCCGATGGCCTGGAGAGCGCCGCGCAGCACGGGATTACGGCGGCGATTCAGCCCGGGGGGTCGGTAAGGGATGACGAAGTGATTGCGGCGGCCAACCGGCTGGGAATCGCCATGGTGTTTACCGGTGTGCGGCACTTCAGACACTGAGGAACCCGGTTAACCGCCGTGACTGAGTACCCTTTTGCGAAGCGCTGGCGGTAGTGCTTCCACGGCTGAGGTGGCTGAGCTTCTCCGAGGTGCGATCCAGCTACGCGCGACCCGTTAGAAATTGAAACGGCCCGCCAGCTGGATAATCCGCGGTCCAAGCATCGGCGCGGAAGGCCGCCCGAAGGTGGCGGGGACGCTGAGATTTACGTTGATGTTTCCGAAATTCGTACGGTTGAGCACGTTGGAGATATCTGCGCGAAGTTCGAAATTGGTAGTTTCCGTGATCCGTGTGCGCTTGACGATGCCGACATTATCGCCGAATACCGGCGGGTTGCGGAAATCGTTGTAATAGATTGCCGCACTGCCGAACTGGCCGGCCGGGGGAATGCTGAACGCATCCACATTCAGCCATTTGGTGTTGGGATTGTTCGGATCGAGCGAAGTGCGGTCAATGCCGGTAGTGCGGGACACACCGCTGTTGACATTCGGCCGCAATTCATCGTTAAAGATCAGCGCCGCCAATGCATTCGGAAGCGTGGGGCGCAACAGGTTGCCGGACCGGTACTGGTGAGCGCCGGATAACGTCCACCCGCCGACAGCGGTGTTCAGCGCGCGGCTGCTGCTGGAGAGGAACCTCTTGCCTCTGCCGAACGGAAGATCATAGGCCCAAAGCAGGTTCAGAATATGAGGGTAGTCGAACGTGTGCAGGCTTCGCTCCACCGCGAGATTGTAGATATTCTGGGGCCGGATGCAGGCGCAGTTGCTCGAGTCCGCTCCGCGATACATCAATGTGCGGGAAAAAGTGTAGCCGGCCATCAGTGTCAGGTCGGAGTATCTCTTTTCAAACTTGAGAATCGCCGCGTTGTAGCGCGAGCTGCCCTGCGCCGAGTAATTTTGTCCAATCGAGTTGAACTGCGGGTACGGGCGCAGCGATTGGGCCAGCGTGCCGTTGAAGGTTGGGTAGGGCCGGACGAAACCTTCGGCGACGACCAGCGGATCGGCGATATTGCGCGTCAGCAGCGAGCCCAGGGGAAGGTATTTCGGGTCCACTTGATTAACCGGTGTGCGCGCATTGAGCCGGTCCGTATAGGATCCGACATAGGTGGCGTCCAGGAGGAACTTACCCGGCAGTTCGCGTTGGATTCCGAAAGACCAGTTGTTGATGCGCGCCTGGCGTCCATCGGCGGCGGTCAGGTACGTGATGTCCTGCCCGTTGTAGGCATCCGGAGCATAGTTCGGCAGCCGTAAATTGCCC
The DNA here is from genome assembly GCA_035526195.1 of Bryobacteraceae bacterium. Classification (GTDB taxonomy): domain Bacteria; phylum Acidobacteriota; class Terriglobia; order Bryobacterales; family Bryobacteraceae; genus CADEFT01. Next base: position 41,257 of record DATLCW010000005.1, read on the forward strand.
GGCACCGGGTAGCCCGAATCCCAGTTGAATACCTGTGCGAAACCGGCGCTCGGCAGAGACAGCGAAGCGGAGACGCCGAAGGTGCAGGGGAAGCAGCCTCCGCCAATGAGGCCGTTGGAAGCGGAGTAAGAGATTCCATAGCCGCTGCGGATCACGGTTTTACTATTCCATTGGTAGGCAAGTCCGGCGCGAGGGCCGAAGTCATGCAGATAAACGTCGCCGAAACGCTTGCGGCCAATACGGTTCTCCCCTTCTTCGCCGACGAAGATGAGCGTTCCTTTAATTCCCCCCGCGGCATTGTTGATACCAAGCGGATTAAAACTGGCCTGGACTCCGTTGGCGTCGGCGCGGGAAAGGCCGACATCCCACCGCAACCCCAGGTTCAGAGTTAGTTTCGAGGTGATCTTGAAGTTGTCCCTAAAATAAAGAGCATCGTAGCCATAGCGGACGTCCACTCCCGCGACCGGAGAGTTCACAGTGACGTTGGCGCGATCCACGGCTCCCAGCAAAAAGCTCGCAAAAGAATGCCCGGTCGTGGCGCGCAGGGCACCGTTATTCGCCGCTGTCTGGAAAGGCTGGAAGTCGAAAACACCTTGCACGGAAGCATCGTTGGTGGGGTTCTGGAAGGTGCGCATGCTGCGCATTTCCCCACCGAACATGAACTCATGCTTCCCTTTGATCCAGGTGGCGCTTCCCCCATAATGTTGGGTCCAGTGGTAGGTGCCGGAGCGGTTCTGGAAATTGCCCAGATTGTTCAAGCCATTGCCCCAGGTGATCTGAGGGAACGTAGCGGAAGGGCCAGTCTGCTGCACACCTTTGAGGCCCAGCTGCACCGGGATATCCTTCCCGCGCACCGCGTCATTCAACTCCACGAAATTTTGCCAGCGGGAGAAGCCGCCGGTTAGATGGATGAGAAAGTTGGGGCGCACCGTCCAGTCATAGTTGGCCCGGTAGACCTCGGGTTTCTGCTTGCTGATGTTGCCCGCGGTCAGGACGCCCGGCAATGGGCCTTCCGAGGTGATGCTGGTGTCCGTAAAGCTGAAGTAGCCGCTGAGGCGATGATTGTCCGTGATGCTGTGGTCTCCTTTGATCGACCACAAACGCCGCACCTGATCGGTACGGGTTAACGTCTCGGCATTATTTACCTGGCCCGGTCCGATGATCTGCGGCAACAGGGGAACAATGGCGCGGGAAACGCTGCTCCAGCGTTCCTGGGGAATGCGATTGCCCGGGAACTGAGATCGGACACCGTTGGCGTCGGTGGTGAGAGGATCATACACGCCGCCGGGAACTTCAGAGAAATCCCCCTGGCGCATGAGTGCTGTCGGCATATTGGCAGTGCCGCTGACGGCGCCGGCGTTCTGATCGAAACCATTAAAGGTGAAGTAAAAAAATGTGCGATTTCTGCCGTTGTAAATCTTCGGAATGAGCACCGGCCCGCCCACGGCGAAGCCCCACTCCTGCTGGCGCACTTTTGGCTTCTTCGGGTTGCGCGTGTCGCCTTCGGGGAAGGTGCGGCGCTGATTTACACCCCAGCCCGCGGCATCCAGAAAATCATTGCGGAAGAAATCGAATACCTGGCCGTGAAACTGATTACTGCCGGACTTGGTATTGAAAATCTGGATCCCGCCGCCGGTGCGGCCATACTCGGCGTTGAACACGTTCATCAGCAGCCGGAACTCTCCGAACTGCTCCACCGAGGGGAACTGGCCGAAGTCCGCCACGCCGCCACTCTCGGTTTGAACGTGGCTCGCACCATCGATCAGGATCTCCGCACTGCGCGTGGAACCGCCGCCAATCGAACCCGCCACGCCGCCGTTCACTCCTGGCATGTAAGCCACAAAATTCTGTGGATTACGGAGACTGCCGGATACAAACAGGGGTCCGTCCTGCATGAGCTTCGGCTGAAAGGATGTTCCCACTTCGCTGTTTTCGGTGGCGAGAAGCGGTGTAGCGCCGGTGACATCCACGGACTGCGTGATATCGCCCACCTCAAGATTGAGATTCAGCGAGGAGCGGTTGGCGATGGCGATCACAATGCCACTCACGGTGAGCTTCTTAAAGCCGGCATGCTCGACGGTGAGGGTGTAAGAACCCACCGGCAAACTGGCGAAGAGATAGGCTCCGGCGTCGGTTGAGACGGTGTCGAAGACGAGTCCCGTTTCCCCTTGTTTGGCCTGCACTCTGGCACCCGCGATCCTGGCGCCGCCTGGATCGTTGATATCGCCGGAAAGCGAGCCGGTGTTCGATTGGGCGAACAGCATGCCCAACGAACACAACACAATCAACACGGATGTATGTATTCGGCGTTGCAAAAGAACCCCCTCTAAAAGCGCGATCTATGAAGAGTATAGCTCTGGATTCACCGGTTTGTTATATACTGCCGGCGGTCTGGATGCAAGGGAGGGCGATACAGGAATCAGATCTTTTGACGTTTCCAGGCGCCTCGTCGGAACAGGGTCAACCCAACCACGGCAAGGCTGCATTGCGCGCACAGTATCGCGAGAAAGACTCCCTGGGCGCCCATCTTCCAATGGAAGGCCAGCAGCCAGGCTAACGGAATTTGCAACACCCACAGGCAGCCGAGGTTGATCAGCAGCGGAGTGAAGGTGTCGCCGGCGCCGTTGAATGCCGACATCGTCACCATGCCCCAGGCATAAAACAGGTATCCAGAGCAGATGGTTCGCAGGCAAGTGGACCCCGCCCGGATCACCTCGGGGTCTTGCGAGAAAATGTGGAGAAGCCTGGGCGCGAAAAAGATAAAGATCAGCGCGACAAACCCGAGAAAGTACATGTTGAAAAAGCCGGCTCGATAGACAGCCTGTTCCGCGCGACCGGGCTTCTTGGCGCCCAGGCTTTGTCCGACCAGAGTGGCGGAGGCGTTGCATAATCCCCAGGCGGGTAGAATCGCGAACATGATCATGCGGATGGAAAGCATATAGCCCGCGAGGGTGGCGCTGCCGAACTCGGCAATTACCCGCAAGACACCCATCCAACTCGCAGTGGAGATCAGAAACTGTAGGATCCCGGTAAGGGACACTCGCAGCAGCCGCCATAGGATATCGAATTGAATGTGCAGGTGGCTGCGATTGAGGCGGATGCGCGACATGCCGCCAAACAGTACCCAGAACTGAATCAACACACCGCTGCCTCGCCCTATTGTGGTGCCCACGGCGGAGCCCAGCAGGCCCAGTTGCGGAAAGGGTCCCAAACCAAGAATAAGGCAGGGATTCAACACGATATTGAGGATGTTCGCCACCCACAATACGCGCATGGCAATCGCGGCGTCGCCTGCCCCCCGGAAAATGGCATTGTTAAGGAACAGCAAAAAAATCGTGATGCTGCCCGAAAAGATCATGCGCGCGAAGTTCTCCCCGGTGCGGATTACCGCTGCGCTGGCGCCCATAAAGCGCAGCAGAACCGGGGCGAAGTTATACCCGAGGATTGCCGTGATCAGCGCTAAAAAGATGCCCACGAAAATAGACTGTGCCGCCGCAACCGCTGCGCCTTCGGGATCCTTTTCCCCGATTCGCCGCGCGACCATCGCGGTGGTTGCCATGCTGAGACCGATGGCCACTCCAAACAACAGGATCAGCAATGATTCGGTAAGCGCAACCGCCGCAACCGCGTCGGTCCCCAGGCTCGACACGAAGAAAGCATCGACAATTCCGAACAGCGACTCCATGACCATTTCGAGAATCATGGGAATGGCCAGCAGCAGAATCGCGCGGTCCGGACTGCCTTCCGTGTAGTCCTGTCTGGACCCACGCAACGCCTCCCGAACCGAAGCCGAGAAGCCTGGAGACACGGGTGGCGGCGAGGCGCCCTCAGGCATCCCCATAGCTTATCAACTCGCGCTGTTGGCACTTTTCGCTATCATCAAAACGATGCGAAAACTTCTATCCCTCCCGCTACTGGCGGGCGTACTGTTCGCCGGCGCGGACGAAGATAAGCGATTGGATAATGCAGCGGGAATGTTCGAAGAGATCATGGCGACGAAGGATAAATCCATTCCGCAGGATCTGCTCGATAAAGCTTCTTGCGCCGTACTGGTGCCTGGACTCAAGAAAGGGGCATTCGTTTTTGGAGCGAAATACGGGCGAGGCTTCGTGATGTGCCGCAAGAAGGATGGCGCGGGGTGGTCGGCGCCCGGCGCTGTGAAGGTGGAAGGCGGAAGTGTAGGATTTCAGCTTGGGGGTTCGGAGACCGACGTCGTCATGCTGGTGATGAATGACCGCGGCGCGGACCGGCTTTTGGGCAGCAAGTTTACGATCGGTGGCGACGCCTCGGCCGCAGCCGGACCGGTGGGCCGCACAGCGTCCGCGGAAACCGACGCCACTTTGCGCGCGGAAATACTCACGTGGTCGCGAGCGCGCGGCGCGTTTGCGGGAATCTCTCTGCAGGGAGCAACGCTGCGTCCCGACAAGGACGCGATCACCGGGCTTTATGGAAAGCCAATGCAAAACAAAGAGATCGTGCGCGGCGACGTCGCGGCGCCCGCTTCGGCTGCGAAACTGGTGTCGCTGCTGAACAAATACTCTGGTCGAAAGTAGCGCTACCAGCTATACCGCACGGCCAGCACCGCATGGGAATTGCGGCTGTATTGGCCGAGGAAATCCGTCTTTTCTCCGCGCAGCAGCACGAATCCGGCCGTCGCCCGCCAGTGTCCGCCGAAAGCCTGGGAGTATTCTCCCTTCAGGTAGGCTCCATTGCCGCTCTGCCGCACCGCGCTTTCCACAGCCACGCTGCGATTGGTGTCGATCGCGTATCCGGCGCGCGCCAGGAACGTCCGGGCGATGCCGCGGTCGGGTGCGAAGAAAAGCGGGTTCCGATCCTTGGTGACAAACTCTCCCGCATAGCCGCCCAGAAACGACCATTCCCCTTGCTGCCGCTCCAGTTGCAGCACGTAGAGCAGGAACTCATCGGTCTGCTTGTTGGAAGACGTGAAGTACCCGGCTTCGCCTTTCAAGGTAAACCATCGCAACGGCACTGCCGCATCGGCTCCGTAGAATCGTAGACGTGGAAACGTCCTGGTGACCTCGACCGCAAAGCCCCGGAAGGACAGATCGATCGACGGCAGATGATTAAAGCCCTCGAAAAACGACCCAGAAAACTCATATCCCGAGCCGACGTGGTTCCAGCGCGCGCCGAACTGGCCCGCTCCCGGATATCGCGTTCCTCCATCGATGACACGAAAACTTGCGGCCTCCGCGGGCGGAACCACCCAACGCTGGTTGCCCAACGGGCTGCGGCTCGGCGTCATCCGCGGCGTGTACACCAGGTCAATCGTGTTCCGGCCAGATTCGTAGGTCGCGCGCGCCGCCAGCACGCCGAGGAAATCGTAATGGATCACCTCCAGGTAATCTTTGGGAGCAAAGCGGTCCGTGGGGTTGAGGATATCCGCCTTGCCCCAGCGAATAAACTGCTTGCCGAACTCCGCCGTCAGTTTGCCCTTGTGATACGTGGCGCTAAAGCGGCGCAGCGAAAACGCCGGCCGCATTGCGGAACGGTCTTGCCAATCGAGCCGCGCGGTTCTCTCCACCTGACGATGCGTGTCCGTACGCGCATCAAAAGCGCCGTTCAACTTCCAGGAATCACCTAGCTTAAAGGCGGCCTCCCAACGCAGCAGCGCGTCGCCGATGGCGTGGCTGCTATCCCCAGGTGCGGTTTGAGGAAAAAATTGCCCGCGCGTTTCGAGGTATCCGCGCTGGGAGAAATTCTGTGCCGTTAAAGCGTGCGCGCACAGGATGAGCAGCGGCAGCCTCATGATTCGCGGCGCAACGCCTGCAGCGTGAATCCGTCTTCCTTCAACGGCACGTTATATTCCAGCTTTTCCGTCTTCAGCACCGTGCGGCTCTTCCGCGCCACGTCCTCAATCTCCAGCGTCATCGGGGTCCAGATGTTCTGCCGCTGCTCGTAATCGCGGTAGTGCAGCCGCCGGATGAGCCGGTCGTCATGATAGCTTTCGATTTTCAACGGTACATACCGCTCCTGATCCACCCAAAGATGAGCATGGGTGTACTGGGATGACTTCGTCTTCTTTGGACGGGATTCCAGCTTCCACGCCGTTCGGCCGTTCACTTTCTCCTCCCCCATCACTTTGTAGTCATACTGGGCGACGTCCCGCTCTTCCAGATCTTCAAAACTGAAGTCGGTTCCGAAGAAGCGGGTGGATCGGTCTTGAAACGCGATACGCCGGTCGCGCTGCAGCGCGGGCGTCCACATCCATTGATCGGATGCGCGCTCCGGATGATTCACAATCAGCAGCGCCACCCCCTTCACTTCCGCGGGGGCGCTGAAGCGAAGAACCACTTTGCTCTCGCCCGCCGACCCGATGCGTTCATAACTCCAGCGCTTCTCCGTGGTCTTGTTCTTGCTGTCGATCACCTTCAACGTGCCTTCATAACGCTGGGAGCCGGATTTGGCACGATTTTGTACATCCCGCATAATTTGCCGGCCGTCCTGCGCGGCCGCGGCCGCGGCCATCCCTACAACAAGAAGATACCTATTCATATTCGAGAGCCTCTACCAGTGACGAGCGAACCGCGGCTTCCGCCGGACCAAGCGCCGACAAGAGCGCCACACTGAGCATCGTGGGGACGAGCAGCAGGGCGATGTTCAGCGGATACACGTAGTCGAGCCTGATTCCGGCCACCTCCTCGCGGATGATGCCGATGTAATAAAACAGAATCACCCCCCCCAGCGCGAGCCCCATGATGACGCTTACCAACCCGATGCCGAGCGCCTCCATCCAGACCGCCCGCCGCACCTGCCGCCTGAGCCCGCCCACAGCCTGGAGCACGCCCAATTCCCGCCGCCTGTCCGTGATCGACACCGTCAGGCTGTTTACGATCCCGAGAATGGCGACCAATACCGCCACGAAGATCTGCATATAGGTGAGGCCGAACCACTGATCCGTCACTTTCAGAACGTACTTCCGCACCTGCTCATTAGTCAGCACAAACAGCCGCTGCTCCGATCCGAACCGTTCCAAAATGCGCCGCTTGGCCTCCTCCGGATTTGTACCTTTCTTCAGGTAAACGCGGAACAGATTCACCGTGTCGTCCTTCCAATTACTCACGTACACGGAGCGGTCCATCAGGATCGCGCCCTGCTGATCCGAATAGTCGATCGTGATCCCGACAACAGGCAGTTTCAGCACTCCGCTAGGTGACGGCAGTTCCATCACGTCGCCTAACCGCATACCTTTCAGCAAGGCGAGATTGTCGGCCAGGATCACACCCCGGCCCGCCGCGGCCTCCTGATACATATAGGTGGCGTCGCCGGCGATCACTTTCGGATGGACGCGCTCGGCCATGCTCTTCAACTCGACTGCGAGAACCATCACCGGCGTGCCGCGAAACATCACTCGCGAGGTGCGAGCCATCTGCACCTCATCCACCATGTCCAGATTACGAATTTCCTCTCCCAGCCTGGCGGGAAAACGGAAGCTGCGCTCGGAGATCTGTTCCGAAGTACCGACGAACAAGTCCGGATTCAAGACGGCATTCATCCATTCCATGAGCGAGGAATAGCTTGCATCGGCAACCCCGCCGAGCCCCACCACCAGCGAGATGGAGAGCATCACCGCGATCACCGTCGCCGACGTCCGCCGCGGGGATTGGATCAGGCTGTCCGCCGCCAGCGTACCTTCCACCGGAAGCATTCCGCGCAAGACCGGACGAAGCGCCACTACCAGCCACCGTACTAGTGCGGGCGCCAGCAGGATCGCGCAAAACACCACCGAAAGATAGCCCACGTATAAGCGCAGGCCGCTGTTTTTTCCCGCAAACAGGAGCGTCACCGCGAGGATCGCGAAGAGAACCGCATAGATCATGCGCAGCCGGCTCTCCCTGGCAGTGAAACTCTCGTAAGCGCCCTTATGCAGCGCCTTCACCGGGTCCAGGCGGGCGGCATCGCGCGCCGGGATCCACGCCGCCAACATGCTGGTGAGCAGGCCGGCAAACAACGCGAATCCGAGTACTTTCGGATCGGCGGCGACACTCTCCACGCGCTGGGCGACGCCGTAAATTTCTCCAAACAGGTTGCTCACATACTCCGCCATGCCGCGGGCCAGAAACAAGCCAAACACGATGCCGATGGCGCTTCCGGTAAGGCCCATCGCCGCGCTTTCCAGCAGGAAGAGCCCCCGGATCTGACCCTGCGTTGCCCCTAAGGAGCGGAGAATGCCGATTTCGGAACGCCGCTGCGTCACCGCGATGGAAAACGTGTTGTAGATGATGAACAGTCCGATCAGCAGGGCGAACAGGCTGTTGAGGGAAGCGCCGACCGCGAAAATCTGTGAGATCGATTCAAATTGCTTGCCCCGCGACGAGGGAGGATCCACCTGGTAACCGCTTCCCAATACTTTCTCGATCGCAGCCTTGCCCTGGCTGATGGTCACTCCAGGTTTTACCGTGAGATCGATGTGGTCGAAACTTCGGCCGCGCCCGAACGCCAACTGCGCCGCATAGATATCCATTACCGCCAGATTGCCGCCGAACGCACTAGCCAGTCCGCCGGACTTCATAATGCCGCGCACGGTGAATTGCTTTGGACCCACCATCGTGTCAAAGCGGATCTTGCTGCCGGTGGTGAGCTTGTTCTGATTCGCGAATTCACGAGTCACCATCAGGGAATCGGGCTGCGCCAGAAACACCAGCGGGTCGTCGATGAAAGTCTCATCGCCCTCTTCCATGTCGTACTGGCGGAGACTGCGGTCGCCCGTCATGTCCACGCCCAGCACCAGGATGTTGCCCTGACCCTGGAGTCCCGTTTTTACGGTGGCTTCAATCAGTGGAACGGCGACCTCGACTTCGGCCAGACCCTGCACGCGTTCCAACACCTCTTCCGGAAAACCCGCCTCACCCGCCGAGATCTGAAGCTGCGCCTTGCCTGCCAGCCGGTCTACGGTTTGCTGAAATCCATACAGCACGGAATCGTTCGCCGTGCGCATGCCCACGAACACAAGTACGCCCAACGCAATGCCGGCGATGGTCAGGATGGTGCGCAGCTTGTGCTTGCGTACATAGGGCCACGTCAACAGGCGCAGCAGGATCATCGGCGGACATCCTCCACAATCCTGCCATCGCGGAGACGAATGGTACGCGGACAACTTTCCGCCACGCTCATGTCATGGGTGACGATCAGCACGGTCGCGTTCAGACGCTGGTGGAGATCGCGAATCAGCTTCAGAATGTCCTCGCCGGTTTGCGAGTCCAGGTTGCCGGTGGGCTCGTCCGCCAGCAGAATCGGCGGATACACGGACAAGGCGCGGGCAATCGCCACCCGCTGGCGCTCCCCGCCGGAGAGTTCCTCCGGAAGATGCTCCATGCGGTTGCCGAGTTGCACCAGGTCCAGCAATTCCTTCGCCCGTTCTTCAATTCGCGCTTTTTTCCAACCGCGCAGATGGAGCGGAAGTGACACATTCTCCAGGCAGCTCAAGGTAGGCAGCAGATTGAAGAACTGGAAGATGAATCCGATTTTGTCCCGCCGCACGCGTGTCAGGCCGTCGTCGGATGCCTGGCTCAGCTTCTCGCTATCGATGAAGATGTCCCCGGCGGAAGGCTTATCCAAACCTCCGATCAAATTGAGCAGCGTCGACTTGCCCGACCCCGATGGGCCGATGATGGAAACCATCTCCCCTTTTGCAATGGCGAGATTGACGTGGTCAAGAGCCGTAACTTTTCGTTTTGAGTCAAACTCCTTAGAGACATCCTGTAGCTGGATCATTTCGTGGAAGGCGCTAGCGAGGTGGTCCTTACTCCTATTCTAAGACGCGTCTGGTCGGGGGCTGATTTCGCTCATGCGAGAATGGGAGCTTGCCCGCTATGCCCCCGGCACTTCTGCAAGCTCCCGCTCATCTGATGAATTGGGCGCAATCGGCGATTCTTCTTTTGGCCACCCTCGCTTCGTGCCTCGTGGTGCGGCACCTGTTAATCCGCTGGCTCAAGAAGAACGCCGCGAGCAAAGATTCGGCCCGGATTTTGCTCCAGGCGTTGCGCTTTCCTACCCTGCTCTGGTGCATCGTCGCGGCAATCTCGGCCGGACTGGAAACAGCACAGGTGACGGGCGCCGCAGCCAAATGGGCACGGGCCGGCAGCGTCGTATTTCTCGTCCTCAGTATTTGCGTGGTCATCTCCTCGCTGGTGGTCCGCCTCGCGGTAGTGGCTTCGCACAAACGAGGCTTTGCGTTCGGAGTTTCCGGTGTGTTCCGCGCGCTGATCCATATCATTATTCTGCTGATTGGCGGGACCGTCCTGCTGCGCTACTTCAAGATGGACGTCGCGCCGCTGCTGACCGCATTAGGAGTCGGCGGTTTGGCCGTGGCGCTGGCCTTACGCGATACGCTGGCGAATTTCTTTGCCGGACTTCACATTCTGGTGGAGGCGCCTGTTTCGGTGGGCGATTTCATCCGCCTTTCGAGCGGTGAGGAGGGAACGGTGACGGACATCGGCTGGCGGACCACGCGCGTCCTCACCGGCTCGAACAATATCATTGTTATTCCAAACGAAAAGATCACGTCGAGCATTCTTACGAATTACGCGCTGCCCGATCGGCGCGTGGTGACGGAAGTGGTGATCCTTGCGGGGCTGGAAGCTGACGTAAAGCAGGTAATGGCGATCGCCCTGGAAGAAGCGGCGCGGGTGGACGGAGTACTCCCCCAGTTTGCTCCGCTGGTGCTCTTTGAGCCCGGCGTCACGCCCACCCACTTGCAGATGAAACTAATCGTTCATGTTCCGAACCGCTTGCAGCAAGGCATGGTCCAGTCGGATATCCGGCTTCGGCTCCACAATCGCTTTCGCAGCGAGGGCATCCCCCTGCCGGCGCCGGAGCGTTTGGCTCTTCAGGGGCCGTGACCCGAAATGCGTATCGGAATTGATGCCGGCGGCACTTTCACGGACTTTGTTGTTCTTGATGACAACGGCCGCCTGGAGACGTTCAAGCTGCGCTCAGATCCAGCGAATCCGGCCGCGGTGATCCTCAAAGGGCTTGCCCGCGTTGCGAAGGACAAGCAGAACGTGGATGTCATTCACGGATCCACGGTAGCCACCAATGCGCTGCTGGAGCGCAAAGGTGCGCGCACGGCGTTTGTCGGCACGGCAGGCTTCGAAGATATCATCCGGATCGGGCGCCAGAACCGCGAAGCGCTCTACGATCTCACCCCGCCTCCCAAACGCTTCCTGACGGAACTCTGTTTTGGGATCAAAGAACGTACGTACGCCGACGGCACGATTGCCGCTATTCCCACGCCGGCCGCGTTGAAGCGCCTGCGCTCGCAGTTACGTGCCGCCAAGGTGGAATCCATCGCCATTTGCCTCCTGCATGCCTATCAGACGGCTGATAATGAAGTGGCGGTGGCGGAGGCCCTGGAAGGCATAGGCTACATCAGCATTTCGAGCGACGTCTGCCCGGAGTTCCGCGAATACGAACGCGGTTCCACCACCCTTTTGAATGCCTACGTGGGGCCGCTGATCGACCGGTACCTGGGCGCGCTCGAACGCGGCTCGCCGCATCGCATTTCCATTCTTCAATCGAACGGCGGCCTGCTCAGCGCCGCTCAGGCAAGAAAGCACGCCGTCCGAACCGTACTCTCCGGACCGGCGGGCGGAGTGGTCGGCGCCTTCGAAGTGGCGCGTAGAGCAGGTTATCCGCAAGCCATGGGTTTCGACATGGGCGGCACATCCACCGATGTCAGCCTCACCGATGGCGCGCCCCGCGAAACCGTGGAAGCGGTGGTGGATCGCATCCCCATTCGCATTCCGATGCTCGACATTCATACCGTGGGGGCTGGCGGCGGTTCCATCGCCCGGGTCGATGAAGGCGGTCTGCTGCGCGTGGGACCGGAGAGCGCCGGAGCCGATCCCGGACCCGCGTGCTATGGAACCGGCGATCTGCCCACGGTCACCGACGCGCATGTCGTCCTGGGTAGAATCAGCGCCGATCAGTTTCTCGGCGGACGCATGCATATCGATACGCTGCGTGCGGAAGAAGCGATCGATCGGCTCGCCCGGAAAACAGGCCTGGACCGCGTACACACAGCGGAAGGCGTGCTACGCGTGGCCAATGCGAACATGGAGCGGGCCATTCGCGCTGTTTCCATCGAGAAAGGGTATGATCCGCGGCAGTTCGCGCTGGTGGCTTTTGGCGGCTGCGGCGGATTGCACGCCTGCGAGATGGCGGAGGAACTGGGCGTTCGTACCGTGCTCGCTCCGGAATCCGCCGGCGTGCTTTCAGCCGTCGGAATGCTGCTCGCGCCGCATCTTCGCGATTATGCGGCCGGCGTTCTCGCCCGCTCCGATGTGGAGGAGCGATTCCGCGCGCTGGAAAAGGCGGCGCGGCACGAGAACCCGGGCGCGACGTTACGCCGCTTCGCCGATGTACGCTATTCCGGACAAAGCTACGAATTGACACTTCCCTGGGAGGGCAGGAGCACCGCCTCTGCGTTCCACAAAGAGCATCACAAGGTCTACGGATACTCGGATTCGACGCGGGCGATTGAGATTGTCACCATCCGCGTACGCGCGGTTACCGATGTGCCGAAGCCGGAATTTTATCGCGCCAAGCAACCGCTCCAGAGCAAGCCGGAACAGCGCCGGGTGTTTCTCGAGGGGCGCTGGCGCAAAATTCCTGTCTTTCAGCGAGACCAGTTGCGCCCGCAGCCTGGGCCCGCGCTGGTTCTCGACTATGGTTCCACAACCCTGGTTCCCTCGGGTTGGAAAATGCGCACCACGCGGCCGGGAACGCTCATTCTTGAGCGGGTTTCTCGCGCAGCTTCCCCAACAGCTCGTAAATAGACCGCAGTCCGGTGTACATCATCCGTTCGCCCGCGCCCACTTCCACGTAGGTGGCGCTCGATGCCCCGTACCCGCCGCGCGCGGCCGCCGCAATCGTCGGGAAATAGAGATAACCACCATTGGTATATCCGAGCAGGAACGTGAACGGCAGCGGCGACCGTGCCCGAAGCTGCATCTGAAACTCGACAAACGGCTCGCCCGGCATCGTCACAAACGCATACTCGCCGCCGATTATCAGAGTAGTGACGGGCAGTGTCATCTTCGGCTGCAGCAGCCGCGCCTTGCGCGCTGGATCCATGGTGGGAAACTGTTTCTCGATTTGCGCTTTCATCTTCTCGACATCCCAGCGCGCAGCCACGGTCAGCCGCTCCGTCTTCCAACGGAGCTCGCCTTCCGGCGCGCGGGAAGCGATGGTTTTCGCGACCCGCACAGCTTCCGCCCCCAACTGGCCGCCAACGCGCTTCATCGCCTCCAGCGCATTGTGCTCGAGCGGAGTTTTGTCGAGATTAGGGTTGATGTCGCCGGCCGCCCCTTGCAGGAAGAATGCCATTACCCCCTCGCCCGCCGCCTGCTCAATCGTATTCCGCATGGCGCCCGGATAGTCCGCCGAATACAACAGATTGTCCGGCCCGAAAACGACGGGATGGCAGGCGAAATTCACGAGAATCGCCAACGGAGAGCCGTTCTCGCGATCGATTCGAATCACCCCCACGGTAGGGTCATAAGGCCCGGAAGGGACCTTGGTCTCATTGCGCCAGAACATTTTCGTCTGGCCATCGGTGAGCGAGTAGCGGCGGTTGTGGCCAATGTAGGCCACGCCAAATCCGGCGCCTATCTTTGCCGGAACCATCGTTTTAGACGCGCCGATGATTGCGAGCTTGGTCCGATCCACGGCTTTCCGATATGCTTCGCGATTGGCGCCGTACGTGGGCCCCGAGTGCGAATGCGACGCGTGCAGAATCACTTCTTCCACGCCCGCCGTTTTCGCCGCTGCGCGAATACTGTCCGCCTCGGGCATGTCGAATGGGAATATCAGATCGAGCGTCACCAGGGCAATCGTCCTGGCTCCATCCGACATCACCAGGACACGAGCCTGATTCGGATCAAGCATTCCTTCGGCTCCTCCGGACCGGCCGCTGTAGCCGCCCATTGCCATGCCCGGCGGAGGATCAAGATCCACCTTAGCCATGCCTGCTTTGAATTCCGCCGCTGCGGGTAACGCTAGAATCAGCATCCACAGCAGCATGATCAGTTGCCCCCCGGCAGATCCTTCAGCAGGCCGCGCAGCCGGAACAGGTGAACGATTCCACGATCCACCAGCGATTCACCGGCGCCAACTTCGACCGTCGTGTTGTAGTCCGCCCCGTACCCGCCTTCCACCGCGGCGAGGATCGTTGGGAGATAGCCCGCCCATACGCCGGGTGCGGAGTACGAATACCCGAACAGCAACGAAAATTGGCATTCGCTCTTGTCGCGAAAGGCGATCTGATGCTCCACGAAAGGCTCACCGGGCAGCGCCAGGAAACACGCGCCGCCGCCGAGCAGGCCCGCCGTAATCCCGATATCTATTGATTCCGTGGGCCTCCACCGATGCCGCACCTGCACCGTCTCCGACACAGTTTTTAAGGGACCTTCCGGCAGGCGGACAGCCTTCGAGAGTAAAGCGACGACGTGCTTCCCCAACTCCGCACCCATCTCTTCCATGGCTTGGAAGCCCTCCCCTTTCACCGGTTCCTTATCGCGATAGGGATTGATGTCTCCCGCGCCTCCCTGGGTAAAAAGCAGCAGCGCATTTGGCACCTGCGATTCAACGTAAGTTCTTAAGGCTCCGGGATAGTCGGCGGAAAAGGCCAGATTGTCCGGCCCCAACACAGACGGATGGCACGCATAGTTTACGAGAATTCCCCGCGGCTCGCCCTGCATATCCTGTACGACCAGTACCTGCACACTGGGATCCAGTGGGGATGATGGCGCGCGGGTGTCGTTCCGCCACCACATCTCCGCGCGGCCATTCACAACCTTCCGGCGGTTGAAGCCCAGATAGACCTCGCCTTTTCCCAACGCCAGCTGCGCGGGAAACAGATTGCGCTTGGCGGCCCCAATCGCATTGAGCATTTTTTCTTCAGCCTCCGCATACCAGGGGCTTCGCAGCTCCCAGGTCAGAGGACCGGAATGCGTGTGGGAAACACTGATCACTGTAGTCTCTATCCCGTGGCGCTTCTTCGCCTCTTCGACCACTTTGGCGGAAACGAAGGAACGCAGATCGCAAGTGACGATTGCGAGGCTGCCGCTTCCGGAGTCGAGGACGAGCACCGTCGCATACAACGGATCGTGTTTCGACTTCGCGCCTTCCTTACGGGTGGCGTACCCACCCATCGGATGGTCTAAAGGAGGCGTAATCTCCACGCGCGCAATGCCCGCACGCAGGATGGGCTCCTGCGCAGACAGGAGTGTGCTGAACAGCAGCACGAGCCATCGCAGGAGTTGCACGAGAGGTTAGTCCGCGAAGATTTGCGCTACCGGGAGTTCCCATCCGGGCAGGAGGGAAGGGATGGTGAGTGTATCCGTCTCACGGAAATTTATAACACGGTCATCGGACAGGAGAAGCCTCACCGTCCGCGTTTTCGGAAACACCAGTACCACCGCTTGTGCGCCGGCTTCGAAGTAGGCGGCAACCTTCCGCTTCACGGTCTTGGCCGATTCACTGGGTGACATGATCTCGACCGCGAGTTCGGGAGCTCCCTGAGGATAGTCGTCACCGCCGGTCCCGGCGACGCGATCCGCGCGTAGAAAGGAAACATCCGGTTCCAACCACGTTTTTCGATCCGCGAAAAGCTGGTAACCCGTACTTCCAAGATAAACCCGGCCCAGCTTTCGTTCGTTGACGTATCGCAGCAGGGCCTGCTGCATGTTGTACGCGATATTCTCATGTCCGAACTTTGGCGGAGGCAATTCGATCAACTCTCCATAAAGGATCTCCCGCCGCATCCCATCATCGGGCATGCGTTCCAGATCCGCGAGAGTGATCTGCGTGGAAACGGCGTTCACGTCAATCTCCTATCTCCGCGAAGATTTGAGCTACGGGCAGTTCCCATCCGGGAAGAAGAAAAGGAATGGTGAGTGTATCGGTCTCCCTGAAGTTTATAACACGGTCATCGGACAGGAGAAGCCTCACCGTCCGCGTTTTCGGAAACACCAGTACCACCGCTTGTGCGCCAGCTTCGAAGTACGCGGCAACCTTCCGCTTCACGGTCTTGGCCGATTCACTGGGTGACATGATCTCGACCGCGAGTTCGGGAGCTCCCTGAGGATAGTCGTCACCGCCGGTCCCGGCGACGCGATCCGCGCGTAGAAAGGAAACATCCGGCTCCAGCCATGTCTTTCTGTCCGCGAAAAGCTGATAACCCGTGCTTCCAGGAAAAACACGGCCCAACTTTCTGTCCCTGACAAAGCGCAGCAGTGACTCCAGAATATTGCATGCGATACTCTCGTGGCCGAACTTGGGCGGTGGCAATTCGATCAGCTCTCCATAAAGGATTTCCCGCCGCATCCCATCGTCGGGCATGCGCTCCAGGTCCGCGAGAGTGATCTGTGTGGAAACGGCGTTCACGTCAATCTCCTATGTCTCTTCATACCACACGCATCTCCCGCGCGGAAGAAGACACTCCTCGCGGGTCGAAAGGCAGGCGTCTTTCCCCAATCGTGATATGTACCCGGCTACACCCTCTGCGGTATAATGCATGGGTTACGAGAAGTATGGCGATTGCCTCGATCTCAAGCCAGGCTGGCCCCAGCTCCAAGACGAGTGCCGGAAGCACGAGTGCTGTCATGCAAGAGTCCTGTTAGCTGAAACGAATACTATGGGAATCCCCTGTCCGTTGGCGTTATTGACGGTCGCATCTACAATCAGCCGTTTCCAGCGTGCTTTGAACGATGGCACTTTCAACGGCATCCATACCTTGTCCTGGTTCGATTACGCCCTGCTCATCCCTTACTTCACCGTCCTCATTGTCCTTTCCATATACGGCCTGCACCGCTATTTCGTCATTCGGGAATACTTCAAGCACAAGAAGGCGCTGAACCAGCCTCCGGCGCAGTTCTTTGCCCAACTGCCTCGCGTCACCATTCAGCTTCCGCTTTATAATGAGCGCTTTGTGGTGGAGCGCCTGCTTGAGTCGGTGTCGCAGATCGAATATCCGAAAGAGTTGTTGGAAATTCAGGTATTGGACGATTCCACCGACGAAACCCATCCTTTCACCGCACGGCTGGTCAATGAGTACCAAGCCATGGGGTTTCCCATCGTCTACATTCATCGCAGCAACCGCCACGGCTTCAAAGCCGGAGCCCTGCAGGAAGGAATGGAAAAGGCCTCGGGCGAGTTCTTCGCCATCTTCGACGCCGATTTTATCCCGCCCAAAGACTTCCTGATGCGCACCATCCACCATTTCACCGATGAGAAAGTCGGCATGGTGCAGACGCGTTGGACGTACATCAATCGCCACGCCAATCTGTTGACAGAAGTCCAGGCCATGCTGCTGGATGGCCACTTCGTGCTCGAACATGGCGCCCGCTTTGGCAGCGGCAGCTATTTCAATTTCAACGGCACGGCGGGTATTCTCCGGCGCCGGATGATCGTGGACGCGGGCGGATGGGAGCATGACACGCTCACCGAAGACAGCGACTTGAGCTATCGTGCGCAGCTCAAAGGGTATCGCTTCGTGTATGTTCCTTCGGTCGAATGCCCCTCGGAACTTCCGGAAGGGACTTTTGCTTTCCAGGTGCAGCAGTCCCGCTGGGCGAAGGGCCTCATGCAGGTCGCCCTCAAACTGTTGCGGCGCATCTTACAAGCGCCGATTCCGAACCGTGTAAAGGCGGAAGCCTTCTGCCACCTGACTCCAAACATCTCCTATCCGTTAATGATCGCGGTCACAGCCCTGATGCTGCCGGTGATGATCGTTCGCTTTTATGTGAGCTGGTGGGAAATGCTGTTCATCGACCTTCCGCTGGTGATCGCCTCCTTCTGGTCCATTTCCGCGTTTTACGTCGTGGCGCAGCGCGAGCTTTATCCCAACGCCTGGAAGCGCTCGTTCTTCTTCCTGCCGGCCCTGATGAGCGCCGGAATCGCCCTGACCGTCATCAATACAAAGGCCGTCATGGAAGCATTCCTCCGGATCCAGACCAGCTTCATCCGCACGCCGAAGTTCGCAGCCGGTGCTGAAAAGGCTGAGGGCCAGAAGAAAAGCTACCGGTCTCGCTCCGGTTGGCTTCCTTATATTGAACTGGCCTTCGGAACGTACTTCCTCTTTATGGTGGCCTACGCGATCGACACCTTCAATCTGCTCGCCGTGCCGATCCTTCTGCTGTTTGTCGGTGGGTATTACTGGGCCGGCTTCACCACTCTCTGGCAGGAATATCAGGGCCGCCTGCGTTGGCATGCCGCCCAGCGTCCGGGAACCGAAACGGCGCGCTAAACTCCCAGCGTGGCGAACAAACTACCTTCGCCCGTAGAACCGGCACATTCCCTGTTTGGCCGGGAGCGGTATCCGCTCGATTCTTTCTTCAAACCGCGGTCGGTGGCCGTCATCGGAGCCAAAGACGAGGGCGGCAGCATTGGCCGGGCGACCATTTGGAATCTTCTCAGCTCCCCGTTCGGAGGCACTGTATACCCGGTGAATCCGGGACGGACGAGCGTATTGGGGGTACGCGCCTACCCCAATGTGCGCGACGTTCCCGAACCTGTCGAGCTTGCGGTCATCGTCACTCCGGCAGCCACCGTGCCGGGTATTATCCGGCAGTGCGTCGAAGCGGGCGTCCAAGGAGCCATCATTCTTTCGGCCGGCTTTCGCGAATTGGGTTCCGCGGGCGAAGCACTGGAATTGGAAGTAATGGCTCAGGCCCGCAAGGGGGCGCTGCGGATCATCGGCCCCAATTGCCTGGGAGTCATGTCGCCGATCAGCGGCTTGAACGCCACCTTCGCCACCGGGATAGCCCGTCCGGGTAACGTGGCTTTCCTCAGTCAAAGCGGCGCCCTGTGTACCGCGGTTCTCGACTGGAGCCAGCGGGAGATGGTGGGCTTTAGTTCCTTCGTCTCGCTCGGCTCTATGGCGGACGTGGGTTGGGGCGACCTCATCGATCACCTTGGCAATGACCCTGCCACGCGCAGCATCCTGATCTACATGGAATCCATCGGCGATGCCCGCGCTTTTCTTTCAGCGGCGCGCGAGGTGGCTCTCACCAAGCCCATTATCGTGATCAAAGCGGGGCGCACGGCGGAAGGAGCCCGGGCCGCCGCCGCCCACACCGGCGCGCACGCCGGGAGCGATGAAGTTCTCGATGCCGCATTGCGCCGTTGCGGGGTCCTCCGCGTTCAACAGATATCCGACCTCTTTTACATGGCCGAGGTACTCGGCAAACAGCCTCGTCCGCGCGGCAAGCGGCTAACCATTGTCACCAACGCCGGCGGCCCGGCTGTTCTCGCCGCCGATGCGCTGGTCACGGGGGGCGGCTCGCTGACTCCGCTTGCTCCTCATACCCTCGAGGCATTGAATGCCGTGCTTCCCCTGGAATGGAGCCATGCCAATCCGATCGACATCCTGGGCGATGCGCTGCCGGACCGTTTCGCAAAGGCCGTCGAGATCGCGGCGAACGACCCGCATAGCGACGGCCTTCTGGTGGTGTTGGCTCCCCAGGCCATGACCGACCCGGCTCAGACTGCCGGGCATTTGAAGCCGTTCGCCAAAGCAAAGAAGCCCTTGCTCGCCAGCTGGATGGGGGGCGGCGGCGTTGCCGCCGGCGTGGACATACTTCGAGCCGCCGGAATCCCGACCTTCGCCTATCCCGACACCGCCGTCCGCATGTTTCTTTATATGGGGGCTTACAACGAAAACCTGCGGGCCATCTATGAGACTCCTGTGGTGGGCGATGGACTCGAGCAGCGGCCTGGGGTGGATGTCGAAGACGTGCCCCGGTTGATTGAGGCATACAACCTGACCCTGCCCGAAGAGCCTCGCCTCATCATGGGAAGTTTCGTCGATGACCAGTTCGGCCCTGTGCTCTTTGTCGAGAACGACTGGGGCGGGCGCGTCATCGGGTTGCCGCCTCTGACCACGACGCTGGCTGGCCTGATGCTGGATCAACTGGGCCGGAGCGATACCAATTGGGAACAACTGCTGGTGCGGCTTGGCCGTCTGATCGTGGAACACCCGCGCATCCGGACGCTGCGGATTTGCCGCGATCGCACGGAAATGGAGCTACACCCGGCCGGAGCCCCCCTACCGCTGCCGTGTATCCGGCCCTACCCGTCCGAGTATGCGTCGAAGTGGCGCATGAAGAATGGGGACGAGGTGTGGATCCGTCCGATTCGGGCCGAAGACGAGCCTCTGATCGTGCGTTTTCATGAGACGCTGGGTGACCAAACCGTCTATTTCCGTTACCTTTCGGCGCTTAAGCTGAGCACGCGCATTGCCCACGAGCGGCTGATCAGAATCTGTTTCATCGACTACGCCCGCCAAATGGCTCTGGTGGTGGAACGGGAGACGGAAATCATTGCCGTCGGCAGGCTTCACAAAGATCTGCAATCGATTGCGCGCGGGAAAAGCGAAGCGGAATTCGCGCTCGTGGTAAGCGACCTTTTCCAACGCCAGGGACTTGGAAAAGAGCTGTTGAGACGTCTCATCGAAGTGGCCCGTCAGGAGCAGGTAGCCGAGGTGTTTGGGGAAATATCCGCGGAGAACATGCCGATGCAGGCCATCTGCCGGAGTATGGGCTTTCAGATCCGGCGGGATACTGAAAACACGACGGTGGTGGCGCGCCTCAGAGTTTTGCCGTGATTGCCGTGAGATTCTTTCCCTTCTCTAACCACTAATCCGTTGAATGAACCCATACGCACCGTACACGGTCATTGTTGCGGATCAGTTAACTCTTCTCACGGAAGCACTCGCCTGCCTTTGCAGCGGGTTCACCGGGTGCACCGTAGTTGGACAGGCATGCGATGGCGGCGCGGCGTGGGATTTAATCGAAAGCGCGAAGCCGGACGTGGCATTGCTCGATCTGCATCTATCCCGGCTGATGACCATCGAGGTTCTGAGACGGGTTGAAAACCATGGGCTAACTACGAGGGTGGTAGTCCTTGGGGATAGTTCGGAGGGTAAAAGCGTGATGAGCGCTCTCCGCGCGGGGGCGAATGGCTTTGCTTTGAAATCCGGATCGGCGGGCCAACTGGAAGAGGCCCTTCGACACGTTTTGCAGGGGGGCGTCTTTGTAACTCCCGTCGTCGAGTTGCGCAACCTGGCGGCCGCCACTCGTCGCCAGCCGGGAGATCCGCTCGACGGCTTGAGTGCGCGGGAAAACCAGGTATTCTGCCATTTGGTGGAAGGGGTCCGGGCTAAGGAAATCGCCGCTCGTCTGTCACTCAGTCCTAAGACGATCGATACCTATCGCGCCAGCCTGATGCGCAAACTTAACATCCATGATGTCCCCAGTCTGGTCAAGTTCGCCATCCGGAATCATGTGGGACAACGCAAGATTTCCCGATGAACCCAAGCGAGATGGGATGCACCTCCCAAAGCCACCGAACTATGATAGTGGCATGTACAGACTACTGCCGCTGCTGTTGCTGCTTCCGGCACCAGCCTATTCCGCCACGATTTACGACAATGGGCCTCCCAACCAGGCGGACGGCTCGGAAATAACCGGCTTCGTACAAGCAGAGGATTTCACGCTGGCGGCGAGTTCGACGTTTGATTCCATTCGGTTCTGGACGCTGGAGGACGCGACAAGCTTCAGCGGGTCCATCCTGTGGTGGATTTACTCCGATAATAATGGCGAACCCGATTCGATTCTGTTCTCCGGGACCGGCGTGCCCGAGCGCGAGCCTACCCTATTGACTGGTTTGTCGCTCGCCGAGTACTTGAATCGTCTTTCAATTCCGAGCGTGACCCTGGCTCCTGGAACCTATTGGCTGGCTCTACACAACGGCCCCATTTCGAATGGCGAAGGCGCACAAATGTTCTGGGAAACCGCGGACCCCAATGCCAGCGTTAACTTCGGCCAGGAACTCGGGTTGCCCGAGGGGACATGGACTTCCAACTCTCTGGAGCACTCTTTCCAACTGGCAAACTCCGACATTCCGGAGCCAGGAACCATGATGCTGGGCATCACCGCATTGGCTGCATTCGCGGCTGCTCGGCGCCGTATGTCGAAAATCTGACTCCTGGTACTAATACGATCCGGGTACTTTGACGATGCACTCTCTATGCGCCTCTGGTTGCTCGTTACCGTCGCTTTTTCTGCCTGGGGGCAGAACGGTTTAATACCCGGAACTCCGGTTCTCGACCGCCCCACGCTTACCGCCCTTGGTATCAAGCTTCCTGTAACCGGCGATACGAATTATAACGCCGCTGTCTCAGTTCGCTACCGTAAGCAGGGCGCAGCCGCCTGGAAATCCGCCCAACCTCTCTTCCGTGTACATCCGGAGTCCATTGGTTTCAATACGGTAGCGCCCCACTTCGCGGGAAGCATCCTCGATTTAAGACCTGCGACAACCTATGATGTGGAACTGCGAGTCACTGATATCGACACGTCCCTGGACCAGACGTTCACGCTGACGGCGGCGACGCGCCCGGTGCCGGGTTATCCGGCCACCCCGAGGCAAGTCCCCGTATCAAATGTCACCCAAATGAATGCCGCCTTCGCAGCCGCACAGCCCGGCGATGTGATTACGCTGGCTGACGGCATTTACACCGGCTCGTTCTTCAATATCCCGGCGGCGGGAAACGCTGTCAACCCCATCGTGATCCGGGGAACAACGCGCGACGGTACCATTTTGGACGGAGCGGGCTGCACCGGCTGTAACGTTCTTGAGGTATACGGAGGCGGGTATGTCACCATCGAAAACCTGACCATCCGCAACGCCGAGCGCGCTTTGCGCTTTCAAGCCAATGGAGCAACCGGTAACGTGGTTCGGGGAATCCGGACAACTAATACCGTGCAGGCGATCGGCAGTAAGCCCGACCAGACTGACTTCTATATCGCGGACAATGTGTTTGAAGGTCGTCTGGTGTGGCCGCTCGTGGTTCCGCAGGATGGGGCTTTGCATGCCAGCGATACCGGCGTGGCCGTGCAGGGACACGGACACGTGGTGGCTCACAACCGTTTGTCAGGCTTCGGCGATGCGATTGATATTGGCCAATCCGGCTCCCGCGCCATCGACGTCATCGGTAACGACGTGCTGTGGAGTTACGACAACGGCATTGAGCTCGACGGCGGGGAAGGGAACGTGCGCGCTTTGCGGAACCGGCTTGCCAACGTATTCATGCCAATCAGCGTGCAGCCCGTCATCGCAGGCCCGGGCTACATTATCCGCAATCGTCTCACCAACGCCGTGGATGAGCCTTTTAAGTTCCACGCCTTAGCCACCAGCCCTCCGCAAGAGCCGAATGGCGTGTTCGCGTATCAAAACACCAGCCTTGCCAGTATGAACGCCCTCCGCGTTCAAACTCCTCTCTCATCTCATCATTTTGCCTTCCTCAACAATATTCTGATGGCGCCCGCCACCACCGGAATCGTCGTGGATTGGACCGCGCCGATTGACGATGGAGTCTTCAATTACAACGGCTACTTCCCCGACGGGCCGTTCTACTTTAACCGCGGCGGCTACCAGGGCTACCCGAACTTCGCATCCCTGCAGGCGGCTGGCTTCGAGCAGCAGGGCACGCTTCTGAACGGCGGCACGTTCGCCTCGGGCGTAACCCCGTCCGCCAACTATAGCCCGCTACAACCTGCGCCCGATCTATCGCTGGCATCCAATTCGGCCGCGCTCGACCGCGGTGTGGTGTTGCCGAATATCAACGACGCATATCGCGGATTGGGTCCCGACATGGGCGCCCTCGAGCTGGGATGCCCCGCGCCGGGGTACGGTCCGCGGCCCCCCGGCGTCGATGAATCGAATGAAGTCATCGGATGCGAGACCACGGGATCGGCGGCTTACGTCCGCACCGACCTTGGCACCCGCGGATCGTGGCGCAATATTTATGGCGGCCAGGGCTATTCGATTGCCGGTAACACGCGGAGTCTGCCGGCTTGGGCCACGCTTGCCTCGAACGGAACCAGCACCGTTGTCTGGAGCGCAGTCTCCTCCAGTTTCCGTGCGCTTCAGAAGGCGCCGCCGTCCACCCAGCGCATCTCCGCTGCCTGGACCGCTGCCAACTCATTCACCTTCAATCTCAATGTGACTGACATCAATGCCCGGCAGGTAGCGCTCTATTTCCTGGATTGGAACAGTGTGCCGGCGCGCCAGCAACTGGTGGAAGTCCTCGACTGGAATGGCGAGGTGCTGTACCAGCAGACGCTGTCCTCCTTCTCTTCAGGTGTTTATCTGGTGTGGAATGTAACCGGTCGCGTTCAAATTCGTGTCACCGGCTTGAATGGAGCCCCCCTGGTGAGCGGTATCTTTCTCAACTAATCGCTTCGCTCACTTCTTCAGTCCGGCGGTCCAATTCAACACTACGGTGATGGGATTCGCCGGCGGGTCGCCGCTTGGCGTGTTGATCAAAAACCGCTGGCCGTCATTGGAAGGCACATAGTGTGTGCGGGCGAAGCTGCTTTCTCCAGCCACTTGCGTCTGGAATAGCGCCTTGGGTACACCAAATGAAGGACCCGCAGAAACGGTTACGGCCATCAGTTGCCGGTCCGCGGAGAGATAGTAGATTTCACGGCCGTCGCGACGCCAACGCGGCTCGGTTCCGCCGTTTGTGGAAACGGACCACCCTCGTTCCGGGTTGGGAAAAGTCTGAACGTACACCTCAAACCTCCCGGACTCATTCGACGTATAGGCCACAAAACTTCCGTCTGGTGAGAAGTTCCCGTGAAACTGGTCAAAGGGTGAGCGTAAGAAAGGCGCCGGCTTCCTGTCGCCGCCGAGTGGCAATTGCCAAAGATCGAAACCTGATGCGGGTCCCGGCGCAGAGAAGACGAGATATCGGCCGTCCGGGGACCAGTCCGATGGCGCGAGCGCGTTTGATCCGATGCCAGACGAAGTCACAGTCTCCCGATCGAGGAGCCGTTCGGCATTGCCGCCACCACCGGCGCTCTGCTGATGTAGCTCCATTAGGCCTCTCCGGTTCGTTCGAAACGCGAGCCGTGAGCTGTCGGATGACCAGATCGCCGAGGCATTGAAGATGGGACCGAAAGTAAATCGGGATGTGCTTCCCCGTAGCAACTCAGTCAACCAGATGTCGGGGTTCCCCAACTCCGGACTAATCCGAGACGCGGCCAGACGCTCTCCGTCGGGAGACAGTCGAAAATCGGGATAGTCCCCCTCCGGCCCCGTTGTGCCAGTTGCCTTGCCGGCCCGGTCGAACCAAGTCAGGTGTCCTTGCCGCATCAGTGAGCCCGCATGCGCCAGAATACCGGAGCGAGAGGCCGAAAACGATCCATAGGAGGTACTCGCACGCCCAACTCCTTCCGCGACCATGACGGGCTCACGCCTAAGCGCAAGCCTGTCCGAGTCAAACGGCTGCGCAAGAAGTGTGCCTCCGTCCACATAAAGCAAGTAGCCCGGGGATACGTAAATAGCGCTCGAATCGAACGGGAGCAGGAGCCTCTCAGGGGTTCCGTCGAGGGAGCCCACGTACACGCCGCGATGTCTCGGGTGTCGTCCGGTCCCCACGAGCCTCCGAAGGGGTCCGTGAGATCGTTGGCGATAACCTGCGCCACTCCTCCCTCCGTGGGAATTTTCTTCAATTTCCCGTCTGAAAAAAAGGCCAGCCAGCGACCGTCGGGAGACCAAAATGGCAGCACTGCATTCTCGGTTCCGGGTATAGGGCGTGCCGTCAAGTCCCCAATTGGCCTAAGCCATAGCAGAGTCTTGGCGCCGGCGGCA
The DNA here is from genome assembly GCA_035526195.1 of Bryobacteraceae bacterium. GTDB lineage: Bacteria > Acidobacteriota > Terriglobia > Bryobacterales > Bryobacteraceae > CADEFT01. Next base: position 66,934 of record DATLCW010000005.1, read on the forward strand.
GTAGCGGCGAACACGATCGAGTTGCCGTCTGGAGAGAGGGCAAACTGCGGAACCGGAACCGTGGTGTTGGCGGTGCCGGAAAAAGCTGCTTTCTCCGGGGGGCTGACGGAAAATCGCATCACGTCAACCGTTGGCGGAGTGCGCAAAGAGCGCATGCCGAAATACATCCCACCGCACGCCAGCGCCAATGCCACGGCCAGTGCCCACGGGGCGCGCTCGCGCCATGGGTTCCGGGGCGGTGGGCCAGTGGCCACACTGGACCCACCACCTTCCGCGATCCATGCCAGTTCCGCTTTGAGATCGCGCGCGGATTGCCAGCGGTCCTCCGGATCCTTCGCCAGGCAACGGCGCAACAACCAGTCCAGCGACGCCGGCGCCGCCCCTGCGATCGAAGGCGGATTGCGCTCCAGAATCGCCGCGATCACGCTCGCCTGGCTCTCGCCCGCGAATGCGCGCTTGCCCGTCACCATCTCATACAGCACTGCGCCAAAGGCGAAGATATCGCTCGGTGGATGAGCTTCCTTCCCTTCCAACTGCTCAGGCGACATGTACTGCAATGTGCCGAGGATCGCACCGTCGCCCGTCAGCGGCGTGGTTTGCGTAGCGTCGCCCGCCGACGCGACTGGCAACCGCTTCGCCAGCCCGAAATCAAGCAGCTTCAACCCGGACTTCGACACCAGAATATTTCCCGGCTTCAGATCGCGATGCGTGATGCCTTTGCGGTGCGCGGCGTCCAGGGCGTCGCAAATCTGCTGTGCGTACCGTAGCGCCTGAGCCAGTGGAAAGGGCCCCTTGAGGGGCTGCCCTTCGATGAACTCCATCACCAGGTAGCTCGGTCCAACGTCGTAAATCTGACAGATGTTGGGATGATTGAGCGCCGCGATCGCTCGCGCTTCCCGTTCAAACCGTTCAGTGAAACGCTCCGCCGAAGCCTTGATCGCGACATCCCGCCCCAACCGGGGATCATGGGCCCGATACACCTCACCCATGCCGCCCGCACCGGCCGGCGCGAGGATTTCTTACGGACCCAGGCGTGTTCCGGTGGTCAAGGGCATAGTGGGTGGATCGATTTTATCGTACTCAGAAGCGATATCTCACGCTCAGATACGCAGTGATGCCGGGCGCGTCCACACCAGAGCCATGGACGCGATAATTGCGGTCCAACAGGTTCTCGAGCGCAGCCATGGCCTGCCACCGTTCTCCAAGCGGAATGCCCGCCCGGATACTGGCTGCCGCCCAGCCGGCGGTAGAGAGGTAGAGGGGCGCCCGCGAGTTGTCATCCAGGATTCTTACTCCTTGAACCAAAGTTCCGAGGGGCAGTACGCGATTCTGAATCTGCGAAAGTGTCTCTCCGGTTGGACGGAACAGACCCGTCGGATCAACCAGACTCGCGGCACGGCTACCTCGAAAGAACGCGGCGATATCGGCGCGCCGAAAGGAAGAGCCTATCCGTTCATCATCCAGGTCGCCGCCGCTCAAACGGCGCTGCGCCCCCGCGGCGGCCATCGAAATCTCCAACCACGGCCGCCGCCCCGATGGTACATAACGCAGCGTCATGAATCCCATTTGCGGCGGCAGCCGGCGAACGTTGCGATTGGGATCAAGATCGCGCCCGGCAATGTAGCTGTAATTCGCCTCCAGCGACAGCCGCGCTGTCATCGCGTAGCGCCCCATCGTCTCCAGGCCGTAGTAGCGCGAACGGCCGTCATTCACGAATGCTTTCAGCGCTCGCGGGTCGAATTGCGCCGCCACCGGGGCCACGCCCTGCACCCGCTGAGCCGCGGTCTGCGGCAGTGCGGTAACAGGCAGCCCGGCAAGCTGCGAAGGTATATTCGACGCGGAGAAAAGCAGCGTTCGCCGCACAATCGGGTCGTGGAGTTCGGCGTCGAAGAACTGCGCCCGCAAATACAACCGGCCTGACGTGATGCGAAATCCGAATTCGTAGTTCATCAAAGATTCCGGAGCCAGGGGTGATGCACGGAACCCCTTCGAGAGGGCGCCCTCGCCCGCATCCGTGCTCAGAAGAGCGCCAGCGGTAAGCGCCTCCGCCACCGGAATCTCATACCCGAGATCGTTCAGACCGAGCGCGCCCAGATCATTTAGATTGGGTGCGCGAAAACCCCGGCTGACCAGCGCGTGAATCCCAAAGACGCTCCCGATCTGATACCGCAGACTGCTATGGAATGTGGCGTCCCGGAACCACTGGGTGGATGCGGGCACTCCAACGGCCCGCTGTTCCTCTGTTTCGAACCGTACACCCGTAACGCGTACGCCCACGTTCGCGCGCCAGGCGCGGTTCATTTCAAAGCTGGACTGTGCGAACAGCCCGAAGTTCTGATAGCCGGACTGGTCCGGATAGAGCGGTCTGGGCCGCGTGAGGGCCCCGGTAGCCGGATTTCGAATCTCGCGATCGGATGAAATGCGCTCGTCGTAAATCTCGCCGCCGAACGAGGCCAGCAGCCGGCTGCTCCAGTGCGTCGTGGCTTGCCCGCTGTAACCGTAAGTGGTCACCCGCGCGAAATCGCGCGTAATCGGGTCCGTGTACAACAATCCCTGGCGTCTGCCCCCGTCGGACTGACTATTGACGGAAAACGTACCGCTGAAGGAGTCGAACACCCCTGTGGCGATTTTTTCATACCGGCCGTAAAACCAATTCAGCCCTTGTGGCTCGAAGGTCGATTGCAGCCGTCCAAGCCCACCGAGCAAATCCTTGTAACCCCGGACTCCGTTCTGTACCCCGCGCTGGTAGTTCAACGTGAGGAGTTGACTGGCCCTAACCCTGGCGGAAACCTTTCCCTCGAGGCCGTACTGCGAGAATCCGGTATCCTGCAGCCGCGAGCCAGCCAGTTCCCTCACCTGGTCGAGGGGCATTCCAAAGAACCGGCGATAGACATTACGGGAATCGTGTCCCTGACCGGGGCGTAGGTCGTTGTGACGACGTCCGGAAGCGCCCAATAACGCGGAGAAGCTGCTGTTCGATAGAAGTAGACGCCCGCTGGAGGCGCCGGAAAGGTCGGCTGTCGCACCTGCGATCGTGAAGTCGCCATGCGTTTCCCAATGGGGCCCGCTGGCGAAGAGTGGCTGCCGGGTTGTTACATGGATCGTCCCGCCCAGAGAATCGCTGCCGTATTGAACGCCCGTGGGACCGAGCAGAGCCTCCACGCGTTGCGCCTGTGAGGGCTCTAAAAACGCCAGATACTGATTCGGGCCCGACCGGAATGCGGAGTTATTGAAGCGAATGCCATCAAGCAGGTTGAGCACGTGGTAGCCGGTAAGGCCGCGCAGAAACGGAGACACCTGCGCGGAGGTGCTCTGTTGAACCAGCACTCCGGGCCCCTGTTCCAGAGCGTTACCGATGGTCGCCCCCGGCCGCTCCAGAATATCCGCCCGGTCTTTGACGATGGCCACGTGCGGCGAGGACACCGCCTCCTCCGCTGCTCCCCGCGTGGCACTCACGGCGATCCTGGTGTAAATCGACCGCGGCTTGACCGTCACCGGGACATGCCGGTCGCCGTTCTCGAGGAGGACGACAATTTCTCCGGACTCAAAATGCTCTCCGTTCACCCGGATCTGAACCCACCCGCGCGCGGATGGGTGCCAGCGGAAGCGGCCCTCCCTATCGGTCTGCAAGACGGCCAACGCGGTTCCCGACCCATTGAACAATTCCACCGTAGCGTTCTCGACCATAGCGCCGGTGGCGTCCCGCACCGTGCCAGTCAGCGCAGCGGACGCGGGCGTCGCAGCGAAGACGGCGGCAAGGAAAAGCGTACCCTTCATTGGGATCACACACTATAGCATCGGCCGGCGAAGAAGCTCATCCATGCCCCCCGATACCGGTCCGCCAGCCGGGCTTAACCTTCGCGCCGGCGGCAATCAAACGTGGCCACGGGAGAGAGCAGCGGCCCCTAAAAATTCCACCGCTTCTGGCTTCCCGTTGGCAGGCCAACAGATACCCGGACACCATTGCGCCACCGTACCGCGAGAAAATTCGGACGCCGGTCCGCGCCCTTTGAAAGCGCCGCCAGCAGCGGGTCACGGGCGAGCAACAGACGAGCATCAGTCTTCCCGCCGGTGGTATTCATTCGATACCTCTAGCGTTGCAGCGGATCCTCCACCCAGGGAGGCGTGGCCTGAATCAGCCTTCCTAAATCCGGCTCCATCTCGTCCATACGGAGCTTCATTTCCCATGCCACCTGCCGGTAACTGAAGTGGCCCTTGACGCCGCTCCGCAACCGCGAAATGTATTCCACTTCCGCAAAATCCATCTTGAACAGAAAGCGGGACAAGGCGCCGAACGGTAACAGATAGTGCGATCCCGGTTCCGGGAGCTCCCTCATGGTATCCAGCGCTCCGCACATCGCCCGGCGATACGCGTCTCCCACTCCCGCCGCATCCACAGCGGGAGGAGTATCGTAGCCCAGGCGGCCGGCGTAGGCTTGACGGAACTGTTGGCATCGACGGTGCCGGTGGAGGTCCCGGTAAGCGCCGATATCCATTACAATGTCGAACACGAACGGCGCGGAGCGGAATTCGCGCAAAAGGTCATCGCGCCGGTTTCGCGATCGCAAAGTAAGATCGATCACTTCCAGGCGTCGCGCCAGCGGCCAGTCTGCTACGATTTGCCGCAGCTCGCGATAGGGACGGTCCGTCACCGGATATAGCAGCGTGGCGGCGATCTCCGTAACCTCATCCAACGGCTTTAGCAGGTCCACGCGCTTCCCTTCCAATCCGGCGGGAGGAGGCAGATTCTCCGCCGCCCACTGGGTGAGATCGCGATGCACGGTGACCCGATGCTCGTCCGCCTCCACGTGCCGGGCGAGCGTCGGGGCGACGGCTTCCGAGGGCGAATTCTCGTCCCATTGGCAGGCGGGCTCACACGCGCACGCTTCGGCGATATCGTCCGCGATGCCGCGCACTTCGCCATAGCTGGAGGCCTTCAACCGCCGCACCTGGCGTTCCAGCGTCCGAATGCTCACCACCTGGCCAACGTTGGTGGGCACTCCAAAGAACAGCAGATAGCGCGCGACATCAAAAGCGCGAGCCTTCAAATTTCGCTCGTAGGCATCGGGTTTCATCGCATCGGGCCGCGGCAGTTCGCCCGTCATCCACTCGAAGACGCCTTGATGAACCTGCTGATAAGCGGCGATCAACGCTTTCCCGGTGGCCCGGTACGCGGCAATTTGAGCCTCGTCGAAACCAGCCGGATTGACGAACCCCACTTTCGAGAAATCCTGATAGCGGGTGGATTTCGCCTGCCCGTCCCATACCTGCTCGTCTTCAATTTCGGTGGCCGCCAGCTCGGATACGCCCTCGAAGCAAACTGCGAGATGACCCAGGTCCGCAATCGACGCGTGACCATACTGGAAGTAAAAGCTTTCTAAAAATTTCTGCGAGTCATGCGTACGCACCCAGTCGACGGACTGGACGATCGAATCCGGTGAGCGGCTGTAACGGGCCAGTGCATACGCCGATTTTTCCGGCGGCATCGGCGACAACATCACCACACGTCTCTGGGTCGAGGACAAACCGCTAAGATAACAGATTGCGAATCCATATCAGAAAACTGCGGCCTGAGGCGTCGCTGCCCGCCTATGCTCACGGACCCGACGAAGACGCGGGCATGGACTTGAAGGCTGCCGCCAATGTGATCGTGCCGCCCGGCGAAACACGCCTCGTACCGACCGGGCTGGCGTTGGAGCTGCCCCCGGGTTACGAGGCACAGATTCGCCCGAGAAGCGGCTTGGCTTTGAAACACTCCCTTACGCTACCCAATGCGCCCGCCACCATTGACCCCGGCTACCGGGGCGAGGTGCAGGTGATCCTGCTCAATCTTGGCCGGGAGCCTTACTCGATTCAGATCGGGGATCGTATCGCACAGATGATCGTCGCCCGGTATGAGCGGGTGGAGTGGGAAGAAGGGGTGCTGGGAAATTCCACACGCGGTACGGGCGGATTTGGATCGACTGGAAGCTGAGACGGACCGCTCACTCCGCCCGGAGCGAGGCGAGTAAGCGCGTTTTCATCGCCGCTTTGACGGCTACGAGGGAAGCCGCGAAGCCGGTAATCGCCACCGCCAGCAGCAGCAGCGCCATCAAGCCGAGCGGGAGTTTGCCTCCGCGCTCCGCAATCGCCGGGGCAATCGCCAGGGCGGCGCATAGCGTGCCCGCTCCCAGTCCGCCCAACAGCAGCAGGGCATTTTCGGCCAGCACCAGCGTGGCCAGATGCGAGGGCCGGTAACCCACGGCCTTCAACAGGGCCAGCTCCTTACGGCGCTCGAGCACATTGCGCAGCAGCACGGCTGCCAGTCCCACTGTGCCGAGCAGCAACCCGAGACCTCCCAGGGCCTGAAAAGTGGAGAGGTACGCATTCTCTACACGGTGATATTCGGCGAGCCGTTCGGCGGTGGATTTGAGATCGAGACCATAATCCTTCAACCGCTCTTCCAGCAGCGTCGTGACCTGCTCGGCCTTTTGCGCGGGCGCCTCCACCAGAAACATGCGGAAGCCCTGTTGCTCAGGAAAGGCTTTGACGAAGTCGGCCTCACGAATAAGAATCTCGCTCTGGAAAATACTGTCGCTGATGGCTGCGGAGACTCGCAGCCGAACCGGCGTTCCGTTCGCCGGCTGCAGCACAATCTCATCGCCCTGTTTCTTATGGAGCACGTACTGCAGCGAGTTGGCGTCCACATATGCAGCGATCTCGCCGGGCCGCGGCGCAATTTTTTCCTTGCTCAGCGGCATGCGAAAGAGGACGTCGTCCGGGACCGCCAGAATCCGCGGGTTGCGCGGCTGATATAGATTGAGGCAACTCGAATCGTCACCAGGCCGCAGTCGCAGCGGCACGACGCGGACCCCTTGGAAGAGGACTTCGGCATCCGTTGGGAAGCCGAGTTCCTGGCGGCCCTCCGGCTTGTCCGGATTGTGGATGACCGGCAGCGCGGATTCGCCCACCAGCGCGAATCCACCGGCCCCTGGAGAGCCTGTCTTACCCTCCTGGCGGAAGGCCGAGAGCGCAACGATGAGGAACGTCGCGAACGCGATCAGAGCCATGGAAAGCACGCTGCGGCCGGGCCGGTAGGTGGCGTTGCGGAGTCCGAGCCGCCAGACGGCGTTGGGATTTGTCACCCCGCGGCCCAGCCACAGCCTGAGAGCCGCGAGCGTCGCGATGAGGAACATGGCTCCGGCGCCAAAGAAGCCTCCGGTGGCAGGCATGCGGCCGGCCAACGCCGCGCCAAGCATCGCCATTCCGAGCAGCGCGGAAACAGCGGCGAAGATCGCTGCGCGTTTCAAGCTGACCACGCCGCCGGTGGCGCCGGCGCTGCCGTGCAACAGCGCGCGCGGCGAGGGGCGCCCGAGGCCCCGCACACTGACGGCCACGACAAGTAACGCCGTCACCAGCCCCCCCATGGCGCCGCCGAGGAGCGATGCCGGTGCAAGGTGAAGCCGCAGCAGGTTCGTGCCAACCGCGTCCACCCACCAGGTGCGCAGTCCGTAGAGAATCAGACCCGCGTAGCCGGCGGCGAACAGGGCTCCCAAAATGGAGCCGATGCCGGCCTGCACCAAGCCTTCCAGAAGAAAAAGGCGTCCGATCTTCCGCACAGGAAATCCGATGGCGCGGAGCACACCCGCTTCGCGATAACGCTGTTCGACACCAAGTTTGAAGAACAACCCCACCAATAGCAAAGCGGAAACGACCAGGAAAAAGCTGAAGTACAGGAAATATTCGCCGAAGTCGGTGGAGCCCTGTGCGGCCTGCATTCCTTCCTGCCGCACGGAGGCCACGGTGATGCCCATACGCTCTGGATCGAGCTTGGTGCGCAGCAAAGTTTCGTACTGCGAAGATAAAGTCCCGATACCGGCTCCAGCAGTGGGCTCAAGACGCATCGAGGTCAGTCTGCCGAAGCGCGTTCCCCACAACTCCTGGCCCTTCTGAATGGAAATAAAAGCCTTGGGCGTGGTGCGGTACTTGTCCCAGTAATCCTCGTCACGCTTGCGAATCTTACCGAGGTTCATCGGGAACGGCGGGTCCCAATCATGGATGGTCTTTGCTTCCGTGATGCCGGGATATTGCGGTGCGTAGTCGCGATCGGCGGCCGGGCCTTTGATGGGTACGACGGACGATACTTCGAGTTGCGAGCCATGGGTGGCGAGGCGGCCTTCCGCGAGCCACACGTAATACTCGAGCTTCACCTGGTCACCTGGTTTGGCCGCCAACTCGCGAGCAGTCCAATCGTTGAGCACGATGCCTTCAGAAGCTCCGATCAACGGGAGTTCGATGGCTGTCACGAGCGAATAAGGCACCTCGCGATCGCCTACCCGCATCGTGTTTACCAGATACGTGAGCACGGGGCGTGTCTGCAATTTGAGTTCCCGGGCGGCAGCCTTGGCGGCCTGCTCCAGTGCATCGTTGATCACCATGCTGGTGGTCTCGAGCGAAAGTTGGTTCACCTCCGGCAACGCTTTGATGCGCACACCCATGTCTTGCAGCGTCGCGTTCTCTTGCAGTTTCCGTGGCAATGGGCCTGATTCGCCCCGTAAAAGGATGATGTTCGCCTTGGCTGGCAGACTCAAATCCCGTTGCAGGCGGGAAAGTGCTACGAAAATCGCCCGCACCCCCGCCTGGCTCGGACGCAGCGAAAACTCGCCCAACTCTTCAGGCGGCAGAACCAGTCCGGCAGTCAGGCGGAGAGTGTGCACCGTGTCTTCCCTCCGGCCGTGCAGAGATTCGGAGGGAATCTCCGATGGTTTGTCCAGGCGAAGGACCAGGGCATCTCCTTGCTGAACGGCCAGTTCGGCAGCCAGCGCTGGACTCAGCAACGCCGTTCGACCCACGGGCGCTTCGCGCTTCAGCGGGACGCCGTGGAATTTCCAAAACCCGTCGTCCACGCCATAGACCGCCACTCTCGAGGCGGCGCGTCCGCTGGACCCGTGGGTGACAATCCCTTCCAGCGCCAAAAGCGGATACGCGTCCGGCGAGAGATCTTTCGCGAGCTGAGCTCGAAAAGGATTCGCTCCGGCAATGATCGAATCGGTTTTCCCGAGCCGTGCGAGAACCAGGTCCCGCAGGCTGCCGCGCACGGAATCGCCCACTAACAACGCTCCGGCGAGGACCGCGACGGCGGTGGCAACTCCAGCGATCACCGCCGCATTGGTGCGCCAGTGATAGCTCAGATTGCGCCAGAGGAGGGTGGAGAAGTTCATACCGGTAACGGGCGGCGATTACCGTGCGCGCAGGTTCTGGTCATGCATTTCCATTTTCATCGGAAGGCGGTCCGCCAGTTGGGCGCTATGGGTGACTACCACGAGGATGGTTTGCTGCGCCTGATGAAGCGCCAGAAGCAGATCGGCCACCGACTCGGCCGATTTGCGGTCGAGGTTGCCGGTAGGCTCATCGCACAGCAACAGCAACGGCTGGCGGATCAGCGCGCGAGCCAGCGCAGCACGCTGTTTCTCGCCACCTGATAATTCACCGGGCCGGTGATGGGACCGGGAGGAAAGCCCCACCTGCTCCAGAAGCCGCTTCGCCCTTTGCTCGGTCGCCGTGTCCGGGCGGCCAGCCACCAACACCGGCGTGAGCACGTTTTCCAAGACCGAGCACTGCGGCAGCAGACAATGCTCCTGGAACAGAAATCCGATCCGCTGGTTACGGAATGCCGCCTGCTTCGGTTCGTCCATGGTGAAGGGGTTTTCTCCTTCGAGTATCACCTCGCCGGAAGTGGGCATATCCAGGGCTCCAAGAATATACAGCAGCGTACTCTTGCCGCTGCCGGATGGGCCCATGATCGATAGCGCGTCCCCGCGGTTGAGCGAGAGGCTGACATCCTGCAGAACAGGCAACGCTCCATTCGCCGTGGGATACGTTTTAGTAATATTGCGCGCTTGCAGCAACCCACTATTCTACCTGCGATGGAGCGCGGCATACGTCTGGCCTACAATGAAGTATTGAGATGCGACTCCTTGTGATTGAAGATGAAAAGCGCATCGCGGACTTTCTCGGCCGCGGTCTGGAAAGTGCGGGGTATGCTGTGGATGTAGCTCTGGACGGGCAGCATGGGCTTGACCATTCTCACGCTACCGGCTATGACCTGATCATTTTGGACCTGGGGCTCCCGGATATGGATGGGCTCGAGGTGCTGGACAAGATTCGCAAC
>DATLCW010000123.1:0-57942 GCA_035526195.1 Bryobacteraceae bacterium
CTGTGCGGGGGCCAACGCGGAGAGCAGAAGGCAAAAGAGGACAACACGGCGGTGCATGATCTACGAGTATAAAAGAAAAACGGGACCGGAGGTTTCACTCAGGTCCCGGAAGCGTAAGTGGAGGAGGGATTAACTTTGAAACTAACGGGCGGCGAGAAGCGCGCGGAGATGACGAGCCCTTTCCGGGGAACGCAATTGCCGCAGTGCCTTCGCTTCTATCTGGCGAATCCGTTCGCGGGTGACGTCAAACTCCTGACCGATTTCCTCGAGGGTATGCTCGCGCTCACAGCCGATCCCAAAGCGGAGTCGAATGACCTTCTCTTCTTTTGGTGACAGGGTTTTCAGGATGTTGGCGGTTTCGTCGCGAACATTCGAGTCAATAACGGCGTCCACGGGAGAGCCAACCCAGCGGTCTTCAATAAGGTCCCCGAGGGCGGACTCACCGTCCCGCCCCACGGGCGTTTCGAGCGACACCGGATCGCGCGAGATGGTCTTCAGCTTCTGGACCTTCTCGACGGGAATATCCATCCGGCGGCTGATTTCTTCATTCGTAGGAGCCCGGCCAAGTTCCTTTTCGAGCTCACGGGTGGCCCGCAGGAACTTGTTCATACTCTCGTTCATGTGTACGGGAATGCGGATGGTACGCGATTGGTCGGCGATGGCGCGGGTGATCGCCTGGCGGATCCACCACGTGGCATAGGTTGAGAATTTGTAGCCGCGGCGGTATTCAAATTTGTCCGCGGCTCGCATCAACCCGATGTTGCCTTCCTGGATCAGGTCGAGCAGGTGAAGCCCGCGATTGACGTATTTCTTGGCGACGGAAACGACCAGGCGAAGATTGGCTTCCACCAGATCCTTTTTAGCGCGTTCTGCTTCGAGTTCCCCCTGACGGATGATCAGGAGGCTGTGCTTCATGTCGGGCAGGGTGGCGCTGGCGATCTGCTCGCGTTTCTTGATCTCGCGTTTCAGCTCACGGATTTTAGCGAGGTTGAGAGCCGGCTTTTCTTCGAGCTTTCTCAGTTCGACGTCCATATGAGAAAGCTCTTCGACCGTGCGTTCGATTTCTTTGGTGAACTCTTTCCATTTGGACATCTGCCAGGGCAAACCGCGAATCATCCGCGAAGTGTCCACACGGCAGCGGGAGAGTTTCCAATTCCACTTTCGGCGTAGCTTCTTGTTGCCGGCTGCAATCGCCAGTACTTTTTCGATCAGTTGCTGTTGTTTCTTATGGTTGGTGACGACGTCGGAAAACTGATTCCGCACCTCGCCCCGTCGCTTGGCGTCAGCGGCGCTGCCTTCTTCGAGATCTCCAAGATCAACGAAGGCATCCAGGTCCGACTCGCCCCGCCTGAGCATTTCGGCCCAATCGAGAACCATCATCTGAACGTGGGCGGAGCGGCTTAAGGCCTTATGCATTTTCAACTTACCCCGTTCCATCCGGCGCGCGAGGTTAACTTCTCCCTCGCGTGTAAGAAGCGGGACCGCCCCCATCTCGCGCAAATACACGCGTACCGGGTCATCGGTGTAAATTGACTCTTCTACCGGCTGAGTAGCCTGGAATTCGTCACCCTCCGCGACTTCTTCGGGATGAAAGAAGCTTGCTTCTTCATCGAAGGGTAACCCCAATGGCTCGTGACTGTCTGCTAAGTATTGATCTTCAAAATGGTCCATTAAGAGTCACCTCCCCCGTACAGTCAAAACGTGAATCCATGACTTTCCTTGGGGATTTCCTGCCCGCCGCCAGATACTAAAAGCTTCCCGGGCATTGCGCCAGACGACGATATAAGGACACACGGCGGTTGCTCTCCCCACCGCGCCTTGGTCATGATACCATCAAACCTTTGCGAAGTTAAGCCCCAATTTTTAAGATGTTTCAATATGATCTTGGTTACACGGTAGAGGCTGATTTGAAAGGACTTACCCATAGCTACGGCGGTCCGCCGCCGATTTCCCCGCCATCCCCGGCCGGTTTCCGCCAAGACTGCGTGTATAGATTGAGAATGGATGTACACTGTAGTGGATGCTTTAGGAAGGGGGTTGGTTGCCTAGTTCCTCTTTTTTTGCAGTAAATCCTTCAGCTCATTGAAGAAAGCCTCGACATCCTGGAAATCGCGATACACCGACGCGAAGCGGACGTAGGCGATCTTGTCCACATCGCGTAAGCGTAACGCCAGCAGTTCCCCTATTTCCGTAGTAGTTATCTCGCGATCCGCCAGCTCGATGAGCCTCCCCTCTACCTCATCGACAAGTTCGGCCAAGATGGCCATGCTTACGGGTCTTTTCTCCGAGGCTTTTAGCAATCCCGCTAACACTTTTTGCCGCTCGAACTTTTCCCGCCTTCCATCCTTCTTGATGACCATATACGGCACTTCATCGATGCGCTCATACGTCGTGAACCGCTTCTCACAGCCCAGGCATTGCCTGCGCCGACGGATTACTTCCCCTTCGCGGCTCTCCCGGGAATCGATTACTTTGTCTTCCTGATGACTGCAGAACGGGCATCTCATTGGGATTGTATCTCTTCCGTTTGCATCAGCTTGCGCCACTTCAAGCCGTCTTTTACCGCCAGCACCAAGCCCACGGGCACGACGATGACGAATGTCACGATCCACAGGAGGATCGCGATACCGGTTGCCACCTCCAGGGGAATCAGGAAGAGTTCCGTCAGCACCAGAACGGTTGCCACCTGCATCCCTCCCCCGACCCCAGGAATCTGCACCGCACTTCCGAAGGCCACAAAGCCAACGACAATCAAGGTATCCACCCACACCAGGCCCCGGGTTTGCGGAAACGCCTGAAACAGACACAGGAAACAGGCGACAATGATCATCCACTCGCAAAACGTATAGAAAACCAGGCGGAAGACAAACGAACCGCGTTGGGTGGAAGTGGTTCCAGACAGAAACGCTTTGACGAGGCCTTCCACCTTGACTCGAAAACGTTGTGGAAGGAAGCCCAGTGCGTCGATGAGTCGTTTTTCTACGATCGTAGGATACAATCCTAAGGCCAGTAGGAGAATCAGGCAGACCGCACCCATGACCGCGACGATGCTTCCGCCGGCCTGCAGAATCCATTGCATAGGGCTACTTACTTTTGTAGAAGATGCGCTCACGCGGGTGAGCGCGAACCCGAACAGGAGCAGCACCGCCAGCAAGTCATAGATGCGCTCGAGAAACCATGCCGCCAGTTGACTGCTGAACGGCACTTTTTCTTTATTCGCGATCAGATACGGGCGCACTAATTCTCCGGCGCGGCCGAACAGAACTACCGCCGTGAACCCGATCGCGGTGGCATTAAACAAATTCCACAGGGTGCAGTCGGGCCGCAGCGGACGCAGCATCACCTGCCATCTTACGGCGCGGCCGAGGTACGTCGTCATTACTAGCAGAACGGACGCGCCGAACCAACCCCATTGCATCTGCGCAAAGGTGGCAGCAAAAAGATCCCATTTGAACTGTGTGGAACGGCTTCGAAGGCCGAACCAGAGGGCAGTGCAAAGGACAAGGACGCCAAGCAGGAGGAAGCTGTTACGCAAGCTGCCGGCCGCCTTGGCGGGTACAGAAGTATCCGGGATGAAGCCTCCTTCGTTCATTTTTGTGAACGGATCGTGTGCGCTGGGATCCATCCACGGGTCTAAAATAAGATCGTCCCATGCCAAGGGGTAGGGATGCATGGAAGACTCTGAGCCGCCCGAAACAGATTTCCGCGAACTTCTTATGATAAATCCTCGTTTACATAACTGGAAGCACCAGATGGGGCAAAGGGACGGCAACGATGATCCGCCCCACCTCTATTGGAGCGGGTTGAGGGAGCAATGTCAGGCATTCTTACGATTTCGAATCCGGCGGGTACCAGGTGGAGTTGGCCGAGGAAGCTGGCTATGGATGGCGGTCTGACACGGACAAACGGCTTGGACACCGACTTCACTTTGGTGACGAAATGCCTCAGCGGGGACGACGCCGCCTGGGAAGAACTGGTTCGAACGCATACCCGCCGCGTATATTCGGTGTGCTACCGTTTTGTAGGAAACGATCCGGAAGCGCAAGACCTGACGCAGGATGTTTTCCTCAGGGTCTTTAAAACGCTGCGCAGTTTCCGGGCCGGCGAGGGGTCCTTTTCGGTGTGGCTGATGAGACTGACGCGCAACCTGTTGATCGATCACTACCGGCGCGGGAAACAGCAGCGGGCGACCGATTCGATTGAGGAGCAACTGCCAATTCTGGAAGAGAAGGTCTCCGTCTCCTCGCGTACCGATGGCATGGTGGCGGGCCGCGAGGCCAGCGAGATTTTGCAGGCGGCGCTGGAAAAACTGTCGCCGGAATTACGCGAGACATTGATTCTTCGCGATCTGGAAGAACTGGAGTACCGGGAAATCGCCGAAGCGCTCGGAGTTCCCGAAGGAACGGTGAAATCGCGGTTGAACCGGGGACGCGCCGAATTAGCGCGATTCCTACGAAGATACAAGGTAGCGGTATGACGTGCGCCGACCTCGAATATCTATTGTGCGACTATATAGACGGCTCGCTTCCGGCGGAACAGCGGAAGACGGTGGAATTGCATTTGGCCGTCTGCGAGGGCTGTGCGGAACTGGCGCGGGATTCGGCCGGGTTGCTGCAGTTTCTGGAAAGAGTGCCCGTGGTAGAGCCTCCACCTTCGCTGGTGACGCGGATCCTGCATCAGACGCCGTCCAATCAGCCAGTGACGGTAAAGGCGAAATCCGCGTTTGGGAAATTGATTGGGCGCGCCTTCGCTCCGATCCTGCAGCCGCGCATGGTGATGGGTATGGCGATGACGATTCTCTCTTTTGCCATGCTGGGCAGGTTTGCGGGGATTGAGGCACGGCAGCTACGGCCAGCCGACCTCTCTCCCGCCAGGATACTGGAGGCGACGGAAGACCGCATGCACCGCGCCTGGTCGCGGACGGTGAAGTACTATGAAAGCCTTCGTATCGTATACGAGGTTCAATCGCGTCTCCGTGAGTTGACGGACGTGGATGAAGAAGAACTGAATCCGAAGCAGGAACCAAAACCGCTCCCGCCGGAGCGGTGAAATAAAGTGATTTGGGGAGGTGAAGGTGGAGCAAGTAAACGACAATCCGCAACCGGTAGGCTACTGCAGATTTTGCGGCAAAGCGCTGGCTCAAGATCAGGTCAATAGCTATCAGGGGACGTATTATTGCGCGGAACACTTGCCCCGGACGGAGTACTCCGCCGCTTCTTCCGGAACAACATCTGCCGCGGCTTCTCCAAACGCGGCGCGTATTTTGCGGGACGGACCTTCGCCCGGCTTGGCTTTTGTTTTCGGTCTCATCCCGGGCGTGGGTGCGATCTATAACGGTCAGTATGCAAAAGGATTTGTGCATGTTCTAATCGCCGGACTGCTGTTCAGCCTGGCGGGCCGGGACTCCGGGGCGATGGAGCCTTTCTTCGAAATGTTTATCCCGGTGTGGTTTTTTTACATGGCCTTCGAAGCCTATCACACGGCGAAGAAGAGATTGGCGGGCGAGCCGGTAGACGAATTCTCCTCGATTTTTCCGAGTACCGGCGTGGGGACAGGGTTTCCCATACTCCCGCTGCTTCTGATTGCACTGGGCGTGTTGTTTCTATTAAACAACCTGGAAATTATCCGCATTCGTCAATTGATGCCTTATGCGGGTCCGATATTCCTGATCGGCCTGGGATGTTACATGCTGTACGCAAGAAGTAAATCCAATGCCGAAGCCGCGCGGGAGGTCTCGCATGGAGGAAACTAATCACGCGCGTGGAAGCGAATCGCTGGTGCGGGCGATTCGCGGGCCGATCGTTCTGATCACCATCGGTACCCTCTTCGCCATCGATCACATGGGGGGCTACGCTTTTTCGCGGACCTGGCCGGTCTTGCTGATCATCATCGGACTACTGAAGTTGATAGAGCGGGCCGCGGCGCCGCCGGTGCAGCATATTCCCGGCCCGCCCATGCAGCAGTAAGGAGGAAATCACCATGCGACCGCGATCCATAGTTGGACCTATCTTGTTGATTGGCATCGGTGTGTTATTCCTGCTGCACAATCTGTGGCCCGATATCGCCATGTTCGACATGTTCACCCGGTATTGGCCTTTCCTGCTGATCCTATGGGGACTGGTGCGGCTGGTGGAAGTGCTGTTCTGGGCGGGAAAAAAAGGAACCGTGCCGGTCACTGGAGTATCGGGTGGGGAATGGGGGCTGGTAGTTCTGGTGTGCCTCGTCGGCTCGTTGCTTTTCTGGGGCTCGCGATGGGCGCCCCATTGGACGAACCACCGCCTGACGGTGCGCGGTCTGGAGATTTTCGGCGAGCGCTACGATTTCCCCGTGACGGGGGAGAAGCAAGCGGGCAGGACGCCTCGGGTGGTGATCGAACTGGGCCGCGGCAATGCCAAGATCAGCGGTATCGATACGGACATGGTAAAGGTGAGTGGGCGCAAGACAATTCATGCGTTCGATCAAGCGGATGCCGATAAGGGCGATAAGCAGACGCCTTTGGAGATTGTCTCCATGGGAGACCATGTCATCATCCGGACCAATCAGGACAAACTCGACAGCTCGCGGAAGGCTACGGCCGACATCGAGATCACCGTGCCGCGAGGAGCAAGCATTGAAGGCAGGGGACGCTTTGGCGACTTCGATATCCACGATATCGGGGGCAACGTTGAGATCGTGAGCGACAACGCCGGCGTGCGCATACAGAATGTCACCGGCTCGGTAAAGGCGGAACTGCGCCGGAGCGATATCGTGCGCGCCGTAAACGTGAAAGGCCCGGTGGAGGTGAAGCTGGATGGGCGGGGGCGTGCTGGACAGGACCTGGAGTTGGAGTCGATTGAAGGTCCGGTGACGGTTAGCGGAGCGTTTTCGGGCGAGCTGAATTTTCGGAATCTTGCCAAACCGCTACGGTTTGACAGCACGCAGACGGAGTTGCGCGTAGAAAAAGTGCCCGGCACCTTACGCCTGGCGCTGGGCAATCTGACGGCGGAGAATATCCAGGGACCGTTCCGGTTATCCGCGAAGACGCGTGATGTACAGTTGCGGGATTTCACCGGCGGCGTGGACATCCAGGTGGATCGCGGAGATATCGAACTGCATCCCGCCAAAGGTCAGATGGGCAAGATTGAGGCGCGCACCAAGAACGGCGAAATGGATGTAGTGCTGCCAAACGGGGCCAAATTCGACCTGACGGCCACCACCGAACACGGGGAAATCATCAATGACTATGGCCCGCCGTTGAAGGCCGAATCGGAAGGGCGGCGCCATACCTTGCGAGGCTCCACCGGTGGGCCGTCCGTGAGCGTGACCACCCATCGCGGCTCCCTTACCGTTCGGAAGGCCGGAGAAGGCGAACCTTCGAAGTCCGTGCTGCCTCGGGTACTGGAGAAAGAGCCACCGGCACCTCCGAAGGTGCCACGAGTACCGGCTCCGGTCGAGCAGTAGAGTCGACGATACGGAGCCGCGACCAAGACGGAGCGTATACCGCCGGGCCATGATATCCGTGCGGCAAACAACCTTTCACGGCCGATGCGTCAGGGAACGGTGGCTGTGCACAAGCATCACCGGGCAGATCTCCTCGGAGGAAGAGAGATCCGTCACGGTGTGCGAGCCGGAATTTAACTTCGGCTTGCCTGTAAAGACTTCAACAAAGTGTGTTTGGTTTCGAAATGTTTTGATCGCGTAGGTTCCGAGCGCGGTGTATGTAACCTCGCGCCGTCCGGGGGCGTAGATACCAAGTGCGATAGAATTCGTTATTACCCCTCGCGAGGCTGACTTGTTTAACTTCCTATTTATCTTCCTGTTTTGGTCCGGTCTGGTTTATGGGCAGACTGCCGGTATGATTGGCGGCGTTCTTCACGATTCCACTGGCGCCGTGATTTCCGGCGGCTCCGTGAACGTGCGGAACGTGGAGCGCGGCGTGCGCCGCTCCGCCACCACCGGACCCGACGGGCAGTTCGTGATTCCAACGCTGGCTGCCGGCATCTACGAACTGCGGGCCGAAGCCAAAGGTTTCCGCCCGCTGGTGGAAAAGGACATCCATCTGAACGTGGCGCAGAACCTCAAACTCGATCTGTCGCTGGAACTCGGCGACATCAAGGAAGAAGTCACCGTAACCGCTCTTGCCTCGCCCGTGAATACGACAACGGCGGAACTCGCATACCTGGTGGGAGAACGGCAGATTCGCGAGTTGCCGTTGAATGGCCGGAACTACACCGATCTCGCCTTGCTGCAGCCGGGCGTGGTTGCTTATCCTCACCGGGATGGGGGATCGGTGGTGGCGCACGGCCTGGGAATGAGCATCAACGGACAGGACCCCCGGTCCAACGTCTACCTGCTCGACGGAACTCCGCAAAACGATTTCACCAACGGGCCGGCGGGCAGTGCGGCGGGGACCGCTTTGGGCACCGAAACCATTCGTGAATTCCGTGTCGAAGTCAATTCCTACAGCGCCGAGTTCGGCAGGCAATCCGGGGGGCAGTTTAATGCCTTGACCAAATCCGGCTCCAACAACCTGCATGGAAGCCTGGTGTACTTTCACCGCAATGACAATCTGGACGCAAAGGATTTCTTTGACGCGCAGAAGCCGGAGTTCAAACGCCACCAGCTTGGCGCCACGTTGGGTGGACCGATCAAGCAGGACAAAGCTTTCTTCTTCCTGGGATATGAAACCCTGCATGAACGGAAGGGGCGCAGCATTCTTACCATCGTGCCGGACGCGGCCGCCCGCAGCGGCGCGCTGGCGCCGATCAACTCCGCGATCCGCCCGTTTCTCGACGCATTTCCGCTTCCGACTCCCGGGAGACCCTCGGCGGGCGTCGGCTTGGCGGAGTCGCTGTTCGGCTTTAAACAGGAGTTGAATCAGGATTTCGGCCAGGGCCGCTATGACCACAATATCAACGCCAACAGCCAGTTCTTCGCCCGTTATACGTATGATGGCGCCACCCAGTTATTGCCCACGGACTATCCGCAGTTTCCGCGAACCTTCCTTTCTCGAAACCAGTTTCTGACGCTGGAGCACCGGCAGGTGCTTTCCGCGACCACGCTGAATACGTTGCGCGCCGGATATTCGCGCACGCGGGTGGGCCAGAACGTGGAAGCGTTGTTGAGCACACCGCTGCCGGAGTTTGTTCCGGGGCGCGGGATCACGGGAGGCATCGACATCGGCGGCATCCCGGGACGATTCGGGCCGCAGACATCGGGGAACCTGCGGCTGACGCAGAATGTGTGGGGAGTAGAGGACGGTCTGGTGGTGAATCGCGGGAAGCATTTGTGGAAAGTTGGCGGCCTCTTTGAGCATTATCAGGACAACATGGTGAACCCCACCTTCGGGCTGGGCATTTACACGTTTGCGAGTATTACCGACTTTTTGCAGAACATTCCGCAGCGCTTTGTAGGGCTCGATCCCAAGGGCGCTTTGGACCGCTACTGGCGCTTTAACCTGTTCGGTTTTTACGCGCAGGATACGTGGCGGGCCAGCCGGCGGCTGACGATTAACCTCGGCGTGCGCTACGAATTCTCGACAATGCCCGTGGACATCTATGGACGCGACTCCGCGCTCCCCGATCTGACCGCGTCCGCGCCTACGCTCGGCCAACTCTATCAGAATCCGACGAAGAGGAACATCTCGCCGCGGGTAGGAATTGCCTGGGACGTATTCGGCGACGGCCGGACGGCGCTGCGAAGCGGCTATGGAACCTATTTCAATACCAACAATCAACAGAACCTCATTGTCACGGTGACCAATCCGCCGGCCACGCCAAGGTTGAGCATTGCCAACCCCACCTTCCCCGTGCCTCAGTTTGAGCGCGGGATCGGCAACACGATTCGCCCGGTGGAATGGAACTTGAAGAACCCCAATGTACACGTGTGGAATTTGAATCTCCAGCGGCAGTTGCCTTTCGATGCCGTCGTGATGGTGGGTTATGCCGGCTCTAGGGGAATCCATCTGCTGCGCAGCGCCGATGTGAATCTGGCGGTGCCGGTGCGGCAGGCCGATGGAACCCTTTTCTTCCCTTTAAACGCTCCCCGCATGAATCCCGCTTTTGCGACCATCGAGCTGAAGAAGAGCGACGGAAATTCCTGGTATAACGCAATGATTTTTGAGGTCCGCAAACGGTTCGCGCAGGGCTTCAATTTTCAATCCAGTTATACTTTTTCGCGGAACATCGATACGACGCAGGCATCCACGTTTTTCTCCGACGCCACCAATGACACCACCACGGCGATGCCGGAGTATCCTGGATTCAATTACAACAAGGGATTGTCCGACTATCATTCCAAGCATAATTGGGTGATGAATGGCTCGTGGGAACTGCCCTTTGGAAAACGGCTGACGGGTGCTTCGGCGAAACTGCTGCACGGTTGGGAGCTGGCCGGGATCACATCCGTTCGCAGCGGGAATCCACTGACGTTGTTCGTGGCCCGCAACCGCTCGCGGTCCCAATGGGCTCCTTCGCTGGGACCGGGGCAGGGGCCGGACCGTCCCAGCATGGCCCCTGGCCGTACTCACGAAAGCGCGATCCTCGGCTCTCCGGACCGTTATCTGGATCCCACCGCCTTCGTTTTGCAGCCCGCCGGGACGTTGGGAAATCTGGGCCGTGGAGCATTGATCGGACCCAACCTGCGGAACATCGATTTCGCGGTTCTGAAGAACACGAAGATCGGCAGGCTGGGCGAGCAGGGCAACATCCAGTTCCGTGCCGAGATGTTCAATTTATCCAATCATCCGAACTTCGGCGTCCCGGGTTTGACGGCGTTCACGGGAGCGGTGGATAATGAAGCTCCGCTGGGGACGTTGGGACGCATTCGAACGACCGTGACATCGTCGCGCCAGCTTCAGTTCGGAATCAGGATCATTTATTAAACGCATGGAGAAAAAGAAATCTATGTTGTGGCTAGCATTCGCCCTGGGGGCTGCAATGGCGTGGGGCATGTATGGTCCGGCGCTGCATAAGGGCCAAGTGAGCCTGGGGAACCCTTTGCGCGCGCTGCTGTGTGTGGGCATCGCGTACGTTCTGGTAGCCGTGCTGGTGCCGGTGGGCATGCTTTCCGCATCGCCCGGGGGCTTAGCGGCCGGATTCAATGCCAAAGGGGTGACGCTGGCTACGCTCGGAGGCGCACTGGGAGCGCTGGGAGCAGTGTTCATTATTCTTGCGTTTCGAAGTGGCGGAACGCCGGCGTTTGTGATGCCGGTCGTGTTTGGGTTGGCTCCGCTGGTGAATGTGCTGGTGTCGATGATCACGCATCCGCCAAAAGATGCTCCGAACCCGTTATTGTGGGTGGGGTATCTGCTGGCGTCAGCGGGCGTAGGATTGGTGCTTTATTTCAAGCCGGCGTAGATGCGCAACGGCTCCAAAAGTACAACCTGTATCGGATCTGAGCCTGGAGTCCAAAATAGTCCCCAGCCGAACGTGACCTTCAGAACTGTAGCTTGGCCCCAATCTGGACGGTCCGATTTCCTCCCGCGCCGGTGATCCTCCCGACCACAGCAGGGTTGGTGATGGTCGCATTTGGATTCCCGAATTGCGCGTTGTTTAGCGCGCTAAAGGCCTCCAACCTCAACTGCAGATCCACGCGCTCGCGCAACGAAAACGCTTTTACCAAACTGGCATCCCAATTGAATTGTCCCGGTCCCCACAACAGGTTGTAGCCGGCGTTGCCGAACGTGAATTCGGCCGGTCTCGCGAACGCCGGCGCATTGAACCACAGGTCGATATTGCGGACCGCCGGATACAGCGGCACTCCCGGCACAACATCCGGCCGTCCGCCAACCGAGCCCTGGACGGTGGTCACGAAACCCGGGGAAAATGGCGCGCCCGAGAGAGCCTGGATAATCCCCGCAAGCTGCCATCCGCCCACGGCGGCATTCTGGATGCCGGAGACTTTCGAAAGCCAGCGGCGGCCCTTGCCGAAGGGCAAATCCCAGACGTAGCTGGAAACAAACACATGCTTGCGGATGCCGCCCAGGTTGCCCCGCGAATCGTTCCAATTGAATGGATTCTGGAACGTTTCCGTTCCAATGGCACGCACAAACTGGTATTGCGCGCTGAGCAGGAGACCGTTGGCATACCGTTTTTCGAGGCCAGCCTGCAGTTGGTGCGTCGTGCTCTGAAAGACCGGCGTATTGATCTGGTTGATATTGGCAAACGGTTGGAAGGGCCGCCGCGGCTGCACCGCGCCCGGGGCCGGCGTTACGGCGTTACGGGGAACGTTCGATAGTAACGCGACATTACGCTGGCCGACATAGCTCAGCCGTACCCCAATGCTCTGTGCCAACTGATGCTCCAGCGTAGCGCTCCATTGGATGTTGTATGGCGTGCGCGGTTTGGAAAGCAGCGCGGAATCGGGATTTCCCGGAATGTTGCCTTGGCCGGGAAACGGATTACTCATTGTGAACGTGGGTGCCGTGCCCGATCCCTGCTCGAACGTCTCGACCGTTGCAAACGGCATCTGGAACGCCGCCTGCTCCGTCCAGTTGACGTTCAGCAGGTTGTAATAAATGCCGAATCCCGAGCGAAACACCGTGCGCGAGAAGATACGGTAGGCCAGTCCGATCCTCGGCGCCACGTTGTTCCTGTCCTGTCCCAGGTAGTCCATCAGATACGACGGCAGTCCTACCCGGGCCGCCAAAGGCAAGCCGAAGGCATCCACCAGACGAGGGAGCGCACCGGCAGGTAATGATTCGGCAAACACCACATTGTTCCGCACATTGGGAACGAACATCGCGGCGAATCCGTATACCTGCGGCCGTAGAATCTGCAACTCATAGCGCAACCCCAGATTCAACGTCAGCCGCGGAGTTACCCGCCAGTCATCCTGGGCGAAGAGCTGATAGCGATTCTGAGCAAATTTGTTCCGGATTGCCGACGGGTTCGGCCGCTGTGTCGTCAAGGGATAGCCGAGCGCGAAATCCGCATAGCCGATGCCGCTGAATCTTCCTGTGAAGGTATACGATCCGCGCTGGGGAGGCCGCGCGCCAAAGTTGAAGTGATTCGTGCTCTGGACCATCGCGCCAAATTTCAGGTTGTGCTGCCGCCTCACCACCGACACATTTTCCACAAACTGCAGGCTCTGATCCAGGTCTCCTGATCCAGGTCTCCTGAACCGGCCTCGGACATGCCGACGATGTTCTGAATACTGATCTGCGGCGCGCCGCCAAAATACTCCGGAACCGGCAGGCCGGGGATGACCGTGCTGGGGTCGAAGCGGAAGTTCTGCGGGGTGCGGTAAATACGCACGTGCATGTAGCCGAGCCGCGTTTCACTCAGCACTGACGGCGAGAACATGTGATTGAGGTTCAGCGAACTGTTCGTGTTGTGCTCTCCGATCTGCGCGAAGCCGCCGAACGTGCTTACGCTGCCGATGCTCGGGTTCGGACCCAGATAGCCGAGCATCATGGTGCCGCTCAACTGATCCTTTGACGACAGCTTGTGATCGATGCGAAACGAGGTGCGATCCACGTCCTCCGGCAGCGGAATATTCTCTATGAGATTGACACCTGTGCCCGGCAGATTGGGTAGCGGCCAGAGCTGTCCCAGACGCTGCGTTACCGGGTTCAGCCGGCTCTGTGGAATTATGTTGTCGGGGAAGGGCGCGCCCGTCAGCGGGTCCGTGATCGAGCGGAATTCACTGAAATCGCCGCTCCGCATTTTGGGAGTCGCCACTTGCGTCGAACGCGTCGATGCCTGGCGCCGCCGGAACCCCTCATAGTTGAAGAAGAAGAACGTGCGGTCTTTTCCCGAATACAACTTCGGCAGAAAAACCGGTCCGGAGAAGTTACCGCCAAACTCGTTGCGGTTGAATTGCGGCAGCGGTAGACCGGTGGCGAAGAAGTTCTTTGCGGCGAGGAAACGGTTACGGTTGAACGCCAGCAGGGTTCCGTGGATTTCGTTCGTACCGCCGCGCGTTATGGCAATAATCTGGTTGGCTTTACCGAACTCCGCCGTGGCCGAAGAGGTGATCACGCGGAACTCCTGGAGGCCATCGAGCGGCGGCCACTCGCCGAAACCGCGCTCAATCCAGGCAAGTTGGTTGGTGACTCCATCCAGGCTGAAGGCGACCGATCCGGTATTGGAGCCGCCGGCCACGGTTGGCGTAATCCCGAACGTCGGAAGCCCATCCTGATTGCCCGCATTTTGAATTCCCGGCGCCAGCGCCATCAGGCCCACGATATTCAGCCGCCCATTTAACGGAATCTGCGAGATGGAGCGCGAGTCGATCACTTTACCTACCGTCGAGTTCTCGGTGTTGATCGTCGCCAGTTCAGCGGTGACCGAGATTCGCTCCTCAACCTGGCCGATTTGTAACGGAATATTTAAGCTCGCCCGCTGGCCAATCTCCAGCACAATGCCGCTCTGCTCAAACGTCCGAAAGCCCTCCATCACCGCCGTCAACGAATAACGGCCCGGACGCAGCAGCGGAGCGAGGAAATTTCCGGTAGGCTCCGATGTCACGGTGAGGGTCTGATGAGTGTCCACGTTCTTTACCGTGATCTTCACTCCGGGGATCACGGCTCCCGTCGTATCGAGTACGCGGCCGGCGATGGATGCGGTCACCTCTTGTGCGTGCGCGGCCGCGAAGACAGCGCAAAGGAATGTGAGGATTCGCAACAACATGGATGGACCTCCCCAAGCTTCAAGCCGCGCTCATTATATCCCTATGGTTTTCGCGCCGCACCCCCTCGACGCATCCGCTCCGGCTATTTCGGTGCGGCGCCGCCGGATTTTCTATTAGAAGCTGCCGCTTCTAGGTTGGGACCGGCCCTGCGCGTTGATGAGGGTAACGGTGACTGCGGTGATCGCGGTGGGGTCTCCCGTGACGTTGAAGGGCATAGTCAGCTTGAAGGCGCTGCCGAATTGAATGCTTCGGACATCGCTGTACCAGGCGGTGAACGACGGCGCGAGGGCTACGGTGAAATTGTTCGTCTGCACGCTGGCGCCCTGCCGCACCGTGAACTGAACGTCGGCTGAGGTAAGTTCGCGGCTGGTGGAAAAACCGGTCAGCTCCACGGTGAGAGTGTTGCCGCTGCGTGTCTGCGTCATGGTCGAAATAACCGGTACTCCACGCGCAATGCGGATGGTTTGCGTGGGTGGAGGCGTAGGCGTGACATCCACTCCGCCGGCCGTGACGCGGGCCGTGAGAGTTACCGTGCCGGCAACGGTTCCCAGGGCAAGCAGCAAAGGTCCGCCGGTGAACACAGCCTGGCGCTGGCCTTGGGCGATGGTGAAGCGCGGCGTGGTGCCGAGCGAGAAGCCGAGCGCGGGATCGGTGGCGCCGCCCGCTTCGGACGCAAAAGCGAGCGTTATGGTGCCGGCCAGCGGTGTGGCCGCCGGCGCAGCCAGCGTGACCGCAATTCCCGGTTGATCGCCCGGACCCGCCTCCACGGCGAGAGAGATGGATAAGGGACCGACACTCAGATCGGCGACACGGATACTGAGGTTTTGGGTGGCGATGCTGTTCTGTTCATCGCGAACCGTCACGCTGAAGGGGAAGGAGCCGGCACGCGTGGGCGTTCCACTGATCACGCCCGTGGCCGCCGTTAACTGGAGGCCCGGGGGCAACGCTCCGATGGAAGTCCAGGTGCGGCCGGGAGCCCCTCCGGCGGCCTCCAGAGTTTGGCTATAGGCAACCCCCACGGTCCCATCGCGTAGAGACGAGGTAGTGACGCTGAGGCCTGAGGCGACCGTGATTGAGTAGCTCCGGCTCGCGGTACGATTCGCCTGATCGGTGACGGTGATGGTTGGCGTGAACGTTCCGGCGCGGGTGAGCGTACCGCTGATCACGCCGGTGGCGCGATCGATATCAAGTCCATCCGGAAGCGCTGTTTGCGACCACGTGTAGGGAGTTTCGCCGCCCGTGACGGCGACAGTGGCGGAGTAATCGCCATTGAGAGACCCGGAAGGCAATGTCGTGGTGGTGATGGTGAGCGAAGCAGCCACCGTGACGGTGAAGCTCTGGCGCACCGACTGGCCGGTTGCGTCCACAGCCTGAATCGTGAAATTGAAGGCTCCCGCAGCCGTGGGTGTGCCGCTCACGACGCCCGTGGTGGCGTTGATCTGAATGCCGCCGGGCAGGGCTCCCGTAATGAGTGAGAACCGAATGGGCGCAGTGCCCCCGGCGGTGGCGATGGTCTGCGAGTAAGCCGTGTTGAGATCCGCAGCCGGCAGCGTCGTAGTGGTGATCGTCAACGGAGCTCCGGCCACTGTCACCGTCACCGTGTAGCTTTGGCGCGCCGTCAAACCTGCGCTATCCGCTGCTTGAATCGTAAAGGAAAAGGCGCCGGCGGTGGTGGGTGTGCCGCTGATTACGCCTGATGACGCATTGAGTTGAAGGCCGGTGGGAAGGCTCCCGCTGTTCACACTGAAAGTGAGCGGCGCGGTGCCGCCGGGGGCCGAGATGGTCTGCGAATAGGCGGTGCCACGGGTGGCATTCGGCAGCGTGGTGGGGGTGATGGTGAACGGACTCCGAATGGTGATGGTGAAGCTACGCGTAACGCGCAACTGATCGGCGTCGATGGCGAAGATAACGAACGAGTATTCGCCGGCCGTAGTGGGCGTGCCAAGAATAGAGCCAGTTTCGGTATTCAGAATCAGCCCCGGAGGAAACGGCGGTGATTCCAGCCCCCAGCGAACCGGAGCTCGCCCGCCGGTGGAGGATAGCGTCTGGTTATACGCGACATTGACGGTACCGTTGGGGAGGCCTTCGGTGGAAATGCGGAAGCCCGTTGAGATGGTCAGGACGAAAGCGCGAATGGCGGCGCCCCCGCCATTATCCGTGACCTGTACATTGATAGGAAACGTACCGGTCTGCAGGGGAATGCCCGAAATACTTCCGAACTGGTCAAGAGTTAGACCCGGAGGCAGCGCCGAGAGCGCGGCCCAACGGAGAGGGACAGGGCCGCCAGAAGCCTGCAACGCAAAATCGTAGCGAAGCCCGACGGTGGCGTTCGGCAATGCTTCGGTGAGGATGGTGAGTGTACCGCTGACGCTGACGCTGAGGACGAACGACCGGGTGGCAGTGGCTCCGCTGGCGTCGCGCACCTGCACCGTGAAGAACGATTCTCCCGCCGCCAGAGGCGTACCGGAAATGACGCCGCTCGAACTGATGCTGAGTCCGGCCGGTAGCCCTCCGGCTGTGATCGTCCACACTAGTGTGCCCACCCCTCCCGCGGCCAGAAACAATTGTTGATAGGGCTGGCTGGCGCGGGCGGACTCCAACGAGGTGTTCTGAATGGTGAGCGTAGACGCAATCTGGAGCGGGAAGATGCGTGATGCGGTTGCGCCAGCCGCATCACGTACCTGGATGGTCAGGCTGAAGTCGCCAGCCAGTGTGGGCGTGCCGGAAAGAACGCCGGTGGCCGCATTCAAGGCAAGTCCCGGCGGCAGCGCATTCAATATCGTCCAGGTGAGCGCACCGGAAGCGCCGGTGGCGTTGAACGTGGCTTGATAAGGCTGGTTCACGCGCCCGGCGGGAATGGAATTGGTGTCGAGGGTAAGACCCGCGGCGATGGAAAACGGAAAATTACGGGAGGCGGTTGCACCACTCGCGTCACGAACCTGGATGGACAGCGTAAAATCGCCGGCGAGCGTGGGCGTGCCCGATAAAACGCCTGTCGCAGCATTCAACGTGAGCCCGGCGGGCAGGTTGGTTGCGCTCCAGGTGAGCGCCCCCGCTCCGCCGCTGGCAGTGAAAGCGACCTGATAAGGCTGACTCACGCGTCCATTGGGAATGGAACTGTTCTCGATGTTGATGGCAGGGGAGATTGGAAGCAGGAAGTTGCGGAAAGCGGTAGCGTTCGCCGCATCACGGACCTGAAGAGGTACCTGAAAGTCCCCAGCCTGGGTAGGAGTTCCGGAGAGCACACCTGTCGCAGCATTGAGAGTGAGACCCGGAGGCAGCGTAGAGGCGGTCCAGGTCAGAGCGCCAAAACCGCCGGTGGCGGTGAACGTGGTCTGATACGGTTGGGAAACGCGTCCCGGCGGTATGGTCGTGGTTACCAGTGTAAGTCCGGAAGTGATGGTCAATTGATACGTGCGGCTGGCAACATGTTCCTGGCTGTCCTGAACGCGCACGGTCACCGTGAAGTCTCCGGCGGCTTGGGCTGTGCCGGAAAGAACCGCCGTGCTAGGGTTCAGCGTGAGGCCCGCCGGAAGTCCCGTGGCCGACCAGGTGAGGGGCGGCGCGCCGCCGGTGGCGGCAAGGGTTTGCGAAGGAAATGCCGCGCCGACCGCACTCGAATTGAGGC
The DNA here is from genome assembly GCA_035526195.1 of Bryobacteraceae bacterium. Taxonomy (GTDB): domain Bacteria; phylum Acidobacteriota; class Terriglobia; order Bryobacterales; family Bryobacteraceae; genus CADEFT01. The sequence continues at coordinate 18,242 of DATLCW010000123.1, forward strand.
CTGGCGTGGTGATAATCAATTCCGCGGGGGCGACCGTGATGGGAAGAAGCTTGGTGGCAGTGCAGCTTCCGGCATCGGTGACGCGGAAAGTGGGATTGAACGTCCCGGGAGTGTTGGGTGTTCCCGATATTGTTGAGCCCGCGGTTAAACCTCCCGGTAGTGCACCTGAGGCGAGAGTGAACGTATAAGGAGACTGGCCCCCCACGGCCTGGAGAGTGGCACTATAAGCGACTCCTACAGCGGCGCCCGGGAGAGCGGAATTGGTGATTTGTAGATTGCTGGCGGCAACGGACATCGAGTAGTTACGGGTGGTAAACAGGCCGTTGGCATCCGTGACGCGCACGGTAACCGTAAAATTGCCCTGCGCGGACGGCGTGCCGGAGATCAGGCCTTGGGCGTTCAAAGAAAGGCCGGCGGGCAAGCCAGTGGCGGCCCATGTATAAGGGGATGCTCCGCCGCTCGCACTCAATTGCGTGTTGGGATAGACGGCGCAGGCCGCGCCATTGGGGATCGACGGCGTGATGATGGTTAGAGGCGGACCAATCGTAATCGTGAAGGATTTGGTGGCTGCACGGGGGGAGCAATTATTGCTCTGACAATCGACGACGCGGATTGTAAAAGAGTATGTACCGGCGGTGGTCGGAGTCCCGCTCAGGGTGCCGTTAGAGCTGAGAGTCATTCCTGGCGGAATGCTGCCCCCGGGCAGTGACCAGGCGTAAGGCGCAGTGCCGCCTGCCACCGCGAAGGTAAGCGGAGAGTAGCTCTGATCCGCTGTACCCGAAGGAAGCGGAGAGGTGGTTGTGATTACCGGGGGTGGTGGAAGCACCGTGAAAGTGGCTGTGCTGGAACTGAGCGTACCGCCACTGGTTTGGCACGCGAGTGTAACTGTCACGGTCGAGAATGGGTACCGGATGGCCCCAATCTGAATTGTGCCTGGATTCTGAACAAGGCTGCTGGGGACACTGGCCGTCATCTGCGTCGTGCTATTCACCGTAGTACTCAGTTCGGTGGTTGCGCCGGAGGGATTCTGCGGAATCCATTGAACACGGGTACAGGTGTTGAAGCCGCTTCCGGTAACGGTGATGTTGAACCCCGCGCTGGGCGCCACGGCCGTATTCGGCGTTACGGAAGTTACAGTTAATCCCGAGGTGGCTTGGCCCGGCAGCAGCGATGCCCCGGTGGTGGCGGCAAAGAAAGCAAAGATAACCTGGATGCATCCGCGACGCATGGTAGTTCTCCGTCTCGCGCCCGTTCGGCGCGCCTACTGTTCAGATTTGACGTCCGCGGGAACAAAGACCGCCCGCGGTTCTTGGCCATTGAGGTCCACCAGCCACAGGGGGCCATCGGACAGTTCATTGACGCGGAACACAGCATCGGACATACGGGAGAGTGTGTTGGCGAGGCAGCCGCCGCAGTCGACGCTGCTGACGGTTTCGTCTGCGAGATTCAGGAAAACAAGGGAGTTTGCGCCATCCAACACAATCGCGCGGCGGCCATCGGCGGTGGCGGCGGCGGACGTTGCGTTGCCGCTCCAAAGCTTTTTGTAGCTGGCATTGCCGGTTGTGGTTCGAACCAGGTAGACTCCGGCTTCGGACGAAATCAATGCATCGCGGCTGCCGTCGAGAAACGACACCTGACGGGGCGCGCCATCAAAATTGAGATTCCAGCGGTTGCCCTCTTCATCGAAGGCGGTAACGGTGGATTCGTAGACGGCAAGAATGGCGTCCGCGTCATCGGAAAGCGCGATGGAGAAGGGCATGCCGGCGGCAGCGAAATCGATGTGGCGGGCCACGGCCGGGCTGGCCGGAAATCCTTTGACGACGATGAGGTTAGCGCTGTTCCGATATAGCACGGCGGCGGCGGTGCCGGAAGCATTGAAGACAGCTCGTTCGGCGCCGGCCGGAAGGTCGAGCATCCTGCTCTCACCCGAATCAAGCATAACGAGCGAGGGCTGGCGGCTCTCGCCGGCGAGCGCAATCGCGAAGCCGCGATTCCCCGCGATGGCCGCGTGCGCGGCGTCGCGCCTCTCTCCCAGCAGGGAAGATCCTGGAATGCCGAGGACAGAGCGCACGGATTCACTGGCGGACTCGTAGACCCATCCGACCCGAGGGCCCTGCACGGCATTCTGCGCGCAAAGGCTAGTTGCGGTAACGAACATGAGCAAAGCTCGATTCATAGGCGACAGGACTCCTCTGAAAGATCTTATCTCAACCCTTATCGCGGGGGGCCCACCGTGGGACTGCCCGGGTTGATGACAGTGGCGGCAGGCGTGGTTGTGGTGGGGGCCGGGCTGTTATTGCCGCCGCGTGTGACGGCAACGGCGGCTCCGGCGGCAGCGGCTCCGCCGACTACGGCGAGAATGGCGATCAGCTTGCCTGTGGCGATACCGGCACCCGCGGCCACAGCCACGACGTTAGTCTGAGTTATGGTGGCGGTGGCGGTCTGGCCGCGGAACGAAGCCGTGACCCTAACCTGCATTTGGCCGGCGGTGTTATTCGGCGTGAAGCCGCGCATCACGGCCTGGCCGTTTTGGTCCGTCATCACTGTAAGCAGCCTCGATCCGTTCGAGAAGAGGCCGCTGGCTCCGTTGTTCGGAAGCAGGAAGACCACGCTGGCTCCAGCGATGGGTTTGCGGTTTTCGTCCTCCACTTGCACGATGGGCTCACGCGCCGTGCGCTGCTTGATGTTGTTGATAGCGCCTTCGCCTTCCACAATCACCAGGTTGAGCTTAGATGGCGGAGGACCGGGCTGCGGGGCCTGCGCCCGCACCGGAATCTGCAACCCGAGCAGGATTGCCAGCAGGCCGGACGTGAAGGATCGCAGGTTCATGGGTTTCTCCTAAAAGGCTCCTGTATTATAACGCGTATTTTCCGGGGTGATTTTGTCATCGCGGCGCGAGAAAAAAGGGCCGATTCGCGTAAGGCGCGGGCGCATCCCGTCGAGAGTGTCGGCCAGCCCACGCACGCGGCGGCTCCAGGGTCGTGTGCCAAACCTATGGCTTCTCCGGCATGACCTGCAACGTAGCGTTAGAAGGTTCGCGTGCCGCTGGACTTGGTGTTGACACGATACACGCTGGTGCGGGCAGTGATGTATAGACCGCGAAATCCGGCTCCCCAATTCAGGTTGCTCGGCTGTTCCGGGGTTTTCACCATTCCCAGCATTTCGCCTTGGGCGGTAAAGACGGCGACACCTTCGCCATCGGCGATCCAGACATTTCCCGACTCATCTGTTTTTAGGCCGTCGCCGCGTATCTGGGCGAACTCGCGGCCGTCCTTCAAAGCGCCGTCGGGAGCGATGTTATACACGTGGACAATCTTGGTGCGGCTGTCCGCCACGTAGAGCTTCTGCTGATTCGGAGACAGGGCGACACCATTGGGACCGGTACAATCATCCGCCACCACCCGCACCGCGCCGCGGCTTACCACGCCGCCGACTCCGCTACGCTCACGGGTAATCTGGTAGATGCGTCCTTGCGGCAAATCTGTAAAATAGACGCTGCCATCGATGGAATACACCAGGTCGTTGGGGCCCTGCAGACCGTCGGCGGCGAGCACGGTGATGGTTCCGTTTTTCTCCGTCCGGGTGACGCGGCCCTTCTCACAAACGAGCAACCGGCCCTGATGGTCGAGCGTGAGGCCGTTTGCTCCGTTGCTGTTTTCGCGAAATACGGACAGGTTGCCGCGCTCCCATTTCATGATGCGGTTCTTGGGAATATCGCTGAACAAGAGGACATTTAAACGGCTGAAAACCGGGCCCTCGGTAAAGCCGAAACCGGTGGCTACCTGCTCCACTTTGGCGTCGCGGTCGATGCAATCCCAGAATTTTTCGCTTTTCGCCTGTAGCATGGTCAGCTCCCCAGCCCCGGCGCGTACCACGATTTTGTGGGTGCGCGATACTTCACCGCGAGGTCCGGCGTCTCGAGGCGTTTCTCCCCGTTGAAGCGGGATTCCATCAAGCCTTGCAACGCACCGCTTACAAGAAGGGTACGCTCGACGGGATGGGAGGGCTTGCCCGTAGCAATCATCTGAGTGATTCCGTGCACGAGCATGGAGAAGTTGTTGGAATTCTGACCCGGCACGTAGCAGAGGGTGCTTTCCACTTTGCCCTTGGCGCGGTAGGCGATCAGATATTCGCTGACCATCGACCCGAGAGCGAGCACGGCTGCTTTGAAACCATCGCGATATTCGACCATGCCGACGACGGCGTTTTTGGCGTCTTCGGGCTTGCCCGGGCCGATGCGCTCCCCGCGCTGGAGAGCTGCATCCAGCAGCGCGCGGTTCCAGAGTCCTTGTTCAGCGGCCCGCCAAACCGCGGGCCCAGTGACCATTTGGACCGCTTTGACTCCGGTCTCGCCGCCTTTGCGACGCTCGACGAAGGCCTGCAGCGTATCGAGCAGATGGAAGATACCGCCATCGGCTACCCACCCGCCGCCGACGCATAAAGCGGAGTCCATTTCGATTCCGAGAGGGGGGTCGATTTCCGGCCGGCGAAAGGTGACGGACACACTGGAGCCGGCCATCAGGGGAAACTTGAGCTCGCGCGACCAATCATACATCTGCTTCGCTTTTTTCCAGTCGTAGGAAAGGTGTTTGTCGACAAACACGGGGCAGGAGCGCCCGCTTTCCCGAAACACCTTCACCACCTGTTCAAAGAATTCAAATCGTGGATACAAGTGCTGCTGCTTATCATTGTGCGGATAGTTGCCGTGCTCACAGATCAGCACGACTCCATCGACCGCGAGCTTGCCGGTTCCCAAAGTAAGGGCATCGGCGATGGAGCTTGCTTTTCGGGCGCCGTAGGCGGAGGCGAGGCGCTGCCCGATGTCGGCGGGGTGGACCTGATCCATCCACAAGGAGGCAACCTCAAATGGCGGCTCGTAATATTTCTCGTGAATCCAATATCCTTCGAGAAACCGCGTGATGAAATTGTCCGAGTGCGACCGCACGTGGTAGGTGCTGCTCAGGCAGGCAATCTTCTTTCTGCCGTTGGCCGCCGACAGGACTGGCGCGGCGGCGATGGCTCCGATAAACTCGCGGCGTTTCATTGACCCGCTCTCCTTTCGTTCTCGCGCAGGACACGAACCAGGTTCAGCCCCATGATTTTGCGGATGTCATCGTCTTTATAGCCGAGGCCGATGAGACCCTTTACCAGAACCGGATACTTCGAAACATCTTCCATGCCGATGGGAACCATGCCGCTGATCCCGTCGAAATCCGATCCCAGACCGACGTGGTCCGGTCCAACAAGTTTCGCAATATAGTCGATATGCCGCAGCAGTTCTTTGACCGGAACGCGAGGCATGTAATCGTAATAACGCCGCTGGATGCGTCGTATTTTCTCCCAGTCGGATCCCACGGCTTTAATTTCCGCGTCGCGCTTGGGGCGATTCTTGATGTAAACCTCGTGCGCGGGCTCATTGAGGTATCCGGTATGGAAATTGATACAGACCACGCCGCCATTTTTCGCTACGGCGCGGATGACTTCATCAGGCATATTTCGAGGGATGGGCGCGATGGCCTTGACGGAGGAATGAGAGGCGATGACCGGAGAGCGGCTAACGTTCACCGTGTCCAGAACGGCCTTGTCCGAAATATGGGACACATCGACGATCATTCCCATCCGGTTCATTTCCGCAATCAGCTCGCGGCCTTTTGGGGAAAGGCCGTTATGAACGGCCGTATCGGTCATGGAGTCTGAGAACACGTTGTTCTTGAAGTGGGCGAGAGTCATGTAGCGCACGCCGAGGCGGTGGAAATCACGCAGGATGCGCACGCTGTCGCCGATGAGGTGACCGCCCTCGAGACTGGCCAGCGCCGCTACTTTGCCGGCTTTGTGAATACGCAGGATATCGGCGGCGGTATAGGCGAGTTCCATGTCCTTGGAATTTCGCTTTACTTCCTCATGCAGCGCGTCGAGCACTTCGAGCGAGCGGGACAGCCATTGGTGCGGTCCGAAATCCTGAGGTTGGGCATAGATACCGAAGAGCACGGCGCCTACATGGCCTTCTTTCAGACGCGGCAGGTCGAGTTCGTAGTAGGGGTGCCGGTCCGCCAGACGGTAGCCTTCATCAAGGAAGTAGCGTGGGGTATCGATATGCGCATCGAAGATGAGGATGTCCTTCATGAGAAGGTCGAACCGGGGGTCCTGGCTGAGGCCTGACCCGGCGAGCAGCAGGAAGGCGACGAGAAGCTTCATCGACAGGAGTATACTACGCTCGCCGTACCGCAACCAACAGAGCCGGTGCGCACAGCTACCCACGCACGTTGCAGTTAGCGGTGCAGCATGAACCTGCTCGCGAACAATTTCGATACAGAATTTCAAAAAGTGAGTGACTTATCGCTTTCCATAACGAGCTGTGCAAACCTCTTCGGATCGATAAACTCCGCATTTTTTCCTGCCAGATCTGAATCCAAGACCCCACGGGCCTTCGCGCAGCCGCCTCAAATGTAGACGTGGACATTATTTGAGACGGCAAACTGAAACAGCTCTTTGAGCGGTGGCATACCAACGCCAAGCACAGCCTCGCATACGGTATCCTTCATGAGAAACGGAGCGTCATTGGCCAGTACAATTCCGACTTCATAGCCGGCCTCCCTGGCTCCTTTTGCGACGTGGAAGGGCATACTGGCCCGAGTGGGATCGCTCGGCCCATAGGATCCGGCGATGATCATTTTGGACATTGAACCTCCTCTTCCGAATGTTTATCAACGAACGGAGAAACTCGCTTCCGGCTGGCCTTCAGCCGCCCGCCGCGCCCTCGCTGGCAGGAACAAAAACCGGTTTTCGCGCAGACACATTCACACCATGCACTCCGTATTTGCGTGCTGTCTTCTCTTTGGAAGTAGCGCGGAAGCAATCGAAGCGCTTCACGATGGTTACGTCCTCTAACCCGCATTGGGTCAGGGCGGTAATGAGCTCCGCCTCCGGCAGAGCGCCGGCAATTCAACCGGCCCAGAGATCGACGTTGCGGCGTACATCCTCCGAAAAAGACGCATCTACAGCGATATCGCCGAGGTAAAGACGGCCCCCTGGCCGGAGGATACGCGCGATCTCCTGGAATGCCTGCTCCTTTTCGGGAACAAGGTTCAGCACGCCGTTAGAAATCACAACGTCCGCGCATGCGGACTCGACCGGCAGGGACGTGGCATCCCCCTTGCGAATGTCCACTTGACTCATGCCACATGCCACTGCGGAAGCCCGCGCTCGTTTCACCATTGCATATGTCATATCGATGCCGGTCGCCTTGCCCTGGGGTCCGACTCGTCTTGCGGCCAGGAGCAAGTCCATGCCCAGGCCGCAGCCTATATCCACGACAGTCTCAGCGGTGTGGATTCGGCCGATCGCGAGCGGATTGGCAACACCGGCGAACGACGCGGTACATTGAGCGGGCAGACGTTCCAATTCCGCGGGGTCATATCCGAGAAACTCCGCGGCGTAAGCCGGGCCCCGGTGAAAATGGAAATCGCCATCGGGTGAGACTGCGACTCGTCCGTAAACGTTGGAGATCTCAGACCGCAACCTGGTTGTGTTCAGATCGATCGGACAGGAAATTCCCATGACTTCACTCCGAACCGTGACCTTCAACCTGCTAAGTATTGTACGCTGACTGGCCACTGAGCGGATCTACTATGTCGGTCTCATTCGTAGCCGCCCTCGAGAGTGCCGGGAAAGTGGCTAGCGCTAGAGACTGTCTACCGCAGCCAGGTCAACCCGGCGGTAAAAAATCCGCAACTGAGGATACCGGCAGCCAATGCGAGAACTCCGAACCGGCGTTTCTGTTTTAGCCGGTACCACATGTAATAGCTGCTGAGGACAATCAATACGAGACCGGCGGAGAGTGCATCCATGACGACTACCCAGACCGTAGTCAGAACCCAGTCTCGCTTCGCGTTGGGGTTGTGGACGCGCGTCCCGCTGAAGGTGTGCAATACGTTCATGATTCCCCACGAGTTGATGTCAATCTGTTGCACAGTGGCGCTTCTTTGAAAAAAGTCGGCGCTGATGCGATGCATGCGGCCGGGGCGGTTGACATTGAAATCAAGGCGGCCAGGTTCCTGCTTGCGGTCCGGCCAATCAATCTCGCCCGCGACGTTTAATTGGCGCATCACGTCTTTAGCGCGATCCAGGTCGCTTGTAGCTGAGGTTGGTTGAATCGCCCTCTCGAAGCGTGTTTCCTTTCGTTGAGGCCAGAATTCGCCGAATTTCCACTGAGTATGATTGAGTAGCAATCCTGTAAGTGAGAACAGCCACAAGAAGAACAAGAAGTAAAGGCCGAGATAATAATGAAGCCTCCGATTCCATGACTCCAAGGAAATCGTGGGCCGGGGCCGGGCGGGGTCAGGCAATGACGGCATAGATGACTCCAGCGAAGGAAACGGCTCCCGCAATGAGCAAAGTCAGACCGATCGTACGTTCTGACCTCAGCACCGCCCAGAGGTAGATCCCACTCATCGAAAGAAACAACACCAGATAAACCGTCGCGTCCGCGACCCATTTCCACACACGTGTCCAAAGCCAGTTTCCTCTTATGGCCACATTGTGAGGGCCGGGTGACCTGTGCAGGTATGACAACGTTTCCCAGGTCGTGGTCTTCCGGCGGGTCACCGTAGCCGTGCGCGCCTCTAAGTCGACGTCAATCGTCGTCTCGACCCCGGGTTTCACCACAGGAATGACCAGGCGGCGCTCCTTCGGGACGTAGCGAATGAAGTTAATCTCTCCGGTCACCCCCACCTGGTTGAGAATTTGCGCGGCGCGCTGCACGCGTTCCATGCCCTGGCCCTGCTCGATGCCTGAAGGAATCTGCAGGTTATAGGTAATGACTTTGTCCGGCGTGGCGGCAGCCAGAGGCATTCGGGCGTGGTTCAGAAAGAACACACTTACGGCAAACAGCAACACGAACGGGCTGATAAACAATCCGAGGTACAAATGCAGATCGCGTGTCCAGATGTAGAATCGCTTAGGCACGAGCGTCAGGTTATCACACTTCCCCGGGGATCCAGTTTCGCGTTCCGATTCCGGGCTGGCTTCGATTCGAAGAGCCCGGCAACTTTGCAGCAAGGTCCGGGCGTTCAACTGTTACCTCAGGTAAAACAGGCTCAAGCGAGGCACGCCGGACTTTTCGAACAGGTGGCGGTCGAGGAATTGTTTTTCGAGCATGGTGAGCTGGTCCGCGGTCATTTTGCCGCGATAGGGACGCAAATACGAATCGAGTTCCTTGCGGGCCTGAAACAAATCCTCATTTTTTTGTTCCGAGCGGGCGATCGCCAGCAATTTGTCTTCGAACGCGGTGAGACGCTGCTCTAACTCTTCGAGATTACGTACGTGTTCGGCCGCTTGCGCGGCGAGGCTTTCCAGGCCGGCGGCAATCTCTTCAAACGGAGCTTTCTCGCGCAGCAAGGCCGCGTTACGGCTTAAATACTGCTCCAGTTCCAATGCCGAGAACGGTGGCTCCAACTCTTCCGGCAGCGGTGCGGGAGCGCCATTGGCAATAATCTTCGCCTCTTCGATTACGGCCTGAGCGCAGTAGGCGAGCGAATTCACCTTGCGGGTTTTGTTCTTTTTGGCCCGCCATTTTTCAAAGGCGGCGTCGACGCCGCGGAGCACCGCCTCGAGCGGCACGCCTGCGTCTTTCCATGTCTCAATCAATGCCCAGTCCAGCGGGGAGAGCCTGAACAGGCTCGTGCCGCGGGCGCGCTGGAAATGCTCTTCGATCTCCGTAAAGTAGTTGAAATAATTTCGGGGCCAGTGATGCGGTTCGTCCTCCGGCGTGGGCGTCATCGTTTTTCCCATATGAGGCGCAGCCCCTCGAGGGTCAGATCCTCGTCGAGGATGCGGAGATGGCGGGAAGCATCCATGATGAGCGAAGCCTGTCCGCCGGTGGCGATGGCCCTGGTGGCGGGCCCCATCTCAGCGATGAGGCGTTCGAGAATGCCGTCGATCATGCCAATGGTTCCCCAATAGAGACCCGCCTGAATACTGCCTACCGTGTTGGTCCCGATCAGTCTCTCGGGCGCGCGAAAGTCCACCATCGGGAGGCGCGCGGTTTTTGCAAATAACCCACCGATGGAAATTCCTATGCCGGGACAGATCACCCCGCCCAGATACTCCGCGGCTGCGCTTATGCAGTCGAAGGTAATGGCGGTGCCGAGGTCCACCACGACGCAAGGGCCGCCGTATTTCTGAAAGGCAGCCAGGGCGTTCACCAGCCGGTCGGCGCCCATTTCACGGGGATTGTCGTAGAGAATTCTGATGCCGGTGTTTGTCTGGTAATTTACGAACATGGCGTCGGCGCCGAAGTAGCGTTGCGACATGGACGCCAGATTGGCATCGAGCACGGGGACGACGCTGGCGATGATGATACCGCTGATGTTGCTCAGAGCGACGCCGCTTAAGGCAAACAGATTCCGAAGCAGGATGCCCCATTCGTCGGCGGTCTGTTCATGCACCGTGCGCAGCCGCCAGTTGTGAGTGAGCTTCGGCCCCTCGAAAATTCCCACGGTCACGTTGGTGTTGCCCACATCGAGGGCAAGAAGCATATGAGGTCCCCTTTCTTGCGGCATTCGACTACTCCGGCCTTACTCCGCCGGCAAGAATCAGTTTGCGCGCGCCGTTATCCTGCCTGAGATACAGAAACCCGTTCGCATCCAGCCCGTCCGTGGTTCCGCGAAGCGGGGCTTCACCCTGCTCGACGACCACACGCCGGCCGTAGACATAACTGGAGCTTTGGCTGAAAAGCTTCAAGATGGCGGAGGTTCCCTGCTGGAGCAGGATATCCGCGTGACGGTCGATCGCGTTCAGAGCCTCCATGAGCAGAGATTCGCGGGAGAACTCGCGGCCCGCGGCGAGCCGCAAGGATGTCGCCACCGGCGCGATGTCCGGGGGGAAGGATGAGTGGTTGACATTCAGCCCCACGCCGCAAATCAATGCGTTGTCCTGTTGCTGGATCAGAATGCCGCAGACCTTTTTGTCCTGAATCAGAATATCGTTGGGCCAGCGGAGATCCACCGCGATTCCGGAAACGTTGACGATCGCCTCGGCCACCGCCAGTCCGGCCGTCATTGTCATCACCGGCAGGTGCTCGGGGGGCAGCGGAAGCCGCAGCACGACCGAGAAGTAGAGTCCGCTGCCGGGTTCGGAATGCCAGGATTTTCCGTGGCGCCCCTGCCCGGCGGTCTGGAACTCGGCCCCCACCACGGTTCCGGATGCACATCCCGCGGCGGCGAGGCGGGCTGCATCCCGCATGGTTGAAGCGGTTTCGGCGAGCCATACCATCACGCGGCCGTGGAGACCCTCCGATACCACTTCGATATCAAAGGACATGCAACTCCAGGCGAAAGTTGAGATTCATGGCGCGGGCGGAATGGGTGATCGCTCCGCAGGAAATGTAGTCCGCTCCCGATTCGGCGTAGGCGCTGACGGTCTCGAGCGTGATCCCTCCGGAGAGCTCGACCGAGGCGCGTCCATCGATATAGCGGATCCATACAGCGGCTTCCGCGGGCGTGAGGTTATCGAGCAGCAGATGTTTTGCTCCGCAGGCGAGCGCCTCGTCGAGTTCGGCCCGCGTGCGAACTTCAATTTCGATGGGAAGCGAGGCCGCCCGGGAGCGCTCCAGAGCCGCACGCACACCGCCGGCGGCGGCAATGTGATTGTTCTTGATAAGGATGGCATCGAACAATCCGATGCGGTGATTCACCGCTCCTCCCGCGGCGACAGCCATCTTTTCGAGCCGCCGCAAACCGGGTGTGGTTTTGCGGGTATCGAGGATGCGGCACCGGGTATGTTTTACGGCGTCCGCATACTGGCGGGCCAGCGTCGCCACGCCGCTGAGTCTTTGCACAAAGTTCAGGGCCGTGCGCTCACATTCAAGGAGTGTCCAGGCTTTCCCGCTAACTGTGGCGACGCGATCTCCGGGGCTCAGCCAATCGCCGCTTGCGCGGTGAATATCGAGCTGATCCACGCCGCCGCGCATTTCGTAGAGGAGCGGCAGAAGCTCGATTCCCGCCAGCACCATCGGCTCCCGGGCGAGAAAGCGGCCAGACGCCTGCGTCGACTCGGGGATGCACGAACGGGTGGTGACATCGCCCGCTCCGATGTCTTCTTCGAGCGCGGCGCGGATCGCGCGCTCCACTTCCGGATGTGAGGTATCGAACATATTGACCTTCTTATGTTACCTTGGGTTTTCCCCCCATTCGTTGGAGCATGTTCCCCCATTGAGATTGGCGATATTCGGCGGCACATTTGATCCGATCCATTCGGCGCATCTGACCGTGGCGCGGGAGGCGGCGGAGGAATACCGCTTGGACCACGTTCTGTTTGTGCCGGGCGCGCATCCGCCTCATAAAGCCGATACGGCCACCTCCTACGAGCACCGGTTCCGGATGGTGGAACTGGCGTGCGCCGGAGATTTTCGATTTGTACCCTCGCGATTGGAAGAGGGCCAGGACCAGAGCTACACCTACTATACGATTGAGCGCGTGAAGCAAACGCTTGGCTCAATGGATGAGCTGTTCTTCCTGATCGGAGCCGACGCGTTTGCGGAGATCGGCACGTGGCATCGTTCGGAAGAAGTGATCCACGCGGTGCAGTTTCTGGTAGTGACACGTCCCGGCCACTTTTACCACCTACCCCGCGGCGCGCGGGTCCACCGGTTGGAGACGCTGGCGCTGCCGGTATCGAGTTCGGAGATCCGGCAGAAACTTGCCGGCGGCGAGAAGGTGGAAGAGCTGCCGGTAGCGGTATTTGAATACATCCGATTGCACCATTTGTATCGCTAGCACGCTTTCTGTGGCCGCGGCTGCGTGAATGTTAGGATGAAGGTAGTTGCTCCTTTATGGTTTTCCGGCCGTTTCTGTTGCTCGTACTTGTGTTTGTGGGATTTGGCGCCCCTCCCGCGGTGGACGACCGGCCGGCGGCGCAATGGGTGATCCGGAACCACGGACGTCTGCGGATTCACGGCCAGCCAGGGATCGTTACGCTCCTCGATCAGCTTCCCGCGGAGCCGTTCCGGCTGGAGGCCGTGGACCTTGTCGGGACGATCATTGATCCTTCGGATTTTCCTAAGCTCTCCAATTGCACCGAGCTCAGGGAATTGCTGCTGCCCGGGCCGAGTTTCAATCCCGGGGCCGGCAGCCGGTTGGATGCCAATGAGGAATTCAAACACCTGGCCGGCCTGACGAAGCTCGAGAAGCTGCATTTCAGCTTGCACTTCCTGACCAACGTGAATGTGCAGGACAAGGGGCTGGCGCATCTCAAGACGCTGACCGGATTGCGCGAATTGCGGCTGACGCAGAGCCGCGTAAACGGCAATAGTCTCGCGCCTTTTACCAATCTGGAAAAGCTGGATTTGAATTACTCCACCTTCAGCGATGAAGGCATGGCTTCTTTGGCAGGGTTGGAGAAACTGAAGTCGCTCCATTTGCGTGACACGCTGGTGACCGATCGCGGGGCGGTACATCTGGCGAAACTGGCGCAGTTAGAGGATCTGGACCTTTATGGCGCTACGCTCACTGATAGCGGAATCAGGCATTTGGCGAATGCCAAGAAGCTTCGAAGCCTCAATCTGCTCGGGTCGCGGATCACCGATGAAGGTACGGAAACGCTCGCCGGGCTGCCTTTGTTGGAGGAACTGGTGTTATACCGCTCGCAGATCGGCAATACCGGGCTGGCGAGGCTAGCCGGGCTGAAGCGGCTGCAGTCCCTCGATCTGAGATATACGAGAGTGTCGCGTGGTGGCATCGACAATATCCTGAAGTCGCTGCCGAATTGCCGCATCCAGTTTCAGGAAGCAGCGCCGCAGGTTGGCTCGGCCGAGCTGCGCAACAGTAAACCTTCGGGAAACTCGCCGCAGGCGATCGCGGACTGGGTGAAGAAGATGGGAGGCCGGGCGCAATTCGCGGAAGGATCACTGCGCGAGATCGATCTGGCAAGGACTGCTGTTACCGATGCGCAGATTGCGTACCTCGTATCGCTGCCGTCGTTGAAGAAGCTGAGCCTCGAATCTACAGAAGCCGGCGATCTCAGTCTCGAGTCAATTGCCAGGCTTGGTGCCATCGAGCAATTGACATTGAGCCACACGTTGATCAGCGATAGGGGTCTCGTCAGACTGAACTCGCTGCAGGAGTTGCGGCGGCTGATTCTTAATAACACGCGCGTGAATGGAACGGGTCTCCCGGCATTGCCACAATTGGAGGAACTCGACCTGACGGCTACCGAGCTCGACGACAAGGGACTGGAAGCGGTGGCCCGCGTTTCTTCGCTGCGCTCGCTGCGGGCCGGTTACGCGAGTTTTAGCGATTCGGGTTTGAAACTGATCGCCCGCCTGCCTAATTTGCGGAGCCTGGATATCACGGCGACCGATCTCACCGATGCGGGGATGGCATACCTGCCATCGATGACAGGGTTGGAAGAATTGAATATCAGTTACGGGCGGTTTACAGACAAAGGCGTGGCGCATCTCGCGGCGCTTACCAACCTGCGGCGGCTGGAAATGGCCAAGACGCGCGCATCCGATGTGTCGATGGAAACGCTGGCGAAGCTAACCAATCTGCGGCGGCTGAATCTGGATTACACGACCTTCACAGACAAGAGTCTGCCGGCGTTGACGGCTGCCCTTGTCCACCTTCAGGAACTGCGGCTGGATACGGCAAGCATCACGGACGCGAGTGTGGAGCAGCTTCGTCGCATGAAGACTCTGAAATACCTCAACCTGTATCACACGCTGGTGAGTGAGAAAGGCTATGAGTCGCTGAAGCAGGCCCTGCCTGATTGTCAGATCATTTATGACCCTGAATCTTCCTTACCGAATCGCCGCCGCAGTTAGCCTGGGCTGCGTGTTGGCTGCCGCTGTGAACGTGGAGCAGTGGGCATCGACCTTGGGTGGAGCGGCCAAGAAGGACGCGAAGGGAGCAATCGTCGAGCTGAGTTTCCGCTCGACTTGGATCGCCGATGCGGATCTGAAGCCGATTGCCGCACTTCCCAGCTTGCGGGTGTTGGATCTTTCTCATACCAGGGTGACCGATGTCGGATTTCAGGATTTGAAGACGCTCGGCAGCGTGGAGGATTTGAATCTTTATTACGCCGAGCAGACCGGCGATGGGGCACTGGCGGTGCTGAAGAACTGGAAGCGTTTGAAGCGGTTGAATTTGCGGGGGACGAAGGTGACCGACCTGGGCGTGGCGCAACTCGCCAATCACCCGGCGCTCGAATCGATTGACGTAGGGTATTCGCTGTTTACCGATAACGGGTTTGAGCCGCTGACACAAATCCCTAATTTGAAGAGGATGGCGGTGGGGGGGAACAAGGTGACAGATGTTGGCTTGAATCTGGTGCGGCTGATACCGAGCCTTACGAGTCTCGATCTTTCCGGCGCGCAACGGACCGATTCCGGGATGTGGTCCGCCAGTATCACGGACAAAGGGCTGGAGACGATTGGACAATTGCGCAAGTTACAGGAATTGAACCTGCGGAGCGCGAAGATTACGGACGCGGGAATGAGTCAGCTTTCGAGCCTGGTTGCGTTGTTGGATCTTGACCTGGGGCAGACCGCCATTACGGCGGCCGGGCTCAAGGCTTTGAGCGCGCTCCGGCAGATGGAGAAGTTGTGCCTGTATAAATGCGAGCGGCTGGATGATGCGGCAGTCGAGACGCTGGTGGGACTGGGGAAGTTGAAGTGGTTGGATGTCGAAGGTACTGGAATTACGGATGCGGGAATGGCGAAGCTGCGGACAGCCTTGCCCGGCTGCCGGGTACAGAAGTAGGCTGCGTGGACGGAGAGCAGGCCCGGGCCCGCGGGCAGGAACGCCCGCGCCACCGCCGGACCCGCGGCTTTTCTCCAATCGAGGAATGCCGGGAAGTATAGCGTAGCGAAGATGGATTCGCCGGGCTGCGGGGGAAGCGGGTAGTTTTCCAGCAGCGCGGCTGCCGCTTTGTTGTCACCGGTCATCAATTTGGTCTGGGCGAGCAGCATCCGGATCTCATCGGAATTGGCAGGACTGCTCTCCGAGAAAGCCGCGCTCAGCAGTTTTGCGGCTTCCGAATAATGCTTGTTGAGAAGCAGCGCGTAAAGTAGCGCCAGCCGTCTTGCTTGAGGAGCCAGCACTCGATTCGCCCGCGACTCCCATTCTCCGGGAGACGCCGCGGGCTGAGCGATGAATGCCATCAGAGCGGCGGCGGACGCCGCTTGCCCCGCCCGCGGCAGGGCGGCGGCGGACCTGGCTATTTCGAAGGCTTGCGCCCGATCCCCCTCCTGAAGCAGCCAGACGGCGCGGAGAGTACCCGCACGCGCCGCCAGCTCTCCGTCTCCCTTGACGGCGGCGGCCATTTCGTGAGCCTTCTTGTGGCGTCCGGTGAGGTAGAGCCACTGGGCTTGTCGAAGAGGGGCCGTGGCGTCATTGATCGCGCGCCGGCTTTCCAGATAACGATGGAAGATCGCATCGGCGCCGCCAACATCCCCGCCGAGGAACCGGGAGAATGCGGCTTTGGAAAATTCGAGTCCTCCGAGAAAGAGCGGCTGCTTTTTCTGAGCCTCGAGGAAATACTTTTCGGCATCGGCGAAGCGGCCGGCCATCCACGCCACCTCCCCGCTGGAATCATCCGCATTCGGATCCGCCGGGGCCAGTGCGCGGTAGCGCCCGGTGCTCGAGAATGCGCCGTCGAAATCGCGGGCGTAGGCTTGCGCATAGGCGAGCAGGTTCCAGAAAGCGGTCTGATCCGGCTCGAGTTGGACGGCCTTTTTTAACCAGACGATCGCTTCGGGATAACGGCGCCGCTCGACGCAGGCTTCGGCTAGCTGGCGGGCCAGATCGGCGTCGTTCGGAGACACTGCTACCGCCTCCCGCATGGCGGAGAGGAGGCCGTCCCGGTCGTTCTCGAGGCGCGCCTTCCACTGTTTGAGTTGCGCCCGCTCCCAGCTCTCCGGACGGCCCTCCAAGGCATTGACCAGCGTTTGTCTGGCGGCTTCCCGGTCGCCCGCCGCGGACTGCATTTGCGCGAGACTCGCGGCGGCGAACGCGTGCTTCGGGTCGGCCTTTAATGCCTGTTCCAGCAGCGCCCGCTTTTCCGCCGGGTCGCGCGCCAACAAACTCCGCCCGAACTGTTCGAGCGCGGCAACGTTGAGCGCGGCGGAAGGAACGGGCTTGCCGGAAAGGAAAGCACTGACGCGCTGCAAGGCGCCGGCCGGTGGGCCTGAGATGTCTAATCGGCGGACGGTGCGCGATGACGCAACATCGCGAAGGACGCTTCGGACTCTAATTTCGCCCCCCGTCACCGTGTAATAACCGGCCAGTACAAAATTCGCCCGGAGCGCGGTTACGTCGCGTTCCGCGCCCGCCACCACCGTGACCAAGCCTTGCACATTCCCGGTTTGGGACACCACCACGAAGGGAGAAATAGCGCCCCACCAGTCCAGTTTCATGTCTCCCGACAGGTTTTCGAAAGGGACGACGGCGATACGCCGCACCGGCCTCTGCGGGGAGCGTTTGCAGGCGGACCCAAGCATGATTGCCAGGATAAGGAGGTGCAGTCCCGGCCTAAAGAACACGCGCCTCCAGGACCAGCAATTGTTGGAACTCCGGCAGACCGCGAAGGGTAGTGAACTCCGGGTCTTCCTGGAACTTGTTGCGTTCCTTGAAGCCTTCTTCGATCGCTTTGCGCATGTAGAGCAGCGCGCGCTCCACGTTGCCGGCTTTGGCGTATGTCTTGGCGAGATAGAAATGGAAGCGCGCGCGCTCGGTGACGCTGCGCTCCTGCAGCAGCACGCCATTGGCTCCGCGATGCTCAAAAACTTCGGGGTCCAACTGCAGGGCCTTCTGATAGGTATCGAACGCTTCCTGATATTTCTTGCGGGCGAAGTACGCAGTGCCCAGATTGCTGTGAATGGAAGCGGAGTTGGGATTAAAATGAAGAGCCTTGCGATAGTAATGAATCGCGCGTCGATAGCTCTTGCGGGCGTAGTAAATGGTTCCGAGATTGTTGATGGCCTCGGAGTAGCCGGGGCTCATCCGGACCGCCTTCTCGTATTGCTTGCGAGCCTGGTCGAGCAGCAACATCTGGTGGTAGGCGATGCCGATTTTGTTCTGGAGGATCGCCGAATCGGCGGGACCCTCGCGGTACGCTTCAGCGGCCTCGCGATACATCTTGCGAGCCATGCAGATATCGCCGCGCACCTCCGGAGTGACCGGAGCCGCCGCCTGGGCCGGACGAACAGGCGCGGGAGTTAGGTCGGGAATGCTTGCAGCGGGCAGGAGCGAACGCTTGTCGGGTACCTGGGGGGAGGTCTGCGCCAGCAGTCCAGTCCCGAGGATCAGAAACAGGCAAGGAATCACCATCGCCAGCCTCCTTTACGCCTATTTAAACATATCTCGTATCTTGCCGAAGAAACCTTTAGAGCGCTGCTGCCCGGAGGCGGGCTTGGCGGAACCCGGGGGCGCATCGGTAGACGCTTCGGCCATTCTTTTGGACCGCGGGGAAGCGGACTGCGCCGAAGGTTGCCCGGATGGATCCGGAGTATCCCACCCGGCCACGTGGGTGCTGCTTATCAGACCACGATGCAGGCGGCACATTTCCTGGGGTTGGGAGCCGGCGATGAAAACTTCACTGCGGGTGGTGGGGCAGCCCGGCGACGCCAGCTCTCCGGTCGTGGTGTCCACTTCGACGGCGACGATGCCATCAGGAGCGTCAAAGCCCCGCGCCGAGGCGTATTCCCGATACTGATGGGCGCGCTTCATGAATTCCGCCCAGACCGGCAAAGCGGATTGGGATCCGTCCAGCTCCAGTTCCCGATTGTCGTCAAAGCCAATCCACACCACGCAAATCAGCTTGGTGGTGAAACCGGCAAACCATCCGTCATGGGAAGTGCCCGTTTTGCCGGCCGCCGGGAGGATGAACCCTTTTCCGCGGACGCCGGCTCCGGTTCCCGTACGGATCACTTCCTCCATGAGGCTGGTCATGAGATAGGAGACGCGCGGGTCGAGCACGGCGCGTTGGGTGGGCTTGGCTTCGAAAATGACCTCGCCGCGATCGTCGCGGATGCTTCTGACCCAACTGGGCTTTACGTAGATGCCGCGATTCGCGAATGTGGTGTACGCTCCGGCAATCTCGAGCGGTGTTACTTCGTAGGCGCCAAGGGCGATGGACGGTGTTCCCTGAATGTTCAGGTTCATGCCGGCGCGGCGGGCGAGTTGGACGACGTTGTTATAACCCGCCAGCTCGGCGACCTTCACGGCGGGAATATTCATGGACTTGGCGAGCGCCTGACGGAGCGTGACAGATCCATTAAAGCCGCGGTAATGGTTGCGCGGCTCATAAGGTTTGCCATCGAACCAAAACGTCGTCGGCTCATCCATGACATGCGTCAGCGTGGTGACGGGATTGGAACTGTCGGTAAGGGCTGTGTTGAGCGCGGCGGCAAATACAAACGGCTTAAAAGAGGAACCCGGCTGGCGCTTGGCAAGCGCGCGATTGAGCTGGCTGACGCCGTAATTACGCCCGCCGACAAGGGCCTTGACGTCGCCGGTGTGGGCGTCCAGCGCGACCAGCGCCACTTGCGCTTCGGGCATGGAAACGCCGTACGCCTTGAAGCGCTTCTTGAGGCGTTCATCCACTTCTTTCATGCCGATGCGGACCGCTTCGGCGGCTTCGCGCTGAAGGTTCATATCGAGGGTTGAATAGACGCGGTAGGTGTGGTTCTGGAAATCGTGATCCTGAAAGCGCTCCATGATTTCATCGTTTAAAAGATCGATAAAATACGACGCATCGGCCGATTCCATGCCCGTTTTCGCCACCATCACCGGCGTGGCTTGGGCCATGGCATAGTCGCGGTCGTCGATGAAGCCGTTCTCACGCATCATCGTAAGAATCACGTTGCGGCGCGCCGCCGCCCGCTCCGGCCAGCGATACGGGTTGGTGTGGCTGGGACGTTGGATGAGACCGCCCAGTGTTGCCGCCTCGGCCAATGATAACTGGCTGAGATCTTTGCCGAAGTAAGCCAGAGAAGCCTCCCCGAACCCGCGGATCGCGAAGCTGCCGCGCTGCCCGAAGGGAACCTGATTGGCGTAATACTCAAAGATCTGCTCTTTGGTGAGTTTGCGCTCCAGTTCCATAGTGATGAGCACTTCGGCGGCCTTGCGGCTCCACGTTTTCTTGGTGTCGAGCCAGAACATGCGCGCGACCTGCATGCTGAGCGTGGAGGCTCCCTGGGCGCGATACCCCTCTTTCACATCGACGTATGCCGCTTTGAGGATGCGCAGCGGGTCGAAGCCCGCATGCTGGAAGAAGCGCTTGTCCTCGGCGGAGATGACCGCATTTACCAGCACGGGGGGAATGTCCTGAAACCGAACCAGCCGGCGTTTTTCGCGGTTGCGATCGAATAGATTGGTGATCAGCTCAGGTTCCAGGGTGTACTGCGTGCGCTCGGTGTTGTCGCGCAGGGAGATGATCTGCGCTACCTTGCCCTGGCGAAACTTGATCACGGCGGCTTCCTGTTTAAAGTAGGAATCGGGACCCGGATAGATTTCCAGGCTGTCGCCGCGCAGCGTATAGCTCCCCATGCGGGTAGTGGTGGATTCGCTATAGCCGCTACGCCGCAGGTTCATGACCAGGTCGGCCGCGGTGGTCTCATCATTCAGCGTGATCAGACGGGGAGAGCCGAACACCATCGAAGTATTCGTGAAAGCGCCGCCGCTCAATTTCTCTTCGATGAGGCGGGCATACTTCAGGTAGAAGTAGAGAAAAAAGCTCATCCCCACGGTGAGCCCGACGGCGCAGACGGCCAGCAGAACCCGGCCCGCGGGGTGAAATAAGAAGCGGGTTATGTATGCCTTGCGAGGGACTTTTGCGCGAACGGCCACTATGGATTCCCGTTCCTATTGTCGCATCATGCGCGCGGCTGGCGGCAGCAGCAGGTCGCTTACTGCTGCTTCAGACATTCGGCGATATCTTTTTCCGAGATCGCCCCTTCGCGGATGACCCGCCAATAAGGTTCCGTGACATCGATGGTCGTGTTTCCCGGTCCGGAGCAGAGACCGCCATCCAGCACCAGCTTGACCCGCCCGTCCATTACGGCGAAGGTTTCAATTCCGCTGCTGCAGGTGGGCTGCCCGGAGATATTGGCGCTGGTGGCGATTAACGGCTGCTCGAGGCATTCGAGCAAGGCGTTCACGACCGGCTTTTTGGATTGCCGCATCGCCAGGCGGCCGGTGTTGCCGGTCACCTTCAGGGGCACTTTGCCCGAGGCGGGCACAATCATGGTTAAGGGGCCGGGCCAGAAGTGCCGCGCCAGCAGCATGAACCGCGCCGTCACCTCTTTGATCAGGTCTTCGGCCATGGGCAGATCGCTGACAATCAAGGGCAGGGAACGCGTATACTCCCGGCCTTTGGCCTCGAATACGCGGCCCACGGCCTTTAGATTGTACGGGTCCGCCACAATTGCGTAGAGCCCGTCGGTGGGGATGGCGATGATCTCGCCGCGCCGGATGGCGGCGGCGGCCCGCTCAACCGCGTCCACACTGGGATCATCAGGATTAATTTCTATCAGGTCGGTTGCCACTGTTCCGTCCGATTTGTGAATTAGCGCGGGCCGATGACTTCGGCGACCTGAATCGCCATATCATAGCGCCCGAACGGTGCACTCAATTGTACCCCTTGCACCATTGGGCGCACCCGCTCCACCATTTCCCGGGCGATGGCGACCCCTTCCGCGCGCGCCTTCCCGGCGTTATCGACTCGCTTCATGCGCTCCATATACTCATCGGGCACGGGCACTCGCAACTCATTCACCATGAACTCCGCATTGCGATAACTGGTGAGCGGCCAGATTCCCGCGATGAGCGGGATTTTATGATGCGCCGTAGCCTTCAGCCAGGCTTCGAGCAGGTTCAGATCGAAAACGGGCTGGGTCACCACATACTCGGCGCCGCCGCGGACTTTCCAATCGAAGCGGCGCAATTCCTCCTCCATATTCAACGCGCCCGGATTCGCGCCTACGCCCAGCAGCAGAGCCGTTTGCGACCCAATGGGATTGCCGCCGATGTCGAGCCCGCGATTCAGATTATTGACGATATTCGATAGGCCGATGGCATCGACATCGAACACGGCTGTCGCATTGGGATAGGAACCCATGCGCGGAGGATCGCCCGTAATACAGATGAGGTTGCGCACGCCGACGGAATGCGCACCGATCAATTCGGATTGGATACCTAGAATATTCCGATCGCGGCAGCAGAAGTGGAGTACGGTCTCGATACCTGCTTCGCGCTGCAAGAGCTGGCAACACACCTGGGCGCTCATACGGGCGCTGGCGCGCGGACCATCGGGCACATTGATGCAATCGATGCCGTTATCTTTACACAAGCGCGCTCCGGCAATCTCCTTAGCCGCATCGACCCCCCGAGGGGGGAGAATTTCAACAAAGGCGACAAACCTGCCGGCGGCCAGCTTCGCGCCTAACTGCGACTTTTCAGAAACGGGGACGATCGGCAGTGCCTTCGCCTTCGCTTCAGCGGTCTCGACGGTGATGGCGAGTTTGCGCTGCGCCGGCTGGAGCGAGCGCGCCTCGGAGACGACCTCGCGGATGTGATCGGGAGTCGTGCCGCAGCATCCGCCGACGATCTTGACACCGGCAAACAAAAGCCGCCGCGCATATTGGGCCATGTATTCGGGGGAGCAGAGATAAATCTGCCGCCCTTCCACGCGCGCCGGATGTCCGGCATTAGGCATGGCGCTCATGGGCTTATTGGAATACCGCATCATCTTCTCGATGGTTTCAAGGGTTGCCTTAGGACCAACCGAACAGTTGATGCCAATCACGTCGGCGGGCCATTGATGCAGCAGCGGCGCGTAGGTGGCAACATCTTTTCCGTCCAGCATGTTGCCGTAATCGTCAATGGTGATTTGAGCCACGATCACCATCTCATCGCCGGCGACTTCACGGGCGGCGAAGATTGCCTCGCGCAGTTCGCTCAAATCGCCGAACGTCTCGAGCACCATCAAATCAATGCCGGAGTCGACGAGGAAACGAGCCTGCTCGGCAAAGGCCGCGCGCGCTTCGGCGAACGACGTGGGTCCAAGCGGTTCCAGATGAACCGCCAGGGGGCCGAGGGCGCCCGCGACAAATGCCTTTTCCTGCGCGGCTTCCCGCGCGATCCGGACGCCGGCTTCATTGATCGCCTGGCATTTTTCAGCCATGCCGAAAGCCGCCAGCCTGACGCGGGTGGCGCCGAAGGTGTTTGTTTCGAGAATCTGCGAGCCGGCCTTGACGTACTCCTGATGGATTTCCTTTACCAGCGACGGCTGGGATACGTTCAGCTCGTCGAAGCAGCGGTTGATGAAGACACCTCTGCCGTAAAGCATCGTTCCCATGGCCCCGTCGGCGACAAAGACGCGCTGCGGCAGCAGGTCGCGGAACTCGCCGGCACGGCTGAATTTCGGGGAAAGTGTGGTCATGGGATGGACACGGACCGCTTTGGGTCTGGGATTTTCCTGATTTTAGCGCAAAGGTGCGGGCCTGGCCCATTTCTGATTTTGCGTGCGCGCAGCCGCCTGGGCCAGTTCATCGCAGCGATTATTATCGACATGGTTTGCGTGGCCTTTCGTCCACTCCCAGTGGATATCATGCTGTGCGACCAAGGCGTCGAGATTTTCCCACAGATCGCGATTGACGACGGGCTTTTTTTCCTTGGTGAGCCAGCTATTGCGCTTCCAATTCTTCACCCACTGCGTGATGCCCTTGCGCAGATACTCGGAGTCGGTGACAATTTCGACATCGCAGCGTTCTTTCAGCGCTTCCAGGGCGCGGATCGCCGCCGTGAGTTCCATGCGGTTGTTGGTCGTCTTGGGATCGGCTCCGGATAGCTCTTTTTCATGCTTCCCGTAGCGCAATATGCATGCCCAGCCGCCGGGTCCGGGATTTCCAAGGCAGGAGCCATCTGTAATGATCCGGATCTTCTTCAGATTTTCAATTATGCCACGGCGGGATTGGAGCAGCCCTTCAGGCAGCCGTGGTTAACTCGGATTGAAAGAAGCGTTCCACCTGGTCGAGGATGGCCGGTATTTCATAGTGATGATAGATGGCCGCCCGCAGCTTGGATCCATTGCGCACGCCATGGGTGAAGTAGGTCGCAAACTGCTTCATCTTGCCAACCGCATCGGGAAGGTCCATGTCGCGCAGCATACCGTAGTAGGTGCGCATGATTTCGTATCGATCCTGTTCGGTGGGTTGCCAGTAGGCGCCGGTAGCGGCATACTCGCGAAGCTGGCGGAAAATCCAGGGATTGGCGGAGGCGGTGCGGCCGATCATCACCGCGTCGCATCCGGTTTCTCGCACCATGCGGCAGGCATCCTCGGGCGAGAGCACGTCGCCATTCCCGATCACGGGGATGCCCTTTACGGCGGCTTTCAATTCAGCGATTCTTGTCCAATCGGATTTACCGGAGTAGCCCTGCTCGCGGGTACGCGGATGCAGCGCGATGGCCTGCAAACCGCAATCCTCGGCGAGCTTTCCCATTTGCACGTAGACGAGCTCTTTGTCGTTCCAGCCGGCGCGGAACTTCATGGTCAGGGGAATGCGGATGGCCGCGCGCACTTCCCGCAGCAGGCGTTCCACCAGCGGCAGGTCGCGCAGCAAACCCGACCCCCCGTTGCACTTCACTACCTTATTCACGGGGCAGCCGAAGTTGATGTCGACGGCATCGAATCCCTGATCTTCACAGTACTTCGCGGCCTCGGCCATCACAGCAGGATCGGAGCCGAACAACTGCGCCGAGATAGGATGTTCCTCCGGTTCGAAGTAGAGATAGCGGAAGGCGCGCGTGGGCTTGCGGGAGCGTTTTGTGGAAACGACGCCATGCGAGCTGGTGAACTCGGTCATGATGAGGCCGCAACCGCCCTGATTGCGGATGAGACGCCGGAAGACGGTATCGGTGACTCCCGCCATCGGCGCCAGCACGGTGGACGGGGCGACACGCACCGGTCCTATGGAAAAGCTCTCGGGAATCATCTATATATTCAGTGTCTCAGCCGATGGCCTGTTGAAGCAACGTCAGCAGTTGTTCGAGGGCCGCGGGTGTGGGTACGCTGCCTTGCGCCAGTTGTGCGTTTCCGCCGCCACGGCCGCCCGCCGCGGAGAGGGCTTTCTTCAGGAGATCGCCGGCATGTAGCCCGCGATCCTTCGACGTGGATAGCATCATGGATGGCGGATCGTCAAAAATCGCCAGGTAGAGGGCCCCCGATCCCGCTGTAAAGCTTTGCGCGAACGCGCGAAGCTCGTCGTCGATCGTCCCGCTGGGGCGTCTTTCCACGATCCGGCGTTGGCCGGTGTCATAGAGCTGTTTCCCTTTGAAGGAAGCGAGTTCCAGAGCAAGTTTGCGTTTGGTCTTCTCAAGTTCCTGCGCCCTGGCAAGTAACGCGGTCACTACTTGCGGGGTTTGATCCGGAGCGCAGGAACATGCACGGGCTACTTCCGTGAGCGTTTCATAGTCGGTGCGAGCTTGCGTCAGGGCGCGCCCGCCGCACAGGAACTCGATGCGAACACTGCCGCGGACGCGGTCGAGTTTGCGGATGACGATCGGGCCGATTCCCGCGGTAGACCGCACATGAGTTCCCCCGCACGCGCTGCGGTCAATGTCCTCTATGGACACGATGCGCAGGATGCCTTCACGGTCCGACGGCTTTCGCAAACCCCTGGCCTGGGACGCTTCTTCGTACGTTACGGTGACCGGCCGGTTCTCCCACACGATCTCATTGGCGCGCTGACCGGCCCCGGCAATCTGCTCCGGCGTAACCGCTGCCGCGTCCACATCAATGGTGGTGACTTGCGCGCCGATATGGAAGCTGAAGGTTGAGATTTCGTACAACTCCTCAAGCACGGCGGAAAGCAGATGCTGCCCTGTGTGCTGCTGCATGTGGTCGAGACGCCGGGGCCAATCGACCATACCCGTGACCGTTCCCGGGGCAACGGGGGACGCTACCACATGCGCGACACGATCTTCCTCATCCACTACATCGAGCACCGGAACGCCGGCCAGGGTGCCAAGGTCGTTCGGCTGGCCGCCGGAGGAAGGATAAAAAGCGGTGCGGTCCAGGTAGATCCTGCGGCCCCCTTCGTCGATTTCCACCGGTTGCGCGGTGAAGGCCATAAGGTACGGATCGTTGTAATAGAGACGTTCGGTCATCCTCTCTATTATTAGCGTTGCGCACCCGCGCCCCTCAAACCCGGTGGCAGTTGGTGTGGGTTGCCTCACCCCTGCTCGTGGCATGGCCCTCAGCTGAGCGCCCCTTGGCCGCTTAGATTCTCCGGTTTTTCAGGTGGAAGAAGAATTGCCTGTTACATGCGCAATCATGCCAGACGGCCGGCGGTCTTTCGTGCAGTGGCTTCTCGGGGCCGGGTTCACCGTTCGACCCGGAGGGCATAAGTGCCTACGCCACGAGCGCTACTGCTGGCGAATGGGGACGATCACCGAGTTACTGCGATATCCATCCCCTTCGATGAACATGGCAATTTCGCCTTGGGGAACATCCAGGGGCAGGATGATATTCACCTGATAAAGACCCACCAGGGAGGGCGTCAAGCCGATGTAGAACGGTGTGATTTCCGCAAACCCACTGAACGCATTCCCGACGATGACGCGCGGAATTGGGGTAATATGGGCGAGAGGCTCGGCGCCCGGAGCCGCCGCGCCGGTGGCCGCCACGGGACTGGTGGCTCCCAGTCCGACGCAGTAAATGGTGATTGCATCGCCAGGCCGCGCGGGGCGTCCTCCGCGAATGGCAAGACTGCCGTCGGAATTCACTACCACGCCAGAATCGCCCACCTGGATGATGCGCGGGGCCCGCGCCAAGATCGGTACGGAAAGGCTATTTCCGCGCTGGCCTCCGCGCTCCACCCGAATCACGGCGTCGCCTACGGGGGTTTCGTAGGGAATCTGAAAGTTAATCTGATTGTATGAAGTGAAAAACAACGGCGCCGGCTGGTCATTCACCAGCACGCGCAGACCGCCGAGATCCCGCGCCAGGGGAATCGTCGTCCCCTCGATGGAGTTTTCAAACGAAAGCTGCTCTCCAAACAGGGCGGCAACGCTGCCGGGTGCCAGCGCGCCGTCGAAATTGCCGCTGTTGAGAATTCCTTCAAAAACGGCGAGGGGCGTGGACGCCGCTACCACGTCCAGCCGGACAGGTATGCTGAGCGAATTGTTGACTCCGTTCGTTGACACTGTAACTGTGCCTGTATAGCTTCCGGCATTTACACCGGCCACATCGGCCTTTACTGTTACCAGATTGCCGTTGGCGGTGGCGGAAAGCCAGTTACCGCCGGTACCGCTCGAGGCGGCGGCAACTCCGGTCACGTTGAGCGTGCCGAGGCCTCCGTTAGACACGCTGACAAACGCTTGTTGAGCAGGCGCGCCGGTGGCCAGGCGAAATGTGACCTCGCCCGGAGTGGCGCGCGCAATCGGCTGTGAAGTGACCTGCAGGCGAACGGGTACAGTCTTGTTTTCCGCCGCGACGTTTGAACCCGTGATGGCCAGCGAACCGTTGTAGACGCCCTCCGCCATGTCTTCGAGATGACGAGCGATGATTTTGTGAGGAATCGCGAAGCGGAACGATCCTCCGCCGTCGAGAGCAAGCGAGAGCCACGCGCCGCCGCTTTGGGTGGACGGCGTTCCGATTAAAGTCTGATTGGCGCTAAAGGCCACCGCATCGCTGGACCCGTTGGGAGCGACATACAAATTCACCTGATCGGGAACGCCGCCGCCAATCTGAACCGTGACGGTAATGTTCTGGGGGGCATCGAGCGCGTTCGGGTCTCGTACCGTCACAATCCCGGTGTAGGTTCCTCGTGCGAGCGATGCTGCGTTGAAGGTGACGGTGAGCGGCAGACAAATTCCCTCGCGGGTGACGCACCCACGCGGCGCGCCCACGGCAGCTTGCGCCCATGGAACCGAGGAACTCACCTGAAGGCTTAAGCTCCCATCGCCGGCATTGTATGCTTCTAATGTCTGTGCGGCCGCATTTCCCCCCTGTTGAATGGAAACAGGGCCTACCGTGGTTGAAGACAACCTTAATTTGGGAGCGGCGTGTAGATGCGCGGAGATCCCCAGCCAAATTACCGGAACAAGCCCAGCGGTTTTCAAGGAAAGCATGACACCTCCATCGTGTAGTGTGGGTCCATCCCAACAGCGGGGAGAATGAGCCCGCGTCGGGAGGGGATGAGATTGGCGGGAGCAGCGGCCGCGGGCTTGCGGCTACTCGTCGTTCAAAGAAACTATACCATACGCATGCGAAGCCGCACACTAACCTGAAGGCTGATTGTGAGCCGTTCGCCGGCGGAACAAATCCTCCCGCCTAGGGATCGGCTATTCTGATTAATCCACGTAACTCGCTCGCAGATCGAGCGTTGCCGCGCGGACCTTCTCGAGCGAAACCGAGAGCACCCTCCGCACGGCGGCGGGCCCATCAGGAGGCATGAGGCCATCGGTCGAATACATCGGCAGCGCCTTGCGGACGGTCTCCGCATAGAGTGCCGGATCGTCCGCTTGAAACGCCGTGGGCATGGCGCGGGCCACATCCTGCGGCGATGTCTGAATGAAAGCGAGAGTCCTCCGCATAGCGCGCGCAAGCCGCGCGACGGTGTCCGGGTTGCGGGCGATCCACTCTTCGGTGGAATAAAGTACCGCAGCCGGATATTGACGCGTTCCGAACGCTGCTTGAACACCTTCTTCGGTCCTGGTATCGAACAGCGTAGTCAGGTTGCCGGCACGCTTGGATAGAATCGTGATGGCCGGCTCCGCCATCACCGCCGCGTCCACCTTTCCACGTTCCATGGCCGCCACCGAAGCTGCCGACATGCCCACGCCCGTCACGCTCACCGCGGCCGGATCCACGCCGTTGCGGCTCAGGATGTACTTCAGGTAGAGGTCCGTAGAGGAGCCAGGCGCGGAGACCCCCACCACGGCTCCCTTCAGATCGGCCACCGAACGGATCGTGCGCTTGGTGGCCGGGGAAACCAGCAGCGCCAGCCCGGGAAACCGTTGGATCGTCACGAAGGCTTTCAAGCGCCGGCCTTCCGCCTGCATCTGAATGACGTGATCGAAGAAGCCGCAGACCACGTCCGCACTTCCGCCCAGCAGCGCCTCGAGCGCCTTTGAGCCGCCCTGGAAGTCCGTCAGCGCCACCCGCACTCCTTCCTTTTCGTATATGTGAAGCTGTTCGGCAAGCGTCGCCGGCAGGTATACCAACTGCGATTGTCCGCCGATGGCCATGCGTACCGGGCGATCCGGCGATGACCGGGAGGAGCACCCGGCCGACAATAGGAACAGCAAGAAAATCGGAAGCACGCGCCTACGTATCACAGCACGCGCTTCAGCGCTTCCTCCATCCTCGCGGGAACAAATCCGAAGGGACCCGGCGGGCTTTTGTGCGCCACGCGCCCTTGTCTGTCGATTACGTAGATGCGGTCAGGCCAGCCGTTGTACGCCCGCTCCACCGCATCGTCGATGTCATCCACCAGGGCGGGGATTTCGATATTTAATTTACGAACGCAGGCATCAGCTACGGCTTCCCGCTCCTGCTGCGACTTTGGATTGGCAAAGATCACGCCTTGGCGCTCATTCACCGCCAACTGCCAGCCGTCGCTGGCGTGGGCCTCCCCGATATAAACCACGTAAAACGCCGCCTTGTCTTTGTATTGCTGATAAATCCTGTTCAAAGCGGGAACCTCCCGCCGGAATGGCGGTCAAGTGTAGCTTCCAAAGATCAACACGACAGGACGACTTCCGGCATGGGACGAGAGGCGCACCGTTCCGGATTTATCCTGCCGCCGCAACTCAAAATCGGGCGCCGGGGACCCGGATTGGAGGCGGCCGCCGCGTGCAACCATCCACATTTGCCGGAATGGCATCGCCATCATGAATACAGGGGCGGGGACGCGCGCGATGATGGCGCAAAAGCGTGCCGGCGGCAGCCACATGATGGCGAAAAGTGCGGCGGCGCCGAGCAGCCAGAGAGCCAAAACGGCCATCATTCCGCGGAGGAGCCATCGAAGCATACGGTCTATTGTATGCTGTCTTCCGGGCGCGCTACACCCCAATGAAGATGGATTTCGCGTCAGCGGCACCGGATTGCGCGAAACTTTCCATACGCACCGTTGGATAGGAAATGGGGCCTGAGGGCGGCGTTACACAGAGGTAGCCGATCCCGTTGAACACCACTGGACTGTGCAGGCTTCCCGCCTTCTGTTGAAGAAGCTGGATGGCTCGGGTGTGCTCCATTCCGTTGGCCTGCCAATGATAGGTGCTTTTTTGACGGCCCACAATTTCGACGTCCCGGCCGAGCGCGTCAGCAATCCGCTGCATGCCGATCATCACGGCGGGCTCCATGTTCCATCCGCTGGCGATCAATGGTTCCGTAGTACGGGGCTTTTCTCTTCCTCTCATAAAGCTGCGTACAAGTCATAAAGCTGCGTACAAGCCGGCGGCGTACAGGTCTGGATCCAAGTGCAGTATCTTAGTCGGATGCGTACCTTGCTGCTTCTCGCCGCGAGCCTGGACTGGATTACGCCCCAGGATTCCCAATTCGAAGTGAATGGCCTGCCTTGGCTCGCCGAAAATAAGGGCGAAATGATCCGTCTCCCCCATCGCCTCAAGGAGCAGATTCCGCCCGCGGTTTGGAACCTTGGCTTATCTCCCAGCGGCGGCCGCATCCGTTTTCGCACGGATGCCACCCGGCTGGCGATTAAGCTCGAATACCCGTCGCCGCCCAACATGGCCAACATGCATGCGTTCGGGCAAACCGGGGTGGATCTTTATATCGACGGGGTATACCGTTCAACCGCCATCGCGCCGAAGGATGCTGCGAAAGGCAAGCCGGTGGAGCATGTGTTTTTTGAGAATTTCCCACGGCAACGGCGCGAGATCACGCTCTACCTTCCGCTCTACAAACCGGTGAATGTGATGGGCGTCAGCCTCGATGCCGATGCCAAGGTTGAGAAGCCGCGCCGCTTCGCTACGGCTAAGCCAGTGGTTTTTTATGGAACTTCCATCACTCAGGGCGGTTGCGCCAGCCGCTCGGGCATGAGTTACCAGGCTATTCTCGCACGTAAGCTCAATATCGATTTCGTGAATCTTGGCTTCTCGGGCAATGGCAAGGGCGAGCCCGCCGTGGCTGGAATGGTTGCCGAGATCGACGCTTCCGCTTTCGTGCTCGATTTCTCCCAGAACAACCCGAACATTGAATCCTTGCGCGAAGTCTACGAGCCGTTCCTCGCAACGTTGCGCAGCAAGCATCCCAAGACCCCCATCTTTGCCGTTACGCCCATTGCGTCTTCGCGCGAAGCTCCGCGGCTGGATCAGATGCGCAAACACATTCGCGAGGTGGTGAACGGCGATATCGCGAAAGGCGATCAACTCCTGACGCTGATTGAAGGCCGCACTCTTCTCGGACCCGATCGCCTGGACGGGCTGGTGGACGGCTCGCATCCCAATGACCTCGGATTCCAATGGATGGCGGAAGGGCTTGCCCCTCACATCGCGAAAGCTCTGAATCTACCGCCGCCGGTGCTGGTGAATGACGCCGCCGTTACATTGACTCCCGCGACGGCCGAGCTGAAGCGCAGCCAAATCATCCGCTATATCTGGGGCGAAGGTGGATTGCCGAGGACCCTTCCCGCCTCGATCGAGCGGAATGCTTCGAGTCCGGTGAAGGATCTGAAGAATCTTGCCGGAGTGGAAAATCTGACCATTCGCATGGAAGCGGGACAGGAAACAGTCACGCACCATTTTTTGCCCAAGAAGGGCAACGGCCGCTTGATCATCCTTCAGCACGGCCACGCGTGTACTTTTGACGATGCCGCCGACCCGCGCAGTGCGGGAATGGCCACCGCCATCGATATGCTGTTGGGCGACGGTTACGGCGTTCTTGCGGTCTATATGCCTCATATGCGGCCCGGGCAGTGCCGCACGCTTCCCCACGCGCAACTATTCGACCTGCGGGTGGCCTCGGGCAGTCCGCTGAAGTTCTTTCTTGATCCACTGGCCATCAGCCTGAATGCGATCAAACGGCGTTATAAGGAGATTCATATGGCGGGCTTGTCGGGCGGCGGCTGGACCACCACGTTGTACGCTGCCGTGGATCCGTCGATTCGTACCAGTTTTCCCGTAGCGGGCACCATTCCGCTCTATCTTCGCCACGGCAGCTCGGTCGGAGACAAGGAGCAGTACTTGGACGAATTCTACCGCCTCGCCGGGTATCCCGATCTTTACCTGCTGGGCGCCTATGGCGCCGGAAGAAAGCAGGTACAGATTCTGAACCGGAAGGACGACTGCTGCTTTGGTGAGACGCAGCATAACGCCGTACTTGCCGGGATGCCGTACGAGGCGGCGCTTCGGGTCTATGAGGAAAAAGTTCGGCATGCGCTCGGTACGCAGGGCCAGTTCCGGCTGGAAATCGATGAGGGCGCGCCTCGCCACATGATTTCCCCGGAGGCCGTGCGGATCATGCTGCGCGAGATGGATTCCCGGCGGTAGAGGACGAGCCATGATCAGACTCGCAATGGCGCTCGCGGTTCTCCCGTTCGCCTTAGGATTTGCCGCGGATCCCCCGAAGCATGTGGTGGTGTACAAAGAGCCGGGGCGCTTCGGAGGCTGGCCCGCGAACAACGGAATTTGGGTGTGGGGCAATGAGATCGTCGTAGGCTTCATGCAGGGCTATTTCAAGAACACCGCGCAGGGGCATGCCATTGATAATCAAAAGCCGAACGTCGCCCGTTTCGCCCGCAGCAAAGACGGCGGCCTGACATGGACCATCGAAGTACCGTCATTCCTCGATGCGGACGGAAAAGAGCAGGAGGGCACGGAGTGTCCAGGCGGGCTCGACTTCACCGCTCCTGATTCCGCGGTGGCTTTGCGCATGGTGTCGAGCAGCCGCGGATTCTCGCGGTTTTACTATTCCCGGGATCGCGCGAAAACATGGCAAGGTCCGTACCGCCTGCCCACTTACGATCGTAAGGGAATCGCCGCCCGCACCGATTACATCGTGGATAGCAAGTACGAGTTAACAGCCTTCATCACGGCATCGAAAGAGAATGGCCGGGAAGGGCGAGTGCTCTGCATCCGGACGAAGGATGGCGGGAAAACGTGGGATCACGTGGCCTGGATCGGGCCCGAGCCGCAGGGCTTCTCCATCATGCCGTCGTCCGTCCGGCTGACGCCCTCGCTGCTGCTGACAACGATCCGGCGCAAAGAAGGTCCGGAGCATTTCATCGATGCCTGGCTGAGCGAGGATAACGGAAAGAACTGGAGTTTTCTGAACCGTCCGGCGGAAAGCACCGGAGGTTCCGTGGGAAATCCTCCCAGCATGATCCGATTGAGAGACGGGCGGCTGGCTCTAACTTACGGATTCCGGTCGGCGCCGTATGGGGTGCGTGCGCGGCTCAGCAGTAACCAGGGCCGCACGTGGGGTTCGGTGATCACCCTGCGCGACGACGGCGGAACCTGGGATCTCGGCTATCCGCGGACGGTGCAGCGAGCGGATGGAAAGATCGTAACAGTCTACTACTTCAACGATCATAAGGATCAGGAGCGATATATCGCCGCCACCATCTGGGATCCGAAGTAGCGCCCACCTAATCTCGAATCCTCCTTCGGGCTTGGCTCCCGCGCCGAAAGTACGTTGCCGGACGAATGGCGGAGGCGGTTCGGAAAGGTTACGTTGGAGCAGCTCCGCGCCATTTGTGCAGCATCTGTGCAAATTTGTGTGCATCCAGGCAACTGTTGTGGTACACTCAACACTTCAGAAAATCTTGAGCTGTGGCCGCCCGGGCCGGAAACGCAATTCAATTCGCTCCAGGTCTGTGCACAATTGAGGGCTATCGAACCCGGGCGTAACAGCCGATTGGATCGCCATGAGCTTTATCGCTGAAGCACTCGCCGGCAAAAAGATCGATTCGGTACTTGTCGATTCTGAACTCACTTACATTATGCTCTCCGACGGCACCCAGATCACGGTTAGGGGCGTGATGTTGGTAGAGCCAACGCCGGGTGAGGTTCAGCGGCGATAGGCTTATAACGGCAGCAGGAAGCGGGCCTCGCAGCCTTTACCGGATACGCGGTTCTGCAGCGTCAGCGATCCGCCGTGAGCTTCCGCGATCTGCCGGCAGAGAACCAACCCAATCCCGGACCCGCCGGGCTTTGTCGTAAAAAACGGCACAAACAGATTAGCAGTGTTCGCCAGACCCGGCCCATCGTCTTCGACCACTACTTCGAGTTGTCCAGGTAGACGGCACCACCGCACACGCACTCCGCCGCCCGTCTCGATGGAGGCATCCACGGCGTTACGAACCAGATTGATTAACAGTTGCTCCAACTGGTCGCTATCGCCTTGCACCGTCATCGGCGGGCTTGGCTCTACGGCCACCGGCAAGCGGGTTTCAAGAGAGGTTACGCGGCGCACCAGCGTCCCGACCTCCAGCGCCGAGAACTGCGGATGAGGTAATTTAGCCAGCCGCGCATATGCTCCCATGAAGCGGCTCAGCGCCTCCGACCGCGATGCGATGATCGCAAGCCCGCGCTTCATGTCCTGTTGCCAGTCCTCGGGAAGAGCGTCGCGGGAGACCATGCTTTCCAGGCTCCCCGCGATCGATTTGATAGGCGTCAGGGAATTGTTCAACTCATGACCCAGTACTCGTACAATACGCTGCCACGCCTGCAACTCCTCCTCACGTAACGGCCGTGTGAGGTCGGTAACGACAAGCAGTTGATGCGGCAGCCCGCTCTCCCGGAAGCTGGCGCGGTTGATCCCCCACCGGCCCGCTCCCCCTGGAAACGTCCGCTGGCGGGTCTGGGCATACTCGCCATGGAGACAATCGGCGAGACCCAATTCTTCAGCCTTTAATCCGAGAATCCGTTCCGAAATCTGCGCCAGCAGCCGTTCTCCCGTGCGGTTCACCAGCCGCAGCCGCTGTTCGGCATCGAAGGCAAACACAGCGACATTGATTTCTTCCATCACCTTGCGCAACAGCGTGGTGGCTTCCATCGCGCCCAGCCGTTGCGAGCGCAAGGTAGCTCCCATCGCGTTCACCTGATGCATAACTTCCGACAGCGCATCTTCTCCACGCGCGCCCCGGGCGCGAATCGAGTAATCTCCCTCCCGCATCGCCTCCAACAGATTCGCGAGAGTGCGTAATGGCGAGGCCACCCGGTCTCGCACGGCGGCGCTAAAACCCCACCAGAATCCGACAATCAGCACAGTGAGCGTCCATTGCACCTTTGGCGTGTAATCGCCGTACCATAGAATGATCATGGAGGTGGCTACCGCCGGGAAGCCGGCGGCAAGCGCCGTGATCAGGACGCGATATTCGTGGAGCTCCAGACGCCGCCGGATGCGGCTTACAATATTCACAGCCCGTAGCGCTGCAGGCGGCGATAGAGGGCGCTCCGGCTCAACCCGAGCGCCTTCGCCGCATGGCTTACGTTGCCAGAATAGCGCGCCAGAGCCTTACGGATGAGAAACGCTTCCACCTCTTCAAGACTCATGTCTTCCAGACGCGGCGCCCCTTCGTGGCCCGATCGCAAGGCGAGATCCACGGGACGGATCTGATGGTTCCCGGCCATCAGTACCGCCCGCTCGACCACGTGATTCAACTCTCGCACATTCCCTTGCCAGGCATTGCTGAGCAGCGCCTGCATGGCCCCGGCATCAAAGCCGGTAATCTGCTTCCGGTAGCGCTGGGCGTGCTGGCGGAGGAAATGCGCCGCCAGCAACGGAATATCTTCCCGCCGCTCGCGTATCGGAGGCAGATTGATTTCGATCGTGTTGAGGCGAAATAAAAGATCCTGCCGGAAGCGCCCGCCGGCGACCTCTTCATGCAGCCGGGCATTGGTTGCCGAGAAAATGCGGACGTCCATTTTACGCGTACGGGACGAGCCTACGCGCTCCATCTCGCCGGTTTCCAGAACGCGCAGCAGCTTGGCTTGAAGGTTCATGGGCACGTTGGCGATCTCGTCCAAAAATAAAGTGCCGCCATCGGCGAGCTCGAAACGCCCTACGCGATCGGCTTTGGCATCGGTATAGGCTCCCTTCACGTGGCCAAAAAGCTCGCTTTCGAAAATTCCTTCCGCCAGGCCGCCGGCATTTACCGTGACCATGGGGCGCGAGGAGCGCTGCGACACCGCGTGCAACGTGCGCGCCACCACTTCCTTCCCTGTCCCAGGCTCGCCGGTAATCAGGATGTTGGCATCGGAGGGACCGACACGGGATATGATCTGCAGCACCGGCTGCATGGCGGGCGATTCGGCGATCAGCGTAGGCATCCCATCGGCGCGCAGCAGACGGTTTTCCGCCTCCAGATGCTGGCCCTTTCGCAGCGCCTGGCTGAGTTCGATCTGCGTCCGAACAATGGTCATCAGCCGTGCGTTGTCCCATGGCTTCTGAACAAAATCGCGAGCTCCGCGGCGCATCGCTCCGACCGCCACATCCACGCTGCCCCAGGCGGTCATCACGACCACCGGCAGGGCGGCGTCCATCGACTGAATTCGCGTTAGCAGGTCCAGCCCTTCCTGGCCTGATGTGGTGTCCCGCGTATAATTCAAGTCCATCACCAGGAGATCGAAGTCGTGCGCTTCAAGGGCTGCCAGAATCCCCCCCGGCGAAGTGGTGGACTCGATGGAATAGCCTTCTCCCTTCAACAGAAAACGCAAGGCTTCGAGAACATCCAACTGGTCGTCGGCGATCAGAATCCGAGCCTTGGGGGAAGACGTTCTCACTTTTTCCATGGTAGCGGGAGGGGTGGACATCTTGGGATCCAATCAGGAGTTGATGCGCAGCAGGGCTGCAATCGCCGCTTGCATCGTTTGCTGCTTCACGTCACGCCATCAATCATGCGGCTGAGGAACATGGTGAAGGCGATCAGCCATACGAGCCCCATCAGAATAGGAATGGCAGATTGGAAGCCCAGCCATCCGAGGTCAAGGGCGCCGGCCAGCTTCACGATCTCAAACAGGGCTGCCGAACCGTTCAAAAGGATGGAAAGGCCGAGAGCGGAGGCGATGGAATGGATCAGGCAGCCGGTGCAGATCCCGAACGTGGTGCGTACGGCGGCGTGACGGCCGCGGGACAGGGTGCTGCCAACGATCAGGGCGGTATCCGCTCCAGGAGGAATCGTGAGGAGGGCTGCGAACGAGGGGAACACCAAGAATCGCGGTTCCATGAAGCAGGGGAGGTAGCACGCATGGGGCCAAAAAACTGCGCCTTCTTAATGCAATTTTCTGCCGGAGTCTGTCCGATATTGGGATATGCTGTGCGGAGAGGGAACCTTTTGGCGGCTCTCTGCGTAGGCTACAGGCAGAGGTAGTGAACATGTACTGTACGCATTGTGGATTGGAAGTCCCGGCGAACGCTTCGTACTGCTGGAGTTGCGGCGGCATCACGCCATCCGGGGAGCAAAAGCGGCAAAGCAGTGAATATGCACCCCAGCGCGTCTTCCGCCTTACGCGCGAAAGGAAAATCGCCGGGGTTTGCGCTGGTTTCGCCCGCTATCTAAATCTCGACGTGACTCTGGTTCGCCTATTATTTGTGATGGTCATGGTGCTGACCGGCTTCATCCCGGGCCTCGTTACCTATATCCTGGCGTGGATTATCATGCCGGTGGATTCCGGCTATTTGCGGCCAGCTAACGTGGCGGAACCGGCACACGCGAAATAGCCTGACCGGCTAGGGCGCCAGATGTTTAAGCTCGGCTGGCAACTGCGAAGGGAGCGCTTTCGCCACGATTGCTTTCCAAAGCTGATAGACCCTGCTTGTGTTACCGGTAGGTATATCGCCGCCCGGTACGGTTCCGTCCAATGTTTCCGCTCTTCGACATGCGTCTGATACGCTTTGAATTGGGAAATGGCCCGCGCTGATCCTGGTCTTGTTGTATTGACCCAAAGCTACGCGCAACGCGGCGTCAACATCTGCGGCACTCGAGAGCGAACCCACTTCAGATTCGGCAACGTGATGCAACAGGAGCCAAAGTTCGAAGCATGGCTTGCTCAAGGCGACCCGTACTCCCTTCCGCTTCGCCTCGCTGATAGCTGACAGGAAGCTGGAGATGTGAGTACCCTTCGTGCAGTGGTCCGTATCCAGCAGCATCCAGAGCTCATCATCCTCTTCGTGGTCGATGCCTGCGAGCCGGCTCAAGACGTGGAGGGCGGCAGAGGTGCCGTCTTCCGTGGGAACTACGTGAATCTGAACGCGCGGGATCTTGAAGAGCTCAAAATATTGCTTCGGAGCGTAGTCATCGCACGCCACGATGAACAGGCGATCATCCCGCAGCTGAGCTGCATCGCGGGTAAGCGGTCGAGGCTTCCGCTGGATAAGACTCATGCCTGTCCATTTTCCTCCGCCAGCAGTCGATCCAGGTTGCCAAGAAACGGGACGGCTCCGAAACGGCCTTGAAGATAATGTTTCCGGATTTCGAGATCATTGCGCACCTTGAAATCCATCATCGAATACAATCGGGTAGCGCCGCCGCCGTCCTTCTCGGCAAACCAGATTTCATCCCGGCGCAGCAAATCCAAGTCCAACAGATTCGATTCGTGGGTAGTTACAATAATCTGGCGTTGTCCTCCCGCGCACGACTTCAGAAAAAAGTCGAGGAAGTTCCAGACCAATATCGGATGCAGGCTGCGGTCCATCTCATCAATGAAATAGACCGCGTTCTTGGTTTTCAGCTCGTGTAGGGCGGGGATCAGGTTCAGGAGCCGCCGTGTACCGTCAGATTCCTGGGACAAACTTAACGCAACCACTTCCTCCGCCTGGTTCTTATGGGCAGCTTGAACTCTAATGTGATGGTGGCGCTTCTCACCCCTTAGGTCAACAGTGAACTCATCGCCGTCACTCCTGACGATGGTCGCTGTATCCTTGCCATCGTCTAACGTACGTTGCAGTAGTCGAGATACCACATCAGCAGGGAGTGCGGTTCGCAAGTCCTCTTCGGAAATCTGGTTCTTTGCGACCTCCAGATGGTCTACTCCCGTCGACGACGACTTTAAAAACTCGCCAGCAAAATTTAATAAATCTGAATCGCGACTCAACAAAAATCCGAGGGGGCCCAATGCCTCATCAGGTCCCACCAGCGACAAGCTATCCCTAAACCAACTCAGAATCGCGCTTAGTGGATCGCCGATTTCCGAGGGGTCTAGCGTGGCGCGAACTGTCGCGAGAAACGATTGGTTTTGCGGTCCACCAACGGTGGCAAGGGCCCGCAGCTTCTCGCCCGAGCTTTTCAGGCCTTCGGCGTCAACCGTCACCCTCCCGTTGCTATCAGTGATGCGCTCATAAATGGCTTTTTCTCTGCCACCCACTACTTGAACGAGCCATTCCTCAATGATCCGCCTGTCGTCTATTTTGCATCCGAAACGATATAGTTTTTCTTCCGCAATGAATTGTAGATCAAACGTCGACGGCTGCTCCGAATCCGCTGTGAAGCGAAATCTGCTGCATCCAGTGCCATAAGAGTAGCTACGCGTCGGCACGACGATTGACTTCAAGTAGCGTATCGCTTTAAACAGGTTCGATTTACCTGCGCCGTTCGCACCATAGAGAACCGCGGCCCGGAGGACCTTTTCGTTGGAGTCAGGGATGGAAACCAAATGGGTATCGTGCCTGGCCGCCAAGCGTTTACTTGCAACCAGCGAAAAGGTTTCCTCCGTCGAAAAGGAGCGAAAGTTGGAAACAGAAAA
>DATLCW010000378.1:0-33008 GCA_035526195.1 Bryobacteraceae bacterium
ATCTCATAATAGAGCCATGGCGTTCCCCACGCGCTTCGCGACTACGGCAGTGCTGGTTTGCCTCGCGGCCGCGATGTTGCCCGGCCAGTCTTCCCCAGCCTCTGGCGAATGGATTTCGTTATTCGATGGCAGGTCTCTGCAGGGCTGGAGGGAAACGCCGTTTCGGGGACGCGGCGAGGTTCGGGTCAAGGACGGGATCATCTCCTTAGGCGCAGGACGCCTCACCGGAATCACCTGGACCAGCGGCTTTCCCAAGGCTGGTTACGAAATCCGGTTCGAAGCGGCGCGGCTTGAAGGAAACGATTTCTTCGCCGCCATCACTTTCCCCGTCAATGGTACATTCTGCTCGTGGATCAATGGCGGCTGGGGTGGCTTTGTGGTGGGACTTTCGAGCCTGGATGGCGATGACGCCTCCGAGAACGACACCTCCACCGCGCGAGACTTTGTCAAGGGCCGCTGGTACGCGTTTCGATTGGAAGTAACCGAAACCCGCATCCGCGGCTGGATTGACGGCAATGTTGTGATCGACGCCGATATCGCCGGCCGCCAGGTTGGCCTTCGACCCGGCGAGATCGATCTTTCGACGCCGTTGGGGTTCGCATCGTACGCCACGCTCGGAGGATTGAGAAAAATCGAGTACCGGCTTCTCGCCGCCCCTTCGCCACGGTAACCGCTGTATAATGCGTTGCAGTGCGGCTGCGTTTGCCGCCCAAAGGAGACCCATGAATAGGCGCTACTTCTTAATGAGTTCGGCGGCTGCCACCGCCAGCCAGGCCGTCCGTGCCATTGCCAGTCCCAATGACACCGTGCGGGTGGCGGTCGTCGGATGCGGCGGCCGCGGCAGTAGCCACATGAATGCCTGGACATCCCAGCCCAATGTCGAGTTGGCGGCACTGGTCGACGTAGACGATTCGCACTCCGAACGCTACATCGGCGCTCTGCAGAAACGGGAAAAGAAGCCGGTGCCCACCTATCGCGACATTCGCAAGGTGCTCGACGATAAGAATATCGACGCGGTCTCCATCGCCAGCCCCAACCACTGGCATACCCTGCAGACCATCTGGGCCTGCCAGGCCGGTAAAGACGTGTACGTCGAGAAGCCATGCTCGCATAACGTATTCGAATCCAGGCAGATCGTAGCCGCGGCGCGGAAATACAATCGCATCGTTCAGATGGGCAGCCAGAGCCGTTCTTCCCCCGCCTTGAAAGAAGCCGTTCAAAAAATGGCCGCCGGGGAATTCGGCGAGATCTACATGGCTCGAGGCTTATGTTTCAAGGCTCGCAATACTATTGGTAAGACTCCCGTGGAGCAGGTCCCGCCGGGCGTCGATTACGATATGTGGACCGGCCCGGCCCCTCTGCGCCCGTTCACTAAAAACCGCTTTCATTACAACTGGCACTGGTTCTGGGATACCGGCAACGGCGATCTCGGCAACCAGGGAATTCATGAAGTCGATATCGCCCGCTGGGGGTTGGGCGTCACGCATCCCACCAAGGTGAGTGCGATCGGCGGTAAGTTCATGTTCGACGACGACCAGGAAACGCCCAATACCATCAGTGCGTCGTTCGAGTTCAACGCCGGCGGCAAAAGTAAGATGATGACGTTCGAAGTCCGGCACTGGTACAGCAATCACGAAGCGGGCATCGGCGGCGACCGGGCTGGCAATACCATCGGCAACACGTTCTACGGCTCCGAGGGGTATCTCGTGATCGACAACTACAATAAGTACTACAGCTTCATGGGGCGTGAGCAGAAGCCGGGACCAGCCAGAAATGAACGCGACCACCATTTCGAAAACTTCATCGCCGGGGTACGCAGCCATAAGCGCGAAGATTTGAACGCTGAAATCGAGGAAGGCGCCATCTCCTGTGTGTTGATGCACCTCGCAAATATCTCCTACCGGTTGGGACGCACTCTGCACTGGGATGAAAAAACCTGGACGGTGAAGAACGACCCCGAGGCCACTCGAATGCTTACCCGAAACTACCGCGCGCCTTATGTCGTTCCGGCCAAAGTCTGAGGCAAAAGCCGGGATTGTTTAGGATCCACGTTGGGGAAGGTGCACGACGGACGGCATCCAGCGTTGCTCCAGTCCAGCCGCATCAAAACTCGAAACGGAGCGCCAATTGACCTTGCCGCGGCGAGTTCGCCTGTCCGGAAATCCGTCCGAATTGCGCGTTGCTGACGTTTGCCTGCGGCGCGGCGAAAACCGTGCGGTTAAAGGCGTTAAACAACTCGCCCCGAAACGTGACGAGGAACCGTTCGTACAACCTAACTTTCTTCAGCAAGCCGAAGTTCTCGTTGAGGAAGTTGGGGTTTCGTAAATCCGTGTAGCTGCGCGCGCTGGTACCGAAAGTGAACCCCGGCGGGATGGCGAAGGCGGCCCGATTGATCCAAAGGTCCACCGCCGGGTCGAACTGAGCTGTATCGGTCCGGCGATTTACACCCGCGACCGCGTTCGGGCGCAAAATGGAATTGAAAAGCGGCAAAGTGTTATTGGCGGACAATACAATCGGAACTCCCACCGAATACTGATGGATGCCGGTGACCACCCATCCGCCGATGATCTTGCCGGCGGGGCCCCTGGTGTTAATGAACCGTTTGCCGTAGCCGAATGGAAGTTCATAGCTATAGCTGAGCGCGAACACGTGCGGCACATCGGTGGTGGCGATCGTTTTTTCCAGCCTGCGGTTGTAAGTGGTTTGCCCGTTGGGCCCGCCCCCCGCAAGGATGTCGGCATCCGAGATCGTTTTAGCAAACGTATACGCCATTTGTACGTCCAGGCCTTTCCAACTGCGCATGCGCACCTCAGTCTGCAGCGCGTGATAGGTCGAACTGCCCGCCGGATTGGAGCGGTTCCACACCGTTTGCATATGCGGATACGGGCGCAGCGCCTGCGCCACCGACCCGGTGAATCCAGGGTAGGGAGAGCGGATGCCCGCCGCCACGGCTTCCGGCGAGTTGAACGGCCTGGTCAACAGCGAACCCAGATTCAATAACGCAGGATTGAGTTCGTTCCAGTGAATCAGACCATTTCCGATGGCGGTGCCCTTCGTACCGAGATAGGTGGCCGCGATGTTCACGCTCGGAACAACTTCCCGCTCCACGGTAAACGACCAGTTTTGGAAGTAGGGCGGGCGTCCATCGCTGCGAAGCACCATTCGAACATCCGAGCCGTTGCCGGCACTCGGGTCGATAAACGGAGGCCGCGGAAAATTCTGCGGGAACCCGCTATCCCAGCTGAATCCGGGCGTAACACCGGCATCCAGCGTCTGAAAAACAGGCTGAGCCACAAAGCCGACGCTTGACTGCAACGAGTCGCGCAAACCCGCATTGGCATTGCCTTGCGCGTAGTAAATCTCGTAGCCGCTGCGCAGCACGGTCTTGTCGTTGAGTGCGTAGGCCAAGCCGAAGCGCGGGCCCAAAGCCTTCTTGTAAATGTCAGCCAGCCGCTGGAACCCGCTGCGGCCGGCGCCGTCGCCGAGGAAAATCATCGCGCCCGGGCGGCCGCCGGCGGCCGGGTTCGGCAAATTGAGATCGAACGTCGAGAGGTTGTCGCGGCGCTCATACCGCGGAATAAAGACGTCGTACCGCAAACCGTAGCTTAGCGTTAGTTTCCGCCCGACTTTCCAGTCATCCTGCGCATAGCCCGCCCAGTATTGATAACGGTTGCGGGGGAAGTAGCTAAACACCTGCAACTGCCCGCGGTCGACACTCCCCAGCAGGAAGCTGGCAATCGCGTTCCCTGTATTGCTCACGCCGGGCAATGCGGTTTCAAGCGCGTTAAATTGGAACCACCCCATCGTACGCCAGGGGTCGATGCCGTTGGTTTCCATCCACCGGTAATCGAGGCCGAACTTCAGATTGTGACTGCCCCGAACCCAGCTCAGGCTTTCGCCGAACTGGATCGCGTTGTTGGCTTGAAGCACGCGCGTGTTGCAGTTCTGGTCGCCCAGACGTGAGAACCCGGCGGCGATGAATTCAATGCATGGGAACACATTATCCGCACCGCGATTCACGCCCTCAAGCCCAAGCCTTGTAGGCCAGTCCTGATTGATCGAGTAGGGCAGAATGGTGACGGCAAACCGCGTATAGCCGGCGGTCACGTGATTCAGCATGCTGGGACTGATCACCAGGTCGTGACTGAGGCGCACCCAGTTGTTTTTGCTGGTCGTGCTGCGGTTCGGCGTGGTGGGCCCGGGAACGAGTTCCGGATCGCGGGCCTCGTGCAGGTCCCTGTAGTAATAGCCGCTGACGCGGTTACGGTCGGAGAAGGCGTGATCGATTTTCACGTTGTACTGGTTGCTGTTTGCCTGCCCGCGTCCGACGCTCAGAAAGTTATTCAAGATGGAGCCGTTGTCCGGCGTGGGCAGCAAGGCCAGGATATTCCGCGAAACAGTGCTGAAGCGGTCAAGCGGGATGCGATTGCCTGGAAAAGGAGAGCGGATAATGCCGTTCGGCGTGCTTTGATTGGTGGCTGGATCGTAGATCGGGGCCGCGCGCGAGAAGTCGCCCTGGCGGAAGCCGAGCGGGATGAGGCTTTGGAGCGTATTGGGCGAGCCTTGCCGGAACCGGTAGCCGCTGTACACAAAATGGAAGAAGCTCTTGTTCCGCCCGTTGTAGAGCTTCGGGATGAGAAGCGGTCCTCCGAATGAGGCGCCGAATTCGTTCTGACGATTCACCTGGCGCGTGCGCTGAAAAAACCCACGCGCATCCTCTGGACCCCGCCGCCGGTACGGCCATACTCGGCGTTAAAATTGGCGCGCAGCATTTTGAATTCGCCAATCGTCTCGACCGATGGCCGCGTGCTGCCGGGAATCACGCCGCCGCTCTCGATGCCCGTAGATGCGACGCCGTCGATCAGCACCTCCTTGGCGCGGTTTGGCGAGCCGCTGATCTGCGTGTTGCCGGTGTCTCCCGTCACCCCCGGCGCGAGAAAGATGAACTGCTCCAGGTTGCGCATATTCCCGCCCACGAACAGGGGCAAATCCATGAGCTTGTTGCGCTGAATGGTGGTGCCAAGGTCGGAACTGGCGGTTTGCAGCAACCCGCCGCTGGCAGTGACTTCGACCGCTTGCTCCACCTGGCCGACTTCGAGTTTCGCATCGAACGAAAGCGTCTGGGCCACGTTCAGCTCGATATCCCTGCGAACGAGTTTGCGAAAACCGGCTGCTTCGACAGTCACCTCATACATGCCGACGGGGAGCTGCTGCAAAGCGAAGTTACCCGCGGAGTTGGTAACTGTCTTGTGGATCAGACCGGTGCCCTGGTTAGTGGCAGTGACCGCGGCC
This sequence comes from Bryobacteraceae bacterium, assembly GCA_035526195.1. Taxonomy (GTDB): domain Bacteria; phylum Acidobacteriota; class Terriglobia; order Bryobacterales; family Bryobacteraceae; genus CADEFT01. The sequence goes on from DATLCW010000378.1 coordinate 5,293, forward strand.
ATCGCGACACTGGCGTTGGATGGATCCATCACCCGCCCTGTAATCGTACCTAGAAAGGTTTGGGGATGAATCAATCCGGAAGTTGCGAATGAAAGAAATATGACGGTAAAGATGCTGCTCTTCATGTTTAAACCTTGAAACTTAGAAAACCTTGACTTTGGAAATGATACGCGACTTAAGCACTGCCCGCGCAGCATCCGACCGCCAAAAAGGGCATTGGAATACTTCGCGGGCTTGGCTAGAAACTCTATGTAATATGTTACCTTGTGAGCTGATGCGTATCGTCTTTGCTCTGAGAGCCTGTGTCCTGATTACTGGTGTTTTGGCAGCGAACCTCTGTCCGGGTGGACAGAATCAAAGCACGGTGAACCCTGCTGCGCCCGGGAAGGAAGCGCAGGGCATCCCGCCGCGGGCTGCGCCCGCCGACTACCAGTCGCAGGCGAAAGCGGGTGCGGTGACCGTGGCTGCTGAGTTCCTGGGACACTCCATTCCGACGGCGCAGGGGACACTCACGACGGAGGACTATGTAGCCGTCGAAGCGGCGTTGTTTGGTGCGCCGGGGGCGCGGCTCATGCTCGCGGCCAGCGATTTTTCCCTGCGTGTGAATGGCCGGAAGATGCCTTTACCCGCAGCGCATTTCGGCATGGTGTTCCATTCGTTGAAGGATCCCGAATGGGGGCCGCCAGCGTCCGAATCCGCGAAGTCAAAGACTAGTGTGGGTGGTGCGGGCGGTGGGAGTGAACCTCCTCCCGCGCCGCCGAAAATGCCGATCGCGCTGAGGCGAGCGATGGAGCAGCGGGTGCAGAAGAGCGCTCTGCCGGAGGGCGAGCGCCCGCTCCCTCAAGCGGGACTGATTTTTTTCTCTTACCGGGGCAAGGCCGATGGCATCCACTCGGTGGAGCTGACTTACAACACCAAGGATGGAAAAGCCACGCTCGCTCTTCAGTAGTTCCTACGTTTTTTCGCATCTCCGGGCAGCCCGTCGTATACTAACGGATTCATGTGCGGAATTGCAGGCTATCTTCATTTCCCGAGCGAACCGGCGCCGCCGGTGGGACGCGTTGTGCTCTCGATGCTCGAGGCGCTCGGATGCCGTGGGCCGGACTCGGCGGGTGTGGCCCTCTGCGGCCCCGTGCACCCGGAGTGCCTTGTGTTGCGGGTTAAGCTTGGCGACCACGCGGATTTCGGGGCCCGCGCAGTCGCCGTGGAAGCGGCCGCGCGGCGCTTCGATGGCAGCGGCTTCACCCGTACAGGTCCGTATCTGCGGTTTGCTGTGCCGGCCGCCGGTGACCTCAACGATTTGACGGCATCTCTGGAAGCGCTCTCGCCCGATATGGAAGTAGTGAGTGCGGGCACGGCGCTGGAGATCGTCAAACAGGTGGGTTCGCCGGCAAATCTCGAGGCTACCTACCACGTTTCGGAGTTTGCGGCGACGCACGGTCTCGGCCACACGCGCCTTTCTACGGAATCACGCGTCGACCTCAGCCATTCGCAACCGTTCTGGGGACATGGGCGCGCCGATCTGGCCATCGTTCACAACGGCCACATCACCAACTATCACCAATTGCGCCGCCGCTACGAACAGAAGGGCGTGCGCTTCTATACCGAGAACGATTCGGAAATTATCGGCATCTACCTGGCGCGGCACCTGAATCAGGGCAAGAATCTCGAATCGGGGCTGCAGGCGATGCTGCGCGATATGGACGGCTCGTTCAGTTGCCTCGCAATCACAGAGAGAGAGTTGGGCTTCGTCAAAGACCCGTTTGCGTTCAAGCCCTTGGTTCTTGCCGAGACGGAACGATTCGTGGCCGTCGCAACCGAAGAGGTGGCGATCCGGGCGGCCATTCCAGGCGACTACGCCGTGCGCGAGGCACAGGTCAAGGAATTCAAAGTATGGCAGAGATAATGGCGGCGGCAACCGTTGCGTGCGGAGACCGGCCTGTCCGCGACATCAACCAGGAGATCAAAGCGCTGATTGCTTCGGGCCGGACTCAGATCGAACTAGCGGATCCGCGGGCGCGCCACAACCTTGGGGTGGGAATTCTAGCGAGCGCGCGCATCCACGTCCGCGGCAGCGCCGGGTATTTCTGCGCCGGGCTGATCGACGGCGCGGAATTCGAGATCGACGGCAGTGCGGGTTGGGGACTCTGCGAGTCGATGATGAACGGGACGGTGGTGGTTCGCGGAAACGCCGGCAACGGCGCAGCCGCGGCCATCCGTGGTGGGACGGTGGTGATCCACGGCGATGCCGCGGCGCGGCTCGGGGTGTCGATGAAGGGCGGCCTCGTGCTGGTGGGCGGCAACTGCGGATATATGGCCGGCTTCATGGGGCAGAAGGGCACGCTCATTGTATGCGGCAACACCGGGGAAGCCTTTGCCGACTCCATGTACAGCACCACGTGTTTTGTGGGCGGCTCCATCGGCGCACTCGGCACCGACGCCGTGATCGAATCTTTGACGGAAGAAGACGCCACCATGCTTGATTCGACATTCGCCGCGCATTTCTCCACCGCCGAGCGCAAAGGCAAACCGGAAGCGCGCGCGTTCCGGAAGATCGTGGCGGGGCGCAAGCTATGGAACTTCGACAAACGGAACTGGCAGTTATGGCAGGAGGCGCTTTAGATGGCCGATCCGATTTTGCAGCAGAGCGGTATCTTTACGCCCTCCGTCATTGACGGAATTCAGAACAAAGCCGCCTCCGGGCTGTATGAAATCCGCGGCTATGGAACACTCCGCCAGCGGCGCTGGGCGACGTTTGACGATCTGACCTTTCTGCCGTGCTCGTTGACGCGCATTCCACTCGAAGGGTACCGCGAAAAGTGTACGACTAAGGTGACGCTGGGCACACGTTTTGCGAAGCGGCCGATCGAACTCGATGTGCCGATCATGATCACGGGCATGAGTTGGGGGGCGCTCTCGTTCAACGCCAAAGTCGCGCTGGCGCGGGGAGCGCGCGCCGCGGGTTCTTCCAACACCACCGGCGACGGCGGCATGCTCATGGCGGAGCGGGAGAACAGCCGGACGCTCATCTACGAAGTTCTGCCGTCGCGGTACGGCGTCAACATCCATCACATGCTGATGGCCGATGCCATTGAACTCACGATCGGCCAGGGCGCAAAGCCCGGCACCGGCGGGCTGCTGCTGGGCTCAAAGGTGTCCGACGTGATTGCGCAACAACGCGACCTGCCCATCGGCGTCGACCAGCGAAGCCCCGCCCGCCACCCCGATTTCCTGGGGCCCGACGATATGATCCTGAAGGTGGAAGAGCTGCGCGAAGCCACCAACGGGGACATTCCGATTTTCATCAAGATGGGCGCCAGCCGTGTCTATGACGACGTGAAGCTGGCGGCGAAGGCCGGCGCCGACGTGATTGTGGTGGATGGGATGGAGGGCGGCACCGGCGCCTCGCCCGCCATTTTCCAGGAGCACACGGGCATCCCAACGCTGGCTGCCGTGTGCGAGGCCCGGGCGGCGCTCGAAGACATGGGGCTGTATGGCGAAGTGCAGCTCATCATCGCCGGCGGCATCCGCGATGGAGTGGACGCGGCCAAGGCGATGGCTTTAGGAGCCGACGCCTGCTACATCGGAACGGCCGCGCTGATTGCCCTGAATTGCAACCGTCCGCTCTATGTAGAGGATTACGAAAAGATCGGTGCCGCGCCGTATTCCTGCCATCACTGTCATACCGGACGTTGTCCGGTTGGCGTGACGACGCAGGACCCGGAGCTAATGCGGCGCCTGCCCATCGATGAGGCGGCGGACCGCGTTTCGAACCTGCTGCGCGCGATGACGCTGGAGATTCAGATGCTCGCCCGCTCGTGTGGAAAGTCCGACGTGCGACACCTGGAGCCGGAAGACATGGCTGCTCTGACCATGGAGGCTTCGGCCATCTGCGGCATTCCGCTGGCGGGCACACGCAAGGTATTCGGCCGTTGAGATCCCACCGGAGATATCTTATGGACTCTGAACTGAAAGCCCGTATTGCGAACAAAGGAATCCGTTTTCTGCTGTGCTCGTTTGTGGAGTTGGCGGGAACGCCGAAAGCGAAGCTGGTACCCGTTACTCACATTGAGGATACGGCCCGCGACGGAGCGGGGTTTGCCGGCTTCGCCGCCGGAGACCTGAATCAGGGCCCACAGGACGCCGATATCTGCAGCGTGCCCGATTTCCGGGGGATGACAGCTCTGCCGTGGAAACAGGAGGTGGCGTGGGTTCCGGGCAATCTGCACGTCGACGGGAAACCGTGGTCCTTCTGCCCGCGCACAACGCTCTGCCGCCATGTGGAGGCGCTGCGCCAACGGGGATGGACGCTTAATGCCGGTGTGGAGCCGGAGTTTATGCTGCTCACCAAAGAAAACGGCCAGTTTCGCCCTTGGGACACCCTCGACACGCTAGGCAAGCCCTGCTACGACCTGCGCGCGCTGCATCGAAATCTCGACCTGATGACCACGCTCGTGGGCGCGATGCAGGATCTCGGCTGGCAGCCCTACGCGACTGATCACGAAGACGCCAATTGCCAGTTCGAGATTAATTGGACGTATTCCGACGCGCTCACCACCGCCGACCGCCACGTCTTTTTCAAGTGGATGGTGAAAACGCTTGCCGAGCAGCGCGGTTTGTTCGCGACATTCATGCCCAAGCCGTTCCAGCACCTGACCGGCAACGGATCCCACTTCCACCTCAGCCTGGCATCGGCGGAGAGCGGGGAGAACGTGTTCCTGGACACGAACGATCCGCTGGGGCTCTCACAAACCGCGCGTTGGTTTCTAGGCGGGGTGTTGCATCACGCCCGCGGACTGGCCGCGATCGTCGCTCCGACCGTGAACAGTTATAAGCGGTTGGTGCGCCGGGCCACGCGGTCGGGCGCAACCTGGGCTCCGGTGTACGTCACCTACGGCGCCTCTAACCGGACGCAGATGATCCGCATTCCCGGGCCCGGGCGCATCGAAGTGCGGGTCGTCGATGGAGCGGCGAATCCCTACCTGGCTCCCGCCGCTTTGCTGGCAGCGGGTCTGGACGGGATTGACAAACGGATGGATCCGGGGGCGCCGAACAATACCAACCTCTATGAAGCATCCGAGGACTATCTAGCGAGCCGCAAGATTGGTTTCCTTCCCGGGACGTTGGAAGAAGCTTTGAATGCTTTTGCGGAAGATCGGGTATTGCGGGAAGCGCTGGGGGAAGAGTACGCCGCTTACTACGTGGCGGTGAAGCGCCAGGAATGGCGGGAGTACCACCAGAGCGTGAGCGCGTGGGAGACGGACCGGTATCTGCTCCACTGTTGATTCACGCAAATTAAAATTTGATCCGCAGGGCGCGCTTCCGTCGATTTCCGGCGCCACATCACCGGGCGATGCCTAATTTCGATTTCTCCTGACGTCCTCGCGGGGTATGCGCAATCCGACAGTACCGCCGAGAGTGATCAGGTCATACCTCGCCCGCATTCCGATCAGCAGGTGCGCCTCCTGGGCGCTGAAGCCATGCTCTGTAACCAGCCAGCGGAGCATGTCCCGAGTTGCCATCGCCATGGTTTCCCGCGCTGCCGCGCCCTCTTTTGCGCCTACGGCAACGATCCATTCGGCCGTTTCCACGCGCGGGGCTGTCAGTTCGTGCTTCTTGCGGAGACGCACGATTACCTCGACATCCAGCGAAGTCTCCACGCCCGATCCCACGGCCTCGCCATCCCCTTGCAAAGCGTGGCCGTCGCCGAAAAACAGCAGGCCGCCCGGATGGAATACGGGAAGCAGCACGGTGGCGCCCTCACGGATCAGGTTGTAATCCAGGTTGCCGCCCCAATATCCCGCAGGTCCCGAGCGCGGCGAGTAATCCCCCTCCGGGGCGACGCCGATGCAGCCGAGCATGGGCTGGGCGGCGAACTCCAGCCTTCCGGTGCGCACTGTGCCGCGCTTCAGGTCGAGCGTCCACGGCAGCAGGTTGTCGTAGCCCTTATAGACGGCATCCGCGCCCGGCTTCTCGAGCTTCGGCGTATCTGGAATGCCCACTTGGTGTGCCGAATATCCGGTTGGACGATTCAGGCTGAGGCGCGCGATGTGCACTTCCAGCGCGTCCCCGGGCTGCGCTCCCTCAATGTAAAAGGGGCCGGTCAACGGATTACCGTGGGTTTGGGTTCGACGCACGCCTTTCCAATCGAATCCCGCCGAATCGACCGTAGTCGTCGCGATCCGGGCGCCAGACTGCACTCGCAGGAGCACAGGGTGAGCCGCCGAAAAAGTGTGCCAATACCGCTCGGCGACAATCCGATGATCGGCCGCCGCGGCCGGCCATGCCGACACGAGGACGCATATAAGACCCGTTTTCACGTTATTACGGTATCACCGGGCAAGGATTGCGCGCATAGCGGATGCTCCACCCCACGACCAGTAATTTTGTGCAAAATAGAAGGACGTTGCACGGTTGCTGCTTTCCGAACAGTTTTCCATCGCGAACCTTCAAAGGGCGTTGCGGGCTCCCCGGGCTGGCTCTCGCTTTGCAGGCGGCACTTTTCGCGCAGCAGCCGGGGACACTTCCCGGTACGGCGCACTGGGAATTCCCCCCGGATATTGTAAGCGAACAGCACTTCGAGCTGCGTCGTTATTTCGAGGCCCGTATCGCGGCAGCCGCCAGCCAACGCGGCTCATCCGCCGAGGGTACCCAGACCGTCGAAGAGCTTCGCAGCGATTTTCGGCGCATGATCGGCGCGGTCGATCCGTTCCTCCCTCCGAAGCCGGTCCTCAAGCAGATCGGCGCCACCGCAGCCTTCACGTTCTCGCTGGTGGAGTGGCCGGTGTTGCCGCTTGGCAACGTTGGCTCCACGGCGGGATCATCGGGCGGGGTCGTGAAGCAGTACGGATTGCTGCTCGAGTCTAAAAGGTCCGGCAAGCATCCTGCGGCGATCGCGATTCCCGATGCTCACCTTTCGGCCGCCGATATTGCGGGCCTCACTACCCGGCTGCCGCAGCGGGAGCAATATGCCCGCAGCCTGGCCGTCAACGGATACGTGGTGCTGGTCCCTTTCTTCACCCAACGCCGTACGTTCAGCCAGCCGTGGCTTGACGACCGCGCGTGGCTGGTACGCCTCGGCTACCAGGTAGGGCGCCACCTGATCGGCAGCGAGGTACAACAGGTCTCTTCGGCGGTGGACTTCCTGGGCCAACTCCCGCGCGTGGATCGGGAACGAATCGGAGTCGCCGGATCGGGCCAGGGCGGTCTCACAGCTCTGTATGCAGCCGCCCTGGACACACGTCTCAAAGCGGCGCTGGTGGCGAATTACTTCGACCGCCGGGATCGTGCCTTTGAGGAGCCGGAAGACCGTATCCTCTGGAAGCACCTGCAACGCTTCGGCGACGCCGAAATAGCCTCCTTTATCGCACCTAGAGCGCTGGTGATCGATCGCGGCGGCCGTGGTGTGGTGGAGGAGTATCAGCGCGCCCGGCGGTTGTTCGAACGGGCCAATGCCGCGGCCGCGATCCGCTATAGCGGCGAGCGCGACCAGCAGCACGGACCGGCTACGGCAGCCATCGAGTTGTTTGACGAGGTGCTGCATCCCGATGTGCAATGGCCGATCTCCGCGCCTCAGGCACCCCCCGATCCCGAGCCTTTTTACGCCATCGCCAATGCCCAGTTCTCGCAATGGCAGGCGCGCTACCGCAACCTCGCAATGGAGGCCTATGGCGAACGTGACCGGCGCTGGCGGCCAGATACCAGTTCCGCCGCGAACTACCGTAATTCGAGCAAGCCGCTGCGGGAGCTTTTTCTCGATACGGTGGGCCGTTATGCCGCACCTTCCGGCGCCTTGGATGCGCGCAGCGTGAAGCTGTACGACGAACCGGAGTTTACCGGCTACCGCCTTTCGGTGCGCGTCTACGACGGCGTTCACGCGTACGGAATTCTGCTCATCCCGAAGCACATTCAGGCCGGCGAGCGCCGCCCGGTTGTCTTCACCCAGCACGGATTCGGCGATAAGCCCGAGGATGCTCTGGGCGTGGTGGACAACCAGCGCGCCGATTCGCTGTACGCGAAATTCGGCCGCCAGCTTGCGCGGCGCGGCTACATTGTATTTGCGCCGCTGATTTCCGCGCAGACCACCTCCGCACGTCAGGCGCTGGCGCGGCGCGCCCACCTGTTGGGTCTGACTCCCGTTGGAATCGAAATCAAAAAGGCCGGGCGCGTTCTCGATTATCTCGAGACGCTGCCCTTCGCCGACAAGGAGCGCTTCGCCTTCTACGGCTTATCCTATGGTGGATTTACCGCGCTTTGGACCGGTCCCGCCGAGCCGCGTTTCCAGGCGGTAATCTGCAGCGGCCATTTTAATGACTGGAACTTCAAGACCACCGATCTCACGGAGGGCACGTCTTTTCTGTTCTACAAAGACACCTTCGATATGTTCAATTTTGATATTCTGCACAAATTTAACCATTCCGATCTGGCGCGTCTTACCGCACCGCGCGCTTTTATGATCGAGATCGGTTCCAGGGATGGCGTTGAGGTGGAGCCGCGCCGTTTTGTCGATGTCGAAATGGCGCGAGTTACCCGTCTCTACCGGGAATTGGGGATTCCCCAAAAGGGCCGTATCGCCCGTTTTGACGGCCCTCATAGAATTGACGGGGCAGAAGCCATCCCCTTCCTCGATGAGATGTTGAACTGGAAACCGCGGCACTGAGCCCCCGCAATCGCAAGGATGGCGCCCGTCGCAACGACTCCCTCATGGTCGCGCCTCGGTTACAGGGGCTACGTTACGCAGCGGCGCGCGTGAGCAAGCCGTACGGCTGCCAAAAAGGGTTAAGCACCGCGTGTCTCGGGCTTGGGTCTGGAACTGCCGGCGGGAGGCAGCGGTTCCCGCTTGAGCTTGGGTTTGATAACAACCCGACATCGGACTGGTAGATTCCGCGATGCCTTAAAAAACGCAATCTGGGCGTCTCCAGTGTTGTTTGCAGTTGCGGTGACCAAGTGGCGGAGTAGGGATTGTCGCAAACGCTCCTTTAACGATGTGAAAAATGACCGCGGCTTACCAGCCGGGTCGTGCGGCGCGCTTCCCTGTATTGGGCGAACTTTGCCTTCACGCCACTTCCGCAATCGGGTGTTCTGCCACAGCGGCGGGGTAGGCTTGTCCCAGAAACCATCCATCCAGCGGCTCTTGCCCCCGGCGTTATGATCTTTGCGAACCACCTTTGCCGTCCGCACTTTCGGTGCGGCAGCCTGTGGTAGCCCGCACTCGCCAATGTCCAAATAGCGGCCTTCGTAGCGAGCTTTCAGTTCACCATTGAGCGTCAATTCGGAAACTGGGCAGGCCGGGCGTCCTATCTTGGAAGCCGGACGCATCACATTCCCTATAATTCTGCTGATCTCAACCGGCCATGGGTGCAGCAACCGAATGTTCCCATCCAGAACCAAAGACCCTATCAACCGTGGGGCGCCATCAATTCTTATTTGAGCGCAGGTAAGCAGAACTTCACTCAGCTTCCGCTCGGTTTACAAAAGAGGTTTTCCGGTGGTTTATCATTCCAGGCTGAGTACCAGTTCACGGGCAGTCTGGATAATTTCGACAATGCGGGAGGCGCCGATAACCCAGGCAATGGGAACCTGAGCTATGGGAACACGCCTGCTGTCCGCCGGCACTGGCTGCTATTCAATTACATTTACGAATTGCCGTTCGGTAAGAGTGGCTCCGGGTTGACCAAGTCCTTAGTGGGCGGTTGGCGGGTTTCGGGCATCTCCACCTACGGTACCGGGACACCGTTCGCGGTAGGCTTCTCGCAGACGGGGACGGGAATTGCCGGTTGGTCGGGAACCCGCGCCGATCCGCTCTCCGGGGACCGGGCCTTTGGGACTGGGAGACTAGCGCGATGAAAGCTTTTCCGTTGCGGGAACAGCTACGGCTCCAGTTCCGCGCAGATTTCCTGAATTCATTCAACCATATGAACCTGGACAATCCAGCCACCGCTATTGCCGATACTCGATGGTGGCACGCCTAATCCAAATGCCGGAATGATCACTTCTGGCACTGGAACCCGTGCCATTCAACTCGGTCTAAAACTGTTGTTCTGATGCAGCGGCCTGTCAATCGCACTACCAGCTGCTCGCTCACCATGCCGCCGCGAAGGTCCGAGTCACCGCAAGCCGCCAACTTGGACGACCTTGTCGATTTCGCTCCGATGATTCTGACCCCGGCATTCGGCTTAGCGGTGGCCAACCGGTCAGAGTCTCGCAGTCCTCACGCCGGACGCGCGGCCGGTCGTTGGCTCGAAAGGGACCAGTAACCATGCTGATTTCCCGCGCCAATGCCCCGCATAGCTTCAAACGGTTTGCAGGAAGCAGCAATTCATCTGGTTCGACGGTTCTCCGGGCGGGCATAATACGTATCCCATTCCTCACCGGCGAGTCCATTCAGATCCCATACCACTTTGCCGTCGCGCAATGTCATCTCGCAAACCAGTTTCTGGCTGGCCGTCAAACGCGCGCCGCGTGCGTCCTGATAGCCGAACTTCCCCTTGTCCACCCGCAGGAGCGCAATATCGGCGCCGGCTCCCGGGCGCAAGGTGCCGAGATCCGTCCTCCGGATGGAGAGGGCGGCGCTCCACGTCGACATGCGGATCACATCCGCCAGGGGAACGCCCAGGCTCAGAACCTTCGACATCGTCGTCACCATATCCTTCATGCCCGCGTTGGCGCTGGAAGCATGAAGATCGGTGGAAATCGTATCCGGAACCCAGCCGTCCCGGATTGCAGGAACCGCCTCACTCCACACGAAGCTGCCTCCGCCATGACCGAGATCGAACTTGACTCCGCGTTTACGGGCCGAAAGCAGGTAGGGGAGCGTTTTGCCCTTATCGTCCACCAGCGGCTGCAGTCCCTGGTACATGTGCGTGCTGATATCGCCCGGACGCAGATGATCGCTGATGAGCTGCTCGAAAGTACGGTTCGGGAAAGGCGTGCCAAAATCCACCATCACAGGAAGACCTGCTAATTTCCCAGCCTCAATGGCGCGATCCACCGCCACCCACTCGGGCGCGGCGTAGTGGGCCGTTTTGATGGCCACAATTTCGGGATACTGCCTGGCGGCTTTGGCCGTTGCCGCGGCGTCCATGTCTTCCGGCTTCTGCTCGATCGCGCCGCCGCCCATGCCCCGGCCGACGATGTTCAACATGGCGAGCACACGCGTTTTCGCACGGTCGATCACCCGGTCTTTGAAGTCGGCGAAGTTTCTCCACCCGGCTCCACCCGCATCAACGGCGGTGGTCACTCCCGAGCGAAAGGTATAGCCATCCGGATAAAGACTGTTGTCGCCGGAATAAGCCCCCTTCATCCCCGTGCCGGCATAGGCGTGTACGTGGATGTCGACGAGGCCCGGTGTGACAAAGAGGCCGCGGGCGTCCACCACCTGTCGCGCCTCGGCGGCTGGAATACCCGCCGCCACACGAGCGATCTTGCCCGCGGCAATCGCGACGTCCATCAAGGCATTCACATTGTTGGCTGGATCGATCACATGGCCGCCCTTCAGCAGCAGGTCATAGCGTGTCTGGGCGGCTAAAGCGGTGACGAAAAGGAGCAGGCCCGGCAGACGTGTCAGTTGTGTCATGGAACAAGGAATAATACAATTCGGACTATCGATTTTACCGCATGCCAATATCCACCAGAACTTCCAGACTGCTGTTCCTGCTAATGGCGTCGCCGCTTTGGGCGCAGCAGCGGGACTCCTCGTTGCGGCCCAATCACACCACGTCGCTTACCATCGAGGTGCGTCACGCCGAAACCAACGAACTTGTGCCGGCACGGGTTTATCTTTTCCGCGGCGCTACGCCCCACCGCCTCAGTCCAGTAGACAATCTGCTGCCGCTTTTTGAAGACAACTTTTATCGGGAACGTATCTGGCGGATGACGGACCAGCCGAAGAGCCTCGAAGTGGACATTCACAACCAATGGCACGATTTGCTGCTCGAGGGTAAGGGCACTTTCGACGTTCCCGCCGGCGAGGACTACCGCCTGGAAGCCTATCACGGCTTCTTCTGGCACCCTGGTGTGGAGAAGTTCGCTCTGGACCGGGAACAGACGAAGACGGTGGTGGTGAAGATCCGTCCGATCGCGCCCGGGCGGCAGGAAAAATGGATCAGCGGCGATGAGCACATCCACCTGATGCGGGCAAAAGAAGACGATGCGGTGTTTCTGAAGTGGCTCCGCGCTGAAGATCTGAATGTGGGCATGTTCCTCACCGGAATGCGCCAGCAGCATTTTGGCGTGCAATATGGCTGGGGCAGCGAAGGCGAAGGTAGAATGCCCGGCTTCTCGATTCGCTCCGGTCAGGAAACGCGCAGCGAGTTCTACGGCCACACGCTGCTGTTCGGCCAGAACCGGCTTATCGAGCCGCCTAGCGTCGGCAGCATGTACAGTAACACGCCGTGGGCTTATCCATTCCCGCCGGTATATTTCAAAGAGGGGCACGATGCCGGCGCGATCGTGGGTTTTGCGCACTTTCACGGCAGTATGCCCCATTCGCAACTCCTGCTGAACCTGGTGCAGAACAGGATTGATTTCGTGGAGATGCTGCAATACGGCTGGATTAAGACGAAGGCGTGGTACCAGCTGTTGAATGCGGGGCTCCGCGTGGTGGGAACGGCGGGGTGCGATTTTCCTGACCCTCACAATCATTACCGGCCCTGGCCGCGGCACTTGCCGCTGCTCGGTCCCGAGCGCACGTTGGTCAAAGCCGCCGCCGGAGACTCGGCCTATACGGCGTGGGCCAACGGCATCCGGCGCGGCGCTGTGGTGATCAGCAATGGCCCGCTGCTCGAGTTCGACGTCAACGGCGAGACCTCAGGCAAGATCTTCCCATGGAGGGGCGAGAGCCAGGAGATCAATGCCACGGCCAGCGCCGTGTTTTACCGCCCGATCGTGAAAATCGAAATGATCCTCAATGGCAGGACGGTGGCCACTGCGGAAGGCGACGGAAAGCAAACCGAACTGACGCTGCCCTTCAAAACCAAAGTAACGGAGAGTTCGTGGATCTCCGTGCGCGCCAAAAGTATCAGCTATGCCGGTGAGCCCGAGATCTGGGCCCATGCGAATCCGGTTTATTTTCTAAAGGACGGCAAGCCGGTTTACATCAAACGGGACCGCGAGGCGCTGCGCGAGCGTTGGGCCGCCGAAGTGGAGTACTACAAAACCGCCGGTTTGCGATTCGAAAAAGAAAGCCAGCGTGGAGAACTGATGCGAATGGCCGAGGAAACGCTGCGGAGTTTAGAGGGCCCCCAGCCACCCTGGCCGCAAGTGCGTTAACGGGCGCGCGATTCTGGTAAGCGTCCGGCAATCACCGGAAGCCGCCCTCCGTGCCAACGTAACTGAGACACTCCTCGTACCCTAATTACAGTGCAGGGTGAAAAACGTGAAAACCGATAAGGCATTGCCTTCTACCATCCACTGAGCGCCGACACCGATCTGCCCGAGACTGCTTTGCGCGGAACTTAGTGCGGAGCCTGACTGACCGCTACTTGGCTTGTGTTTGCTTCGGTTTCTAAAGTTGTCTGCGGCCGGCAAAGGCAACGATACTGCAAGTCAAGCAGGGCAACCGTCGGCGCCTCAGTGACATACTTGGCATCCCAATTCCATACGGATGCGGAGTAAGCCTTGCTTTTGTGCCACTTGTACACCATCACGCTGCTTAGCTTGCTTTTGCCGTAGTCCCACTGCCAAATCCAAAGCTCGTTCTCTTGTCGAGGTTGCTCACTACCCCAGTACACGATTCGCTTCCCATCGGCTTTATTATCTACAGCCTTCAGTGCCTCCTCCCATTCCAGTTTCCAATCCGCTATCGCGTCCGCGAGTTTGGCAACGTTTTCAAGGCTGGGGTTCGCCCGTACCTTGGCTACTAGGTCTCCGATGTCGGTTTTGTTATAGGCTGACGCCAGCGCCAAAATTCCCATCAGATCATATTGCTGAACATCTGCTCCCTTCGCGGCTTTTGCGGCGGTGCTCCATTTTCCATCCTCGGCTCCGTAACCCGAGAAACCACCCTTGACTGTTGTAGGCGTACCTCTCAAAGTCAAAAGCCAGGCATCCAATTGTGCCAGCAAGCTCTCACCCGCGGGCGGTGCTGCCACCCCCGTTTTCCGGAGGGGCTCAACCGCCACTCGCGTGTGATCGGTGGGCCACACGTTAATGGCTGCGAACGGAACTGCTTTTCCGCTGTCTCTCGGTTCCAATCCAGGCACAGGCATGCCCCATGCACGGAGAGCTTGTATGGTTTTCCCAATCGGATCGACGCGGCCGTCGGCGAACCCAAGATTGAACCTCTGGAAGCTTCGAATTGCGAGGACTGTGATCGGACCGCAGATGCCGTCTTCTGATAAGGGTTGGGCCGGGCCTCCCTTGCTGACCGGCACTCGGTTCACTGCTTGTTGAATAGCCTTTACGTCTTGCAAATGATTGGTTCCATGGAATCCAACACTCGTCTTGATCTGCATTTCTGTTCCTCCACCAATACATGCGCGGATTGTCGACAAACGAGGACACATAATTTGAGCTTTTTCTCAAGCGTAGGAGGAAAAAGGCACGGTTGATCGTTTTTGGGTCAGTCCAACTCCACCTTCAGCCGCCCGATCGCCTCAACGAGACTCTCGTGGTCCGGCGTCCCGGCACACTGGCTTTGCGTGGTCGCCCATCCACGAAAAGTTCCGGTAACTGTTCCAACGCTGAAGCGGGCGCTGTTCACGCTGGCCTGGTTGCAAGCTCCCGCCGTGCGACGTCGTGTCACGGCGGGGCTCAACCGGGGCGAAGCCAGAAACGACCTCTTCGGCGAAGTCCAAGACCGTCCCTTCGAGAATCAACAATATCGCGCCAGTGGTCTCAGCTTGGTGGTCGCCGCCATTACGCTGTGGAACACGGTCTATCTGGAACGTGCCGTCACGCTGCTTAAGAAATCCCAAGCTTTCGAAACGGCCTTGCTCCAACAGCGAGTCACCAAGGGCGGCTTCCGCCCGCTCCGGCCTCCGGAGAAGGTAAATTTCTCTTCCTTGAGGTATCCCCTATGGCCTAGGGCGGGCAGGCCAGACTTAAAGTACAATCCCGTCAACACTTTACAAACCTGAAATGCGCCCAATCTGCGGTTTATCATTTTGCGGAATAGCTGGCCGACGCGGAGTTTGAAAACCTCCATCAGACCGATTCGGACGCAGCACTCAGGGTTGCCAGGTTTTGCCCGTCCGTTTCAGACTTTTTGGAATACTGATCTGCAATGTGATGTACGACGGCCGTTCAAAGCCGCGGTGAAAAATCTTGCCGGCCGTGTAGCCGGGTATCACGTCACCGATGGTGCCAACCAGAAGATTCGCGTGCTCGGAGGTGGTGTTATGCAGGTGCATGAGCAATGCGAGCATCTCGGCCCAGGCGACTTTTAACGCCTCCTCCCAGTTCGCGCCTATGCCCGAGGTGTACCACCTGTCCGCGGTTTCGACCACCACGCCGGCGTTGGGAAGATCGGGCGCCTTGTCCACTCTCAGCGTGACCGTCATGTCGATCTCGACGCCGGTGCCGGTCAATTCGCCATCACTCATGTAAGCATGGGCATCGCCGAGCGTGAGCATGCCTCCGTAACGTTGCGCGCGGATATAAACGGTGCTTCCGGCGGCAATGGAATTGAAGTCCAGGTTGCCGCCGCTATCCCAGATCACGAAGGGCAAAGCGGAAGCCGAAGCGAGATGCACGACTCCGATCATCGGCCGGACAGGGATTACGAAGTCCGGCGGAAAATGCACCATGCCATCCTTGATAGGCGTCAGAACGCGCATCGGACCGCGCACGGCGCCGTGATTATTGCTATAGCCATAGGGACCGGGCACGACGTCTATTATCTTGATCGCCACCCAGTCACGCGGCTTGATGCCTTCAATCTCGAACGGGCCGCCGGGCCGTGAGCCGCGTGGCGGAGTGACGTTCGGATCGGGAACCACTCCCGGTTTCAGGTCGGTATCGCCGGTATCGCCGGGGAGGTCGATGATGACGGTTTCCCCGAGCTTCAACGTTCCCCGAATCTTTCCGCGCTCGGGATCGTTGGGGCCGGTGTAGTAGGGGGTCCGCGTGAATCGCCGGTAGGGCGTCTGGCCTGGTGCGAGAGGCGTTAGGTTCACCAACCCGATGGTCAGCATGAGGCTAACGAAACCGAAACGTAGCATGATCTCTCTTTCTGACTTAGAACAGAAATTTCAGCCCGAATTGAATGACCCGGGGATCGCCGGCTGAGGTGATGCGTCCGAAAGTTGGCGTTCCCAGCGTAAGGCCGACAGCCCCGGGAGCACCGAAATATGGGGTGTTGGTAGCGTTAAACACCTCCGTTCGGAACTGAAGCCTCATCCCCTCGCGAATCTCGAAGGATTTGAATAGGGAGAAATCGAAGTTCACCAGCCCTGGGGCACGAACCACGTTCACCCCTTGATTGCCGGTAAAATTGCCGGCGGCAATCTGCGCGTTGGTGGGAATGGCAAAGGCCGCTGCCGAAAGCCAGTCGTGCGGTTGGCGAGTTGTATTGGTGGGATCGCCGACTATATCGGGGCGGCTTACCGTGTCGGTCTTTCCAAGGGAGTAAGACAGAGTCGGCGTGAGCGGCAATCCACCCTGGAGTGTGGTGATGCCGTTCACCTGCCATCCGCCCACGAACAGGTCCATGGCGCGGGAAGTCTGGCCAAGAAAGCGTTTGCCCTTGCCCACAGGCAACTCATAGAGGTAGCTGACGACGAAGCGGCGCTTAATGTCGAACTCGAGCGGGCCGTACTCACGCGCCAGATTCGTCGGATCCTGAATCGAGAATCCGTTGATGCCCTCAGTGATCGCGGGGGCCATACCGAGCGCGCGGGACCACGTGAAACTCCCCACCAGGCTGAGGCCTTGCGAGAAGCGTTTATCCAGGCTTAGCGTCATGGCGTTGTAGTTGGAGTATCCGGACGGAGTGAGGTAGTTGATGGCTCCCAGCAGCGTGGTTATGCGGCGGCGCGTTTGGGGCGCCGAAGTATCGTTAGGCAGCGCGAACGCGGCGTCGTTTACCGGATGAACCATCAGGACCCGCGAACTGCGATTGCCCATATAGCCGGCCTCGAAAACCATGTGGCCCGGCAATTGACGCTGGATGCTCACGTTATACATCTGCGTGACGTCGGGCTTGGTATTGGGATCGCGGGCGGTTATCACGGGGGCGACAGGCGTGGTTTTCAAAGGACTGTCCGGCACCAGCGGCGTGGAAACGAGCAAGGTTGGATTGATATTGTTTGCCGTCAGATTGTACTGCACGCGGGATGGAGGATTGAGCGAAGGTACGAAGTTCACCACGTCCGGGAACCCGTTGAAAATTCCGTAGCCGGTGCGCAGAACAGTCTTGCTGCTCAATTGATAAGCGATTCCGATGCGTGGGCCAAAGTTGAAATAAGAGTTTCGCATCATATTGTCGGAAAATTCGGTGCCCCTTGACACTGGTAAAGCCGGGAACAGAACATTCTTCACGGCGTTAAAAACTGTCTCGCTCTGGCGGTTGGGAACAACGACGGAAACTTTCTTGGTGGCAAAGTCGAAGAGCACGTTGCTTGCATTTCCATAACGTTCGTAATTGGTGGGATTATAGGCCCAAAGAAGCCCGAGCGTCACGGTCAGTTTCGAGTTGACTCTCCACAGATCCTGGACGTAACTGAGGTAGTCCCGGCTGAAATCGTAGACATTGGCCCGGTTGCGGAACTGGCCGCTCGAGCCGATACCAAGCAAAAAGTCGGCCACGGCATTTCCGCTGGCTCCGAATCCGGGCTGATTGGTATAGACGCCATTGAAGCTCAGCGTGCCCCGGCAGTTGGTGCAAACGAGCTGGTTATAGAATCTCTTGTCTCCTGCCCGGAAGCCGAATTTCAGCGAGTGGGCTCCACGGATGGCGGTATAGCTGTCGGAGAGTTCATACTTCACAAACGGCTGCGACGTAGTCCCGCCGCTGCCGATCGCCGTGAAGCCGGCAACCGAAAGAACGGCCAGACCGCCCGCGGGAGGCCCGGCGTCAGGAAAGGCGAAGATACCGTACTGCGAGTTCAAATTCTGATCCGCCTCGAGATTAGTGATGCGCGCTGTGGCCCGCAAATAGCCCACCCGGAAATCGTTCAAGTCGGTCGGCCGGAAAACGTGGGTCCACATCATGTTGCCGGTTCGTTGTCCGAAGTCGGACGTGCCGCCCTGGCCTCCATCCCGCACTCCATCGGCGGGAAAGCCTAAAGCCGGCGCGATGCGCTGGGTGGTGTCGGCCCAGATAATCCGCCCGGATAGTGTGTCTTTCTCGGAACGCACCCAGTCAAATTTGGCGAGTTCGGTATCAATGTTGCGGGACGAGCCGACGTTACGGACAAAGTTCGGAGAAGCGGAAGCCACGTTGGCGGCCGGCACCAGGTTGATCAGATTCCGGGTGGCGGGGTTCATCCGGCTGGCGGGGATCACGTTGTCGGGGAAAGGATTACGAATCAGCGATCCGTTGGGCAGCGTCTGCAGGGAATAGGGATCGAAGATTTGTCCAGCGAAAACCGCGCGGCCGAGACCATCGGTTCCGATCTGGTTGCCCAGTTGGGGCGCGAAATTTCCGGCTTTTTGCGCCGCGGTGAACACTTGACGCGCGATCACGGAGTCTTGCCTGATGCGCTGCCCTTCATAGTTCCCAAAGAAGAAAATCTTGTTGCGAACAATGGGGCCGCCGAAGCTCGCCCCGAATTGGTTCCTGTTGAACTGGGGCTTTGAAGCCGTCGGCGCTGTGAAGAAATTACGGGCATTCAATTCCCGATTCCGCAGAAAATCATAGACCGAGCCATGCAGCCGGTTCGTGCCGGACTTGATGGTGGCGTTGACCACAGCTCCGCCGAGCCGGCCGGTATCGGCGGCGTAGTTGTTCGATTGCACCTTAAATTCCTGCAGCGAATCGACCGGTGGATGCGCCTGCGCTCCGCCGCCGACGACGTAGCTGTTGTTATCGGCGCCGTCAATCAAAAAATCCGTCTGCATGGTTCGGTTGCCCCCGAGGTTCATGACGGCGGACTGCGGGTTGTACGAGTCATAGGTGCCGTAGGTAACCGCGCCGGGGGAAAGCAGGGCCAACTGTAGCCAACTACGCCCGTTCAACGGGAGCTCGACGATCTTCTGGTTATCGACGACCTGGCCCACTGTGGCGTCTTCTGTCTGCAGCAGCGGCGGGGCGCCCGTGATCACCACGTTTTCGGTGACCGTGCCGATCTGCATCGGCATGTCGACGCGGAGCCGGTCATTGACGCGCGCCTCGATCCCTTCGCGCACGGCAGTGCTGAAGCCGTTGGCAGTGACCGAAATGGCATACATGCCCGGGCGTAGCTGCGGCGCGCGATAAAATCCGTCTGCATCGGACACGCTGTTAAATAAGGCGCCGGAGGCCTGATTGCGGATGGTCACTCGTGCGCCTGGAATGGAGGCGCCCGAAGAATCCGTGATCTGGCCGGTGATGCTGGCGCTCTCTTGCTGCGCCGTAAGGGTCGCCGTGGAGAGCCACAAACAAAGCGCGGCGGCCTTCCACTTTTTCAATAAGAACATGCTTAGCTCCTTGCTAAACCACACGAACTCTGAGCACGAACTTACACGGTGCGCGCAGTTGCGGTGGGAAACACCTGAACGAAGGTTTTGATCTTATCGCAACGCGAACCACCACGCAACCCGGCGCTTAACCCTTGACCAGAGACGAGTGTTCTGCCCGCTTAGTTTGCCGCAATGGGCCGGCGCTCGTATACATAAACATGAACTTCGTTTGGAGCGAACCAGTCGGAAAAGCCGCCAGGAAATACTTTAGGCCTGCGGGGTTCCTCATAAAGGACACGATCGAAGGTGAGACCCTCCGGAAGTCCCGTGAATTTCACCTCCGAGGTAGCGCTTTCACGCCGGGCGGCAAGCACGAATACACGCGGGCCGGCCTCTCGCACGAGAACGTCGACGTCGGTAGCTCCATCTACGTCCAGCTTGATCTTCGAGTCCGGTGCAATGAGCGCAGGGTGTAAGGGGGACCCCGGCTTCAGTTCGTCAAGAACCTGCTTCAGCACGCGACTGTAGTAAGTCCAGTTCCAGCCCAGGGCCTTGTCGCGATCGTTCATACCTGCCGTTACATTTCCACCGAAGTACATGAGCCCTCGCGCACCAAGGATGATTGACTGATACGTCATGTAGCGCTCTTCCGGGAACGCGGGGAAGCACAGTGTTTTGCCGGGATTGGTGACACCACTCCAGCAGATTTGCAGGATCATCCAGAACGGTTTCGCCGGACCGGATATTTCACGCATCCACTGCGCGTAGTCGCCCACCACGCTGATGTTTTTATTCGGCAGGTGGGAGTGCG
Organism: Bryobacteraceae bacterium; assembly: GCA_035526195.1. Lineage (GTDB taxonomy): Bacteria > Acidobacteriota > Terriglobia > Bryobacterales > Bryobacteraceae > CADEFT01. Next base: position 25,643 of record DATLCW010000378.1, read on the forward strand.
TGCCGGGCGGATATCCGATGGGGTAAATATCGATGGCGCCAACATCGTAGGCAGAGTCGTAAGCCTTTAGACTCTCAATTTCGCCGCGAGGCGCTTGCGTGATCCAGACAGGGTGGGACGGATCGAGCGACTTCACGACATCATGGAATCGCTGGATTTTTTCCACCGGCACCTTTCCCCACTCGGGTTCATCGGCGCCTTTCCAGTACCCGAGACCGGGATGGCGGCGATATTTTCCGGCCACGCGTCGCAATTCGCTCTCGTTGCTGTCGTCGGTTGCCGCAATGTGGGGCAGGTAGAATGCGCAAAGCAATCCGGTGGCGGCGGAGCGGTCCAGCATATGCTCGATCCGGCGCAGAGCTTCCGGCATCGGGGTCTGCGGTGAGACCCCACAGCGATGGTGTACAGCGCCAAACTGTTTCAGCTCGGCGTAGGCATCCCGGCCGTCCGGCGTCTTGCCATCCGGAGGCGGCGCGGTGGTGAACCCGATGGGGAAAGAGCGTGCGCCATCGATGAGAAAGACCTTGTCGGGTCCAATGCGAACGTCGGCCGCAAGGAGTGACGGTGGCAACATCAGGAGCCGAACGGCCAGCCAGAAGTTCATCATTGGGGAATCATATCGCAGAGAGGCGACCGTACAAGCGAAATCGGGCGCCCCGCCGGGACCTGGCGTGAGAGCAAATGACAAAATTGAGCGCAGCGATTTGTTTCAGAAATCCTACCAGGTCACGCGGGATGCACCCACGGCTTGCGATAGGGCCTTTTGAGCATCTGATTCGCCTGATCGTCCTTGATCACCTGATGCTTCACGGGGTCCCACGCCAGCGTCTGGCCCAACTTCAACGACAGGTTGGCGAGGATGCAACTGGTGGTCGACATGTACCCTTGCTCGATATCCGCCACCGGCCGGCTGCGCTTATCGATTGCAGCCAGAAAGTCCCGCATCTGCCCGCGAATCGCGGGCGCAACATGCCGCTCCAGGTCCTTCTCGGTTCTGTCCTCCGGGAATTGCTCCAACTCGTAGGTGACGTCTTTGTGCACTGGCCCGGTCTTGTCCAGGGGGATGAAATCGTAGCTCATCACGCTCGCCTTCAGCGTGCCTTTGTCGCCATAAAAGGTGGCGCCCCAAGGATATTTCGGATCGTTCGGGTGGCCGTAGCTGCGATGTTGCCAGATCACTTTGACATCCTCGAAATCGAACGTCGCCAGTTGGGTATCCGGGATATTGGCTTTGCTTGCCTTATCCACCAGAATGCCGCCTGACGATGAAATCCGTTGGGGCCAGCCGAGATCCATCATCCAACGAACCATGTCCAGCATGTGAATGCACATGTCGCCCATGATGCCGTTGCCGTATTCTTCAAACGCCCGCCAGCGGCGCGGATGCACCAAGGCATTGTAAGGGCGCATGGGCGCGGGGCCGGTCCACATTTCGTAATCGAGATTCTCCGGTGGAGTGGAATCGGGCGGATTCTCCTTCGTGCGCATGTGGTAGTAGCAGTAGATCTCCACCAGCGCGATTTTTCCGAGCTTGCCTTCCTTGATGAAACGGTCGCGCGCCTCAATCAGATGGGGAGTGCTCCGCCGCTGCGTGCCCACCTGCACCACCCGGTCATGCTTGCGGGCGGCGTTCAACATGGCGCGGCCTTCCGCCACATCCACGCTGATCGGCTTCTGAACCCAAACGTCCAGCCCGGACTTCACCGCGTCAATCATGGGGAGCGCGTGCCAGTGATCCGGCGTGGCGATCAGAACCAGATCGAGATCCTTTTGCCGCAGCATCTCGCGATAGTCGCTATAAGTACGCGGCTTCTGCTTCGAAATCTGCCGGGTGGAAACGATGTCCGCCGCATCGGCGAGCATCTTCTTGTCCACGTCGCAGAGCGATACGACCTCGACCGGCGCAACCTGAATCAGACGGAGCAAATCGCATTTGCCATACCAGCCGGCGCCAATCAGGCCTACCCGCCTCTTCTTCTGCGTATCGAACTGCGCGGCAAAAGCGCCGGCGCTGGTTTGGAGGAATCCACGGCGATCCATGGGAGAAGTATACGACCTACCTGACCACGATGTTAACCAACCGCTTCGGCACTATTATTACGTTCTTCAACTGTTTGCCCGCCATGTGCTCGGCCACGCGCCCGCTGGCGAGCGCCGCCGTCTTTAGAGCCTCCACCCCTGCATCCGCCGACACCACAATCCTGTCCCGCATCTTTCCGTTCACCTGGACCACAATCTCCATGGTGTCCTCAAGGACGTACTTCTGTTCGAATTGCGGCCAGGGCAGCTCGGAAAGCGGGCCGCGGCGGAGATTGGGGAAACGGGCACATAGGATCTCATAAAGCTCCTCGCTGATATGCGGCGAGAATGGATTTAAGAGGTGAAGAAACGTGGCCAGCACGCTCACCGGGCGCACTTCGGCGGCGGTCAGCTCATTGGCGAAGATCATCATCTGAGAAATGGCCGTGTTGAAGGAAAGGGATTCGATATCGGCGCCGACTTTGCGAATCGTTTCATGCAGTATTTTCAGGTGGCTGGGGGCCGGCTCGATATCCTGCACCCTGGAAGAGAAGTTCCAATTCGTACTCTCCTCATCGGACTCGTGGAACAGCCGCCACACACGCCCCAGAAAGCGGTTCACGCCTTCCACACCGCGGGTGCTCCACGGTTTCACCTGTTCCAGCGGCCCCATGAACATTTCGAACAGCCGCAGGGAATCGGCTCCGTACTCGGCCACGACGTGATCGGGATTCACCACGTTCCCGCGCGACTTCGACATTTTCTGCCCGTCTTCCCCAAGAATCAGACCCTGGTTTACGAGCTTTTGAAATGGTTCCATGGTACTGACGTAGCCGAGGTCGTACAGCACCTTGTGCCAGAACCGCGCATAGAGCAGATGAAGTACAGCGTGCTCCGTACCGCCTACGTAAAGATCGACGCCGCCGGGCTTCTGATTGGCGCCCATCCAGTAGCGTTCGGCATCGGCGCCGACAAAACGCGTATCATTCCGCGGGTCGACAAAGCGGAGGTAATACCAACAGGACCCGGCCCATTGCGGCATCGTGTTGGTTTCGCGTGCCGCCTCTTCGGAATAGCGGACCCAGTCCAGTGCTTTCGCCAGCGGCGGCTCCGCCGTGCCGGTCGGCTTGTAATCCTCCAACGCCGGCGGCACCACAGGCAATTCAGACTCCGGCACCGCCCGGTGGGCGCCATTCTCCCAAAGAATCGGAAAGGGCTCGCCCCAATAGCGCTGGCGGGCGAAGAGCCAGTCCCGCAGTTTGTAGTTAATCGTCTTCCGCCCCAGCGCGCGTTCCTCGAGCCAGGCGGTGATCTTGCGCTTCGCCTCCTGGGTGGGGAGCCCGTCGATCAAGGGGGAGTTGATAGACGTGCCGTTCCCGGTGAAACACTTCTCCGTGCTGCCGGACGGCGGCTCCACCACTTGACGAATCGGCAAGTGGAACTGGGTGGCGAATTCATGATCGCGCTCGTCATGCGCGGGAACGGCCATAATTGCGCCGGTGCCATAACTGATCAGGACGTAATCGGCAATCCACACGGGAATCCGTTCCCCGTTCACCGGGTTGATGGCAACGCCGCCGGTGGCGACGCCTGTCTTGACTTTCGCGAGGGCGGTGCGGTCCATGTCGGACTTGCCGCCCACCTCGCGCCGGTACGCCTCCACAGCATCGCTCTGCGCGCCGGTGGTGATCGTGTCCACCAACGGATGCTCCGGAGCGAGCACCATGTAGGTAGCTCCGAACAACGTGTCGGGACGGGTAGTGAATACCGTGATATCCCGGTCCAAGTTCTCTACACGGAAATTAACTTCAGCTCCTTCAGACCGGCCGATCCAATCGCGCTGATGCCTTTTGATCCCATCGGACCATTCGAGATCTTCGAGTTCGTCAATCAACCGCTCCGCGTAGGCGGTGATGCGCAGCATCCACTGCCGCAGCGGACGCCGTTCCACGGGGAAGCCGCCGACCTCACTTTTTCCGTCCACCACCTCTTCATTCGCCAGCACGGTGCCCAGCCCGGGACACCAGTTCACCTGTACTTCCGCCACATACGCAAGGCGGCGGGCGTCGACCTGCTCGCGGCTCAAACCTTGCAGCTCAGCCACGGGACGAGCGGTCTTGGTCTCCTCATCCAGGTAGGAATTGTAAAGCTGCAGGAAGATCCATTGCGTCCAGCGGAAGTAGGCGGGATCGGTCGTATTGATCTCGCGATCCCAGTCATAGCAGAATCCAAGCCGCTTCAACTGGGCGCGGAATCGCTCCACGTTGCGTTCCGTCGTGATGCGCGGATGCTGGCCGGTCTTGATGGCATACTGCTCGGCAGGCAACCCGAACGCGTCCCAGCCCATGGGATGAAGCACGTTAAAGCCCAGTTTGCGCTTGTGCCGGGAGAAGATGTCGGTGGCCGTGTAGCCCTCCGGATGACCCACGTGAAGACCGTCCCCGCTCGGATAGGGGAACATATCGAGCACGTAATATTTCGGCCGCGCGGGATCAAATCCGGGATCGCCCGGATTGAGCGTGCGGTAGGTTTTATGCTCCTCCCAGTAGCGCTGCCATTTGGGCTCGATGATGTCAAAGGGATACTGCCGGCGTTTTTCGCTCATAGAGTTTGTAGAGTGCGGGGATGTTCTTAGTGTAACCGTTGGCTCGCGGCAGACTCCTGTCGTGAAACTGGAGGGGCTCGGCGCGAATGGACCGCCTGCTCGAAGGTACGATTCCGGCGCGCGATATCTGGAACATCATGCCGGTTTGACAATGTCATGATGATGGCGCGGGTTCGGGAGCGAAGGTGCCGGCGTGGCTCCGGAAAGACCGGCAGCGGGAGCCGCGGAAACCACCGTGCTACTCGAGTGGGTGGAGAAGAAAAAGACGCGTGGATAGGTCAGGCGGGGCGAAACACCTCTTCCATTCTGCGAGCTGCCAGCTTCTCATCCCCAGGATCATTCATGAAGCAGGTAAAGACCACACCTTGTCCGGAATGCCGCAGGACCGCTACGCGCGGCGAACCGTCCCACAATTTCTTTTCGCACTGCGCCGTGGTGATGCCCAATGCTTTTTCATCCCACTCGACGGCGACGCGGCGCACCTTGCGCGTCCGGTCAAACGGTTCAAAGCTGACCCGAAGGCCCGCAATCCGGTTGAACGCGGATTTCAAATATTCAGCCTGGCGTTGGCATTCCCTGTCCAGCGCCTCGAAATCAAGCTTGGCATATTTTTCGGCAGCCAGCCAGACGCCGATCATTTCCTCGCGGCCCACCTTCATCGGGCGGCCCAGGCTATCGGAATGGGGGCTCATGTTCAAGCGCGCCGCATCGACCAGGTCTTTGCGTCCGGCAAGTATACCCGAGCATTGCGGACCGCGCAGATGCTTCCCGCCGCTGATACAGATCAGATCGACGCCGACGGCGACGAGCTTGCGCATATTCTCCCAGGGCGGCAGCATGTTGGCGGCATCCACCATCACCGGCACACCCAGAGGCTTGAGGATCTTCACGCAGTCTTCCGCGCCCAAAGCCTCGGGCCAGACATGATCTCCGCTCGTGCCGCCCAAAACGTACATCATTGCCGTCTGTGAATTTACGGCCATGCGAAGCTGCTCGGCGTTCTCCACCTCCACCATCTTCACGCCCACGTTTCGGACCGCGTGGTCATAACCGTTGCGGTGCAACTTCAACACCAGCACCTCATTCTTCAGTCCGGTGAGATCGGGGAGACGGCGAATATTTTTCTGGTTGCTGCCGGCAACGCAGGCACACGTGCCGACGCAGATGGCACCGGCGGTTCCGGTGGTCACGATGGCGGTTTCCGTACCGATGAGTTTGCTCAGGCGCTCGCCGATACGATCCTGCAACTCGTCGAGCGGAACGTAGTGGCGGGAGGCTTCTTCCATGGCGGCATGCAACTCGGGCCAGATCTTGGAAGCTCCAATCGTTGTGTGCGTGCCCCGGAAGTTAATTACGGGACGGATACCGAGCTCATCGTAAATGCTCTTGCTCTTCGACTTGGCTTTGGCCGTAGTGGGAGCGGCGGCGAGAACTCCGGAAAGAAAGGATCGTCTGATCATTTGTTATGAGTGTACACCCGTAACTACGGGACTGGAAGGATCAGTAGCTTGTCCTGCGCCCTCAAGCGCTCCTGTTCGACGGCGGGCAGGAAGAATTCGTGTATATTTACGCCCGACTCGGGGTGAGCCACAATCCGCGCTTCGGTCCCGGGAGCAAGGTACACGTATGTCTCGCCTCGCTCGACAAAGGGATAATGGGCCACCGCGGCCCAGAATTGCTCATCGGACACATTCTCCAGCAGGATCTGCTTGCCGGGGTTCGCGGCATGTGCCGCCCACACCCGGCGTACCAGACTTTGCGCTACCAGGCTTCGATCGCGCCACCAGCGGGTAGCTTTGTAAGCGCTGGGGGTCTGGGTTGCGAGATAGAAGAGGACAAACGGCACGGCCCACCACCGCGCGTGGGAGCATGCCAAAGCACCGAGCATCGCGACAGCCGCCAGCGGCACCGTCAGATAGTAGTCGGTGACGTGGCCGCGCAACGGCAGCACGGGAGCGAGCAGAATCACGAACCAGATTAAAAACAAGACCGGCATGAACTGTTTTTTCGATGCCTGGACGGCCACGAAGCCCAGTAATGCCGCGCTGAATACCACTCCGCTGACCCATGAGACCCACGCCGGCAGTCCGGTGAATGCCGTGAGATTTTGCGGAGCCCAGATCCACATCCAATATTCACCCAACGTCCGCAGCATCGATGCGTCGAAATGCATCGCATAAGAGCCGGCGGCGATTTTTTTTGCGAACGCCATGTGCAGCACGTAATAGGCGATGGAAACCGGCCATAACCATAGGACCCGCTGGACGCGTTCCCTAGCGAAGACCCAACAGTATGTGGCCGCTAATGCGGGGAACACCACGTTCATCTCCATCGCTCCGAAGCCCAGCAGAAATACCACCCACATGCCCGGCCAGTTGCCGCGCACCAGCAAATACAGCGCCAGCAGCAGAAAGAACCCGCTGAGCACATGAACGTAGGCGCCGTTGGAGATCATTGCGACTACCATTTTGCTGTTAGCAATCCACAGTACCGGCGCCAGGAATGCGGCCACCCGGGACCCCGTGATGCGCAGGGTGACGGCCTGCAGCAATACGAGGCTGGCTATCTGCGTTGCGAACGCAAGCAGCCGCATTGGCAATGCCTCGTACCCAAACACCCAGGGAAAGAACAGGAAGTACGCGCGCTCGCCGAGCGGGCGCCAGGTGCCGTGCTGCGAAGGGCGGAACAAAGCGCTCCACATGCTGCCCCCTTCGCGCACATCGCGAAGTAAACCGAGCCAGG
>DATLCW010000379.1:0-7219 GCA_035526195.1 Bryobacteraceae bacterium
GAACCAAGCCGTCGGAGAATATTACAACTCGCTTTCAAGTACGGAAGCGGAAGACCAAATGTTTTGGGCCGAATTCGCATTGCATGAATTCCCGAAAGACACAGATTAATGGCGTCACCGGAAAAACCTCCGTTACGCGGCGAGATCTGGTTTGTACAGCTCCCCACTGATCCTCCGGGGAAAGGGAGGCGGCCTGTGGTGGTCGTCTCGCTCGACGCGCGTAATCGTCACCAGCGGGCCGATACCGTACTGGTAGTGCCCCTGACGACCAGCATCCACAAGGATGTACCCACGCACGTATTTCTACCGGCGGGCGAGACTGGGTTGCAAGCGGACGCAGCTGCACGCGCAGAAGACATCACAGTGGTTCGTAAGCAGATTCTGGTTGAGCCGCAGACACGCCTCCGGCGCCTTAGTGATACTCGAGTCTGCGAACTGGCTGCCAAAGTCAATATGGCAATGGACTGCATGGCTGCGAACTGACGCGCCATCAGCCGGCGCGCTGCGCATCTACCGCGTCGCGGTCGAGAGTAACGCCGAGTCCCGGCCCTTCCGGGGGCGTCACGTATCCGTTGGCAATCGGGACGGCGGGGAAGACGATATCGCGCTGATAGCGCAGCGGCCCGAACGTTTCGATCGCGTAAGGAAGATTGGGAAGCGCCGCAGCCAGGTGAGCGCAAGCGGCGGTGCCGATTCCCATCTCGGCCTGGCTGCCCAGAATGCAGGGGATGTCCAGTGTGTTCGCCAGCGCGAAGATATGAGACGCCTCGGTCAGACCGCCGGCCTCGACGACGTACACGTTCCACACGTCCGCGGCTTGAGTACGTGCCAGCTCATAGGCATCGCGCAGGGACTGGCAGCTCTCGTCGGCCATGATCGGAACACGCGTGCGTTCCCGCAGCAGCGCGAGTCCGGCGAGGTTGTGGCGCGGCAACGGCTGCTCGATCCATGCCAGGGTTGCGACTTCTGCAAATGCGTCAATGGCCTGTGCCGCCTCGGCAACCGATCGGTATGCCATGTTGGCGTCCAGGCGCAGGGGCGTCCGGCGTCCTACGGCATCCACCACGGCGCGGACACGGATAAGGTCCTCTTCGAGCGACTCCGGAAAGGGATGCCCGCCTATCTTCAGCTTGATCGCATGGTACCCCTGCCGCATCGCATCCATGGCATCGCGAGCCATCTCATCCGCAGGCTTGCGGTAAATTCCCCATGCCAGCGGAATGCGGTCCCGCACACGGCCCCCTAACAATTGGTAGAGCGGGATTTCGTAGTGTTTGCCGGCCACGTCCAAGAGCGCGATCTCGAAGGCGGCGCGCAGATACGGTGCGCTGAGCTCGCCCGCCAACAGCCGGTCAATCTCCGCCAGACAGACAGCCAGTTGTAAGGCATCGCGGCCAATCAGTGCGGGCGCGATGAGATGCTCGGCGGCGAAACAGAGGGTGTGGCCGATGCGCGGGAAGGTGATCGAAATCTCGCCGTAACCCTCGATTCCGCTCCCGGTGTGAATCACGAGGATGCCGAATTCCGAAGCACTCACCGGATCGTTCGGATTCAAGCCGGACCGGACTGCCTCCTTGCGAGCGGCGCGGATAGGGATCACTTCGATTCTGGTTATAGCGGCAGCGGTCATAAAGTTCATACTATATGACGATGGTCCAGAAGATCACTCGCGACAAACTCACGCCTGTATTCGACCGCCGCCTGGAACCGGTGGCGCGGGTCAGGCCCGGAGAAGTATTTGTAGTGGAAACAGAGGATTCCCGCGGCGGGCGCACGCGGGTTCCTGAACACACTACCCCCGAATACCTGTTAGCGATGCGCAAGCGCGGCTATCATGGCAATCCGGTCACTGGCCCCATTTTCGTGGAAGGTGCCGAGGCGGGCGACACGCTGGCCGTTCATATCCTGGAGCAGAAATGCGACACGCTCGGCTACATGGGCTACTGGCCGTTCCTGTTCCACCTGGAGGATTTTTTCGATAAGCCAGCCACCGTCCTGGTGGAAATCCGCGACGGACATGTGATTTTTTCGGATGACATTCGAATTCCGGTTAGCCCGGTGATCGGCACCATCGGAGTATGTCCCCCGGTCGAAGCAATTCTGTCCGGAAGCATGGGGCGGCACTGCGGCAATGTGGACGTACAGGAGATCGCCGCCGGGAGCACCGTGTATCTTCCGGTCTATGTGGAGGGCGCCCTATTGTGTCTGGGCGATTGCCACGCGTTGCAAAGCGACGGCGAGATCGGCAGTGTAGAGATGCGAAGCGAGATCACGCTTCGCTGCGACGTGAGCAAGGGAAGAAGCGAAACGATGCAGTGGCCGCGCGTGGAAACCGCGGATGCCCTGGTGACCATTGGAATCGCCACCCCGCTTGAAGAAGCGGCGCGGCAGGCGCTGCGGGAAATGATTTTCTGGATCGGGGAACGCACTGGCATGACAAAGCACGAAGCGTACCTGCTGATCGGCTGCGTGGGCGCATGGAGGCCGGGGCAAGTCCAGATCCCGAATTACTCGATGCGCTGTATTTTTCCTAAGTCATATCTTCGTTCGCGGTGAGGAAGCGGCCAAGAACGTTGTGCGTAATCCGCGAGACGTGGGAATCCGTAAAGAGCGCGGAGACCCAGGTGATGGAGCCTACGGAGAACACCGCGCCCCCGTGTTCCCGTTTGTGATACACGATCTCTGAGCCGCCGTCATCTTTGTTGGTACCTTTGGCCAGGAGAATGGTGTTGGCTGGGGAGGACGCGCTGCGCTTGTCCGTCTCATGTCCTGATGCGCCTCCCGGTACGCGCTCATGTAGCGTAATTTCGCCGAACTCGTTGCCCTTAGATAGCCCCGTGCCGTCGAAAATCCAATGATCGGGCTCGATGACACGGTAAGGCGCCGACGTCATGATGCCTGTCTCGGAGCAGACCACGCCCAATAGATTCGCTTCTGATTCGAGGGTACGGTGCATACGGCTTTCGTACACAGTCTTGCCATCCGCGGACAAGCCGCCCAACTCCCCACGCTTGCTGTTGAGGTGGGTGAGGCAGCGCATCGATCCGCCGGCGGATAATGTGACTTCGCAATTCAGTCCGTTTCCGCCCAGGTACATGAGCCGTCCGCCGCGCTCGAAGACCCACTGCTTCACTTTGAGATACATCTCGCGGGTCCAATATTCCGGGTGCACCGCGAGGATAAGCACGCGATAGCTGTCCAGATCAAGGGTGCCGTCGTGAAGCTGAGCCTCAGCATAAAGATCGTACTCAAATCCTTCGCGCTCGAGCCAGCCGTACAGCCGCCACTCGCCGGGGGCCTGCCCGCACTGCACGCGCCCTTGTACGCCGTCGGTCACCTTCGGATCGTCGAACAGGTGATTATTCGGCTCCGGGCGGTCAAACGACAGCGGTTGATACTCCTCATCCTGAGGCCGCCACACCCCGAAGGGCACGTTTTTTCGAAAGCGGTCCAGATCCTGCCGTGAATAAACGATGGGCCTCTCCGGAAGATGATTGGCATTCACATAATTGCTACGGCCGCCGAAATTGTTGTACGCGTTCCAGGTGTTGGTGGAGGCCAGAACAGCAATAGGCGCTACTGGTTTTGGCGGAGCCACCACCCATGGGAACGAAAATGCGCGGCCCGCAGGCGTTCGCGCCCAAATGTAATAGAGCCCTGTACGTTCCGGAGCCTTGATCACCGGGGGCGAAGGATATCCATCGTTGTTCCAGCGGACTCCTGACGGCGTGAAGTCTCCATCCGGCAGCAGTTGCCGGTTGGCTTGCGGGCCATGCTCATCCACCCAGCCGATCATGCGCACGAATTCTTTTTTCAATCCGTAGCGCCACAGGGTGAGCTGATACTGCTCCACGGCATGGACGCGGTATTCGGCCAGCTCGCCGCCGCGCACCCACTTTGGCCACATGTAGCCGAGCAAGCCGTCACTGAGAAGCCGGAACTGCGGCGCCTTGCCGCCTAGCTCCATCATGACGGTCTTGGCCCCGTATCCCTGCTTGCACAGGATGACCTTATACGCGCCTGGCGCGAGATCGCCATAAAAGATGCCGCGCGGCGAGGACTGAATTAAAGTGACCTCGCCGGAATCCTGCGATTCGAATTCACCCAACACGCCGGCGAGCGCGATGTACATCTCGTCGCTTACAAAAGCCAATTGCCTCATCTCGTGAAGTATAGTGGAAACTTCATGACGCATGCTATGAGATTGTTCGCCGAGTTGAATCGCGAAGAATTACGCGCGGCGGCGCCGGAGTGCCTGCTGGTGATGCCGCTGGGCGCAACGGAGCAGCATGGCCCCCATCTGGCCACGGGCACGGATTTTTTCACGATAGACGCAATCGCGCGGGAAGCATCCCGGCTTCTCGAGCTTCCGGTCATTGTGACGCCTGCGTTGCCCTTTGGCTCCTCCGATCATCATCTGATCTTCGGCGGCACCATTTCCTTAAGCACCGAGACCTATTACCGCGTGCTGCGCGAGCTGCTGGAGTCGCTGGTAGCGGACGGATTCCGTCAGATATTCCTGTTGAACGGCCATGGCGGAAATCATGAGCTGGCGCAACTGGCGGCACGCGACGTGGCGCGCATACATCCGGTAAAGGTAGCCGCCGGCTCGTATTGGACGATCGCCTGGGATGCGCTGGTGGAAGCAGGGGCGCATCGCGGCCGCCGTCTTCCCGGACATGCGGGCGACTTCGAAACCTCGATGATGCTTTCCCTGCGGCCAGACCTTATCCCGGGAAAACTGCCCCATCGCGATACGCCAGGCGACACCGATCCACGGGGGTTCGGCGGCGCGTGGCGCACCGAGCGTCACGGATCGTGGAAAGAAATTGACGGCTATAGCGACAGTCCCGATCAGGCCAACGCGGGGAACGGTGGATCGTTTCGCGCTGTGATCGTCACCCAGGTTGCGCGGGCTTTTGAGGCTTTTTACAACGGCTAAGCGGACGGGGCTTACGATACGATTTTGAGCCCGAGTTTCTGGCACAACACCCCGCTGATGGCGTTGAGCCGCGCCGGCGTTCGCGCCGCCACGTTGATCGCGAGTCCGGTGCCTGGGAATTGTTTGGCCACTGCCCCCGCGTCTTCCGCGTAAAAAAGCTTCACCCAGTCGTTGGAAAACCATACCGGCTGTAGACTTAACTGGGAGCATTCCTTCTCCACCTGGAGAATAGCCCGTGAGCCGGGCTTCGAGCCCGTCATACGCGCCTTCTCCGGCATCGCGGCCATCCGCAACTTGTTATATGCTGACGTGCCCAAGTACTCGGTCAAACTGCCCGCCAGTGGATGCCGGTACGCCTTCCGCCACGCGTCAAGGTCTTTCGTAGGTCCCCGGGGCATGGTCACTACGCGCGGTGTGGCGGCGTCCGCATCTTCCAGATAGATGTCAAAGAATGGGTCGTCCTGTCCCAGGGCGATCTTCACAAACCCTTCCGGCCGCCACGATTGCTCGCGATAGTATTCGGTCAGACTTACCGCGTCGAACGCGGCATTGGCGGGACGAAGCCAGTCCATACTCTTGCCCATCACATTCAGAAAATCGAGGTATACCGGCGGCAGGTCGCGTCCGAGCGCCGCTTCCAGATCCTGAACGTCGGCCGCATCCGCGCCCGCAATCGCCTTAGCAAAGGGCGGGTCATACGTTGCAATGTAACCGGCAAGTCTTTCCATGGATGTCATGCGAGGATTCCTAATCGGTCTTCGGGGCAGGGTAATGATCGCAAAGCTGGACATCGAGATTGGAAACGCAGGTCTTGCACGAAGCCACCAACGCGCCGTGCGGCTGCGCCGCGTCTTTTCCGTACCATGCCTCAGCCATCGCCGCCGGCTTTTTCCCCGCCTTGTAAGCCGCTTGAATCATCTTTGGCGCGGCACACACGCCGTGCGGATTTCCATCCTCTATTTCGGGAAGGTCCACCAGCGGCACCTTCACCTTGTTGGCGGTAAGAAACTCGCCACCCTGGTCTGCGGGCGGAACGTGCACGGCGAATCCCGGCATATCATCGTTGCCGTCCACATCTCCCGAAAAACCCATAATCACCGTTCCGTCGTCGCATATCAGGACGCCGATCATTTTGCCCTTCGGGTCCGTTTTCACCTTGCTGTTGCGCAATCGCTCCACATAAAGACCAACGGCACGAATCTGCTTCTCCTGCGTGGTCAGGCCCTCGTCGGTCGGCAGCTTTGCCAGCCGCTCGAGATCGGCAATCAGCTTCGTGACAAGAGCCTTGGCATTGTCCGGACGCGGGATCCCGTGATCCGCATCGCAACGCTCGCAATGCGCCTTATGCGCCTTGTCGTCGATCGATTTTTCGAGCGCTTTGCAATAGGCGACTGCGCCCGGGGGGGATTTAGCGCCTAACTTGTCCAGATCGTCCTTCATCGTGCGCCAATCCGCTTCCTGCTTGCGGATATCCGGATTCGCGGTCTGGTCCTTGGCCCAGACCTTATCGAGCAACTTCGCCTCCTCCTCCAATCGGGCAGCGGTTGCCGCAAGCTCCTTTGCCTTTTCCCGCAGGGCCTCGGCTTCGGCTTTCTTTTCCAGGGCCTCCTTCTGAGCGGCTTCGAGGGCATCCTGGCATTCGTCGGGTTTCTTCGCGGCCAATGCTTCCAGACGTTCCGCGTTCGCCTCCGCCTTTTTTACGATTGCATTGTAAGGTCTGGCGGCCTTGCCGGCGAGTACGGGAGGTCCCTCGATTGTCTTCTTCGCTGCGGCCGCCTGCTGTCTGGCTTCTTCGGCCGCGACGCGGCAGGCGTCCGGGCCGAGGCCGGCCGGAAGCAGGCTCTCGGCTTTATCCTCCGCTAATTTCTGTGCCCACTCGGCGTCTTTTGCAGCATTCTCCGCGGCGGCGGCGACCTCTTTGGCCGGTTTTACCTGGGGGATCTTGTCGGCGCTGAATTTGAACCCAGTCAGCGGAAGGGTAGCCATGGGAGCCCTACTCCTCTTCCCAGGCCGCCGGGTCGTAGCGCCGGCGTGCCGCTTCCCACTGCTCATCGGTGAGATCAAAGAGCAGATCGGCGCGCGCCTCGGGCTCGACGTCGGAACGCTCCAGAACGGACTTCATGGCCGGGCACTCATCAAAATTCGGCGCCCAGCGAAACATTAAACAAACGAATTTCCCGATTGAGTTTTCCCAGGTGAATCCGTGCGATCGCGCGCGCGCTATTCCCGTTTTTACCCTCTGCCGGAGCTTCTCATCCGAGCACGATGCCACCCACA
>DATLCW010000382.1:0-67721 GCA_035526195.1 Bryobacteraceae bacterium
CAGTGACCGGCGCACCAATAGCCTCACCGGTGTTAATGTTGAACTCGCTGATTGTGAGACCATTGGGAATCTGCTGGACGTAAGCCCGGCCAGTGCGATTATCAGCTTCTATCTCCGTCGGCAGCACAGGTAACGGCCCCACCAACGTTCCGGTCCCTGTGATGAGATTGATCGTAAACAAACTGCCGTCGCCGCTGCTGCCATACAGCATCGGAGTTGCCTGCAGTTGTCCGGCTGACGCGATCGCGCAAACGAGAAGGAGCACGTACGTCCCGGAAATTCTCCGGGTCAGTCCTTTGCGGGAAACCGATACCATGTTTCGATTCTAAAGGCACCAGCCATCGATTAGTACCTCGTACTTCCCGCAGAGTTCGTTGGCGAATCTATCTGCCTTCGCTGGAGGGCGGCACCAGACCCTTGATGCGCATGTAGGTGACGATGTTGCCGTAATGCTCGTTGTTGTGCGATGTGTTGAAATTTAGCACGCTCAACCCGCTGCGTTCTCTTCCAAAGAATTTAACATTCTGCAGCGCTTTCGCGTCGCTGACGCTATCGTAGACACCATCGCAGTAGGCGAACGCCGCCTTGAGCGCGGCCGTCAGATCTTCCTTACTCGTTTTGCCTTTCTCGATACCCGGCTTGGGGTTCTCTTCCCCCTTCACCGGCGAGCAAAAAAGGTACTGCGCGTCGGCGATATGCCCCACCAACTGCCCGAAAGACCGCACCTCGGGCACCGGCTTGAAATTGTAGTTTTCCGCCGGCATCTTCTCGGCGGCCTTGATTATATTGTTCTTCACGCCGGTATACATGCCCTTGGTCTCCGTGACTAGCGGATTCTGGGCAATCAGGGCGGTGGCGCAAAGCAGGCTGGCGAGCAATGGAGTAGGTTTCATAGCGTCGTCCCGATGATACCTAGCTGGCGCATTCGCCGCGGCCCAGTTGCAGTGAGTAAGAGACCTCATCGCCCCAATCGAGGTAGAGTTCCGGGGCGACTTCCGCTGGCTTCGCCAGATCCGCGGTGAGTTTCTTGAAAGTCTCTACTTTGAACCGCATGACGTAGGCGCGGAAATTTTCGCCGTCCTGGCGATTGGCGATGAAGTGATCCAGAATGCGGGTTACGGCCGCCGGCGCCAACCGGGCAGGGATGCTCTGCACGGAAAGCCCGAAGCGCATCACGCCCTCAGCATCGTTGCCGCCGCCGAGCAGCAGCATATAGTAAGGCACTTCCTTGCCATTGATCTTGCGCGCATTGCCGTAGAAGCCGATGTCGCCGATCCAATGCTGTCCGCAGGAGTTGGGGCATCCACTGGACCGTATGTTCAACTTACGAACCAGTTTGTCGGGATGGTTGCGCAGCGTCTCCCGCAACGCCACGCCGAGGTTCATGGTCTTGGTCAGTGCGAGATTGCAGGAATACGCTCCGGGGCACGTCACCACATCTTCAATCTCGCCCGCGCCGGCGCTATGCAGGTTGATGAGCTTGAGGGCGGCGTAGGTGCGCCGCAGGTTGGCGACCGGAACAAACCCCAGCACCACATTCTGATCGATGGTGAAACGGAGCATTCCGTCTCCGGTTTCCTCGGCGATACGGGCCAGGCCGCGCATCTGCTCGCCGGTCAAATTACCTTGCTCCACAACCACGGTAACCGCTGCGTAGCCGGACTGCTTCTGTTCCCGCACATTCGTTTCCAGCCAACGGTCAAACTCGATGTCAGGCTGGCGGGGATCGATTACCGGAAGCTGTGTCCCGCTCCCCAGCGGTGGCGGCGTGGAAACAAAACCGCCAAAGCCCTCGGGGACATCCGTTGGCGGCGTGATACCGCCGTTCTTCAAAATGTCCTCATACTCCGCTTCCACTGTCTGCTTCACCCAATCCCAGCCGCGCTCCTGAAGCACGAACTTGAGACGGGCTTTGTTCTTGTTCTGGCGGTTGCCGTGTTTATTAAACAGGCGAATCACCGCTTCCAGGCGCGGAATCAGATTCTCTACCGGCAGGAACTCATCCAGAACATGGGCCTCTTTCGGCATCGGACCCAGGCCTCCACCAATCACCACCCGGAAGCCGCGCTTTTCGACGCCATCTTCCAGACGCACTCTAGCGATGAGGCCGGCGTCATGAATGGCGCCGATCATCGGATCGTCGGCGTAGCCGGTGAAGGAGATTTTGAACTTCCGCGGCAATGCATCGGTGAGTTCTTTATGGAGGAAAGCAAACGCCGCCAGACGGGCGTAGGGACGCACATCAAAAAGTTCGCCCGGCAGAAGGCCGGCCAGCGAGTCCGCCGTGACGTTGCGGACGGTGTTGTAGCACGCTTCGCGAGTGGTAAGCCGCGCGTCCGCGAGCATATGCAGGAGATCGGGCACTTGTGTAATGGGCACAAAGTGGTACTGCATGTTCTGGCGGGTGGTGAGGTGGCCCTTGCCTCCGGCAAAGTCGTCTGCGACGCGGGCGAGTTGGCGCATTTGCGAAGCCGTCAACGTGCCGCCGGGGACCTTGGTGCGGATCATTTGTACGCCGGGTTGGCGTTGGCTATAGATGCCCCGGCGTAGACGATGGGCGCGGAACTGATCGTCGTTAATCTCTCCGGCGAGGAACTTATTGATATCCTGGCGGAAGTTTTCGATGTCGGCGCGAACGATTTTGTCGTACTCGACTTCGACTTGGGATGTTGCGGGGAAAACGGGCGCCTCGGTAATCTCCATATACTCTATAGAGATTAACATAATTTCCCGGAACTGGCGATGCTGTACCCCGGCTTATCTGTCTGGGAAGTTGCCTGAGTCCCCCGCAAAACTGCTATTCCTCGTTACTTCACACTGCAACAATGGACATCATGGCTTTGGTCGTTTTCGTCCGGGGTATCAACGTTGGAGGACACAGAGCTTTTCGTCCGAGCGCGCTCGCCCGGGAACTGGCCATCTACGATGCCGTGAACGTGGGCGCGGCAGGCACGCTTGTCGTTCGAAAACCTGGGTTGCGCGCAAAGTTCCTTGCCAAATTGCGCCGGAAACTGCCGTTTGAAGCAACAATCGCTTTCTGCGACGGCAGGGATCTGATTCGACTGGAGATGGATAATCCGTTTGGAACTGAGCCGCCCGCCGCGGATATGGTTCAATTTGTAAGCATACTGTCGGAGACTGGACGCCGCAAAGTTTCTCTTCCGATTGCTCTCCCCGACGGCGGGGAATGGCTGGTGCGAATCATTGGCTCGAAGAATCGTCTCGTGTATGGGGTGTACCGCCGCCACATGAAAACGATTGGCTATCTCGGCCAGATCGACAGGCTCTCTGGGGCGCCGGCCACAACGCGCAGTTGGAACACAATACTCTCCGTGCTGCGGATTCTGAAATCCCACGATCCCGGCAAGTAAACCCTCTGATCTGGCAACGAGGTCAAGCGGCTTGCCGCGCCTCAAGTTTTCCCGCTCCGCGTGCTGGGCTTTACCAGCGCATTTGCCAATCTCCCGCAAGCGAAAGGCGTAAGTTAACATGGAACACTGGCCCAGTGGATGCTCATTTCATTAATAGATGCGTGGGAGATTCTGGATTCGCGCGGCAATCCTACCGTAGCCGCGAGCTGCCGCCTCGCCAATGGAATTACGGCGAAAGCGCACGCCCCATCGGGAGCCTCGACCGGCACGCACGAAGCCGTGGAACTGCGGGACGGAGACCGCGCGCGCTACAACGGCAAAGGCGTGCTGCGGGCCGTGAATAACATCCGCACTCGCATCGGCCCCGCCCTCTACGGCCAACCGGTGGACTCCGTAGATGCGATCATGATCCAGCTCGACGGCACTCCCGCCAAATCCAATCTGGGCGCGAATGCAATCCTCGCCGTCTCCTGCGCCGCCGCCCGTGCCGCCGCGGAATCGAACGGCGTTCCTCTCTGGCGCTATCTCGCCGGCAATCGCACCCCACAACAGCCGCTCCCGATGACGAACATCCTGTCAGGCGGCCTGCACGCGGAACACAACATCGAGTTTCAGGATTTCCTGGTTATGCCGCAGGGCATAGAAGGCTATCCGCGGCAACTGGAAGCCATCGCCGCCGTCCACCGCGCTACCCGCGTCCTTCTGGATGAGCTGGGTTATGCGCTGACGGGTGTGGCCGATGAAGGCGGCTGGGGGCCGATTCTCGAATCGAACGAACGCGCGCTGAGCATCCTGACGCAGGCGATCGAGCGTGCCGGCTACCGTCCGGGCGAGCAGATTTCCATCGCGCTCGATGTCGCGGCGTCCCATTTCTACCGTAGCGGCCAGTATCACCTGCACACCGAAAAGAGGTCGCTAGCGAGCGCTGAAATGGTGGAACTTCTCGCGAACTGGAGCAGCCGCTATCCCGTGCACTCCATCGAAGATGGCCTTGATGAGGATGATTGGGAAGGCTGGCAAATGCTCACCGCGCGCCTCGGCGCATCGCTCCAACTGGTGGGCGACGACCTCTTCACCACCAACCTGCAACGCCTCAACCGGGGCATCGGGGAGCGTTGCGCCAACGCCGTGCTCGTGAAGATGAACCAGATCGGAACCCTCACGGAAACCTTCGCCGTGATCGATCGCGCCCGCGCGGCAGGGTATCGCGCGGTCATTTCCGCCCGTTCGGGAGAGACGGAAGACGATTTTCTGGCCGATCTCGCCACCGCGTCCGGAGCCGGGCAAATCAAGATCGGTTCCATCACCCGGTCCGAGCGGCTCGCGAAATACAACCGGCTGCTCGAAATCGACCGCGAGCTGGCAGTGCGCTACCATGACGGTCCATGAGTGAGATCCCCGGCTGGGACGACTACTATCTGGAAATTTGCAAAGTAGTAGCCGCCCGCAGCAAAGACCCCAACACCAAGCTCGGCTGCATTATTGTCGGTCCGGCGCATGAGATTCGCACCACCGGTTACAACAGCTTCCCGCGCGGCATTCGCGACGATGTGCCGGAGCGGCTGGTGCGTCCCGCCAAGTACCTGTGGATCGAGCATGCCGAACGCAACGCCATCTGCAACGCCGCCCGCTGCGGCACGCCGCTCGAAGGCTGCAAGCTGTATGTCGAGATCATGCCCTGCATGGATTGCGCTCGCGCCATCGTACAGGCGGGAATCCGGGAAGTGATCGTGTCCGGGGAGCGGATGGCGCAATATTCCAGCGACCACTACGATCAGCAATTCGGAATGGTGGAGGTGTTGTTTGCGGAAGCGGGCGTAATTGTTCGCCGCCATGGGCATGCCGCTTCCTGACGTCTCGCGTTTGCATTTATACCAGGGAGGGGAACTCGCGGAACGCTTCCGCCAACTCGGCCTCACCCGCGAATTCATTCGCCGGATGACCCATCGCGGGGATGACCTGCGCCATCCGCTCATGGCGGCTCGCGAGGCGCTCTAACACCGATAATGCCGCGGCGCTTCCCTTGCGTCTCTTTCTCTGCGGGGAAGCGGAGGATGCGAGGCCTGCGGCTGAGAGCCTGGGGCGGGATTTGCTTGAGGATTTGCTCGCGGCCGGAATCCTCCAGGCGTGCGGGCCGGATCGAGTCACCGCTCCGTTCCACATGCGTTTGGTGCGGAATCTTTATCTGTTCAGCGATTATCTGGATCTCGATGCGGACAGTGAGGCGGTGATGGGTGCGGGTGAGACGACGGCGGTCCTGTTCACGGCCGGATGCCCGGCGGCTCGCGTGGACGCGGCTCTCGATCTGGGCTGCGGCGCCGGCACGCTCACGCTGCTTCTCGCTGCTCATGCTACCGAAGCGTTTGGCACGGATATCAATCCGCGCGCCGTTGCCCTTGCCCGGTTCAATGCCTCCGTCAACGGCATTGCGAATGCCGCCTTCGCGTGCGGCGACATGTATCATCCCGTTGCCGGACGCCGCTTTGATGTGATCCTGTCTCAGCCGCCTTACTATCCGCATACGGATGGCGAGGCAAAGGTATTCCTGCACGGAGGCGAGCGCGGTGACGAACTGGCCATGCGCGTAGTTCGCGGGGCGCCGCAACACCTCACTCGCGCCGGGCGAGCGCTCATTTTTGCGGCGTGGCCGGAGGATCGCGAGAGTATCGCTTACGACTCATTGCGGGTTCTTGAATTACGCACCAACCGCCGTGAGCTCAATGGCACACTGCAATCCATGGACGTGATCGAACATGCCGCCCCCGGCAGGGGCTGGTTTCATGGGGTGGATATCGCGGCGGACCAGTGGGGGCTTGTCACGGCCGTGCAGGTCAGCCAATTGCTCCAGACGCAGGAATTACTGCAACGCGCCGCGCCCTTGCGGTTCGTTGTCCCGGAAGGTACGGTGCTCTTCGAAGAAGGTACGCAGCATTTTCTCCGTGCTCCGCTCGTAGGGACGGTACCGGTGGATCACGAGACCTGCGCCATCATCGGGCAATTGCAAGCCGGCGAGCGCCTCGCACTCTCTTCTATCCCGGCTGCGACGCGCGCCGCGCGGCGTGGCTGGCTGGCCGCGGTTTAGCCTACGGCAATCTGGCCTTTGCCCCAGACGGTCTGGCGGCCGACGCCGGTATGCATCGCGCACTCGAGGAACGGAACAAACTCTCCCAGGTTCCCCTCATAGTTCGCGCTGCCCACAAATCCGCCAATGGAATGGCGCTGTCCGGTGCGCGTGCTGCGGCGCTCCTCCTCTATTTCCTGGAGATCGCACGCAGTCATCGCCACCATCGATGCCCGCTCGCCGAACGCCCGGAAATCCAACTCCAGCGGGCCCGGGCCATAACAGGCGCGCAGCGTGCTGATGCGGTCGCGAATACGCGCCATCAGTACCCCGAACTCCGGGCGGCTCGCTCCCTTGAGCTCCGTGGGCGTAAGAAATCGAACCGTCAATTGGTTTACCTCGGCAGCGTGGCGGGCGAGGTCAAGGACGGAGGGACGCTTCTCAAAGTTCACCAGGGCGGCCTTGCCGCGCCCGGGCCCCAGACCGTGCGTTCCCAGACGCTCGAATGCCGCTGCAAACAGCCCGGCGGATTCACCGCCCGCTTCAAAAAGATTCACTTCGAAGGTAAATCGATCGCCCGGTTTCGCACGCATTCCATCGAGGTGCGCGGCGCGAAACACGAAGGGACGGGGGACATCGGCGAGGCCGCTGGGGCCACTCTTCAGCCGGGGAGCGAACAGGCGTTGGTATTCTTCAGGGGAGAACATCAATCCCAGGGACCCGCGCAGCACGTTGCCGGCTTTTCCATCAGGCAGAAAGAGCGGCTCGAGCGCCTGCATGACAAAGCGCAGCCGATGGAACTCGAACGTCATTTTGCGCGATGGCTTTCAGTCGGGAAGAAAAGCGACCGTGTTGGTGCCCGATACATCGAAAGGCTTCCGGCAGCGTTTGCACGAAACCTTATCCTGGGCGAGCACCATGTAACTCCGGCTCTTGGAAAACTTCGCCCGGTCGCGCTCGCCGGCTCCGCGCGGGAGAGCGTCTTTCTTCTGGCGGATCACCCAGGGCAACTCGTACGATTCCCTGGTCCGGCAGAACGTGCAGGTCAGGTCGATGGCACGAGTGGTGCGGGATTCGACAAAGAAATCGCGCTCCTCCATGGATGGGCCGGCCTAGTTACGCCCGCACAGACCTGGCGTTCCGCACATCCCGGCGGGGCACTGCGGCATCTGGGCGGCCGCCGGGGCGCCGTTGGCATGCGCGGAAAATGTCGAGTATTGCTGTGTCAGAGCCTTCGAGGTGCAGGAAGGGCACTCCACTCCATCCCCGGTGCGGCGGACGAGCTTTTCAAATTTGTTGCCACAGGATTCGCAGGCGTATTCAAAAATCGGCATACTTCCATTCTATCAAGCGCCGGCGGGAGCCGCGCCTATTTAGGGAATCCGGGAAGCGTTTTTACCTCGTTCAACTGCAGCACGTGGCGCTCCGAGTGGCCGGCAATCAACAAGAGCCATTGATATGCGTCCAACGCCCCGAAGCGGGGATGAGCGCTGGCGAGGGCCCGCAAATCCTCTTGCGTCGTCTGCACGTATCCGATGGTCTTATCGCGGGCTTCCTTGAAGTGCGCAACCATTTCTTCCGGCGTTTTCCAGCGATTGCCGGGTTTCAGGAACTCCGGCGCCTGCGCCTTTCTAGTCCGGTCGACGAGCGACTTGAGAATCTTTTCGTCGTTCGCCTTGTCAGGTTTCAACGCCGGATCAAGCGGCGTGGCGGCTACTTTCTTTACCAATCCAAAGAGATTATCCTCGCTCACCGTGATGTGCTCGGCGACTTCCGCGATGGACCACACCTCCGGCGCCGGCTTCCAGGCCCATTGCTCTTTGGTCACGCCCGCCAGCGAGTCGATGAAAAGCTTCCGCGTCGCATGCAGGTGGCTCATGGCTCTGTCCCGTTCGCCTTGCGGTAAGGTCTCGGCCCCTGCCGGACTCACCAGGGCCAACGCCAAGCCCAGCAATCGTTTCATGGCAAATTCCTCACCAGCCACTCTAACATTTCCTTTTGGCGGTCTAATTTCCCCAGCCCCACTTCTAGGTTGACGTAGCGTATGCCGCGCTTCGCCATCAGCCGCGATAAAGAGCCGTCGTCTTCCTTCGGCGCTTTATTCTGGAGAACCACGTTGTAGCGCGACTTTGCCAAAACCCGGAAGTCCCTTGCATCCGTGGTCAGGAAGAACTCGTGGGGGTTATTCGGCTCATTTAACTTCACCTGATCGCTGATGCCCACTTCCGTCCGCACGGAATAGGCGCTGCTATTGTTGTGCACCGCGATGGTCACGCCGCCAGGCGGCGGAGTGAGTGCACGAATCAACTTCTCCCGCGTGCGATCCAGGCGCGCCAGTTCCCGCTCAAGCTGCCCGGGAGTCCACTGGGGGTTGAGTGTTTTGAAATTACGTTCCGCCCCCTCTCTGGAATACATCCGATTGGGATCGAGCACTCCACCCGCCACCGGCACGTTGCGTTCCTTGCCGGCCACCAGGTACGCTGTGCCGCGGTGCGTCTTCATGTGTTCTTTCAAAACCTGGCGCGCGGTCTCCTCATTGCCGTGGATGAACAGGTAGCGCCGAGTCGAGGATCCATGGCGGATGACCTGGAATTCGACTCCGGCCAATCTCACGTGTTTGCGCCGAAACGGCCAGAACGGCAGGCCCATCAGGAAAATTCGCCGTGAAACTTGCGCCATCCATGTAGCGTAACCGGAATTCCTCCCCGGCGGGCTGTCCTATAATGGGCTGGTGTTGACCATTGGACTCCTGCTAACCGGTCTGGCGTTTGCCCAAAGCCGTACGTTTCCGTTACCTGGGATCGCCTCACAAGAGGTGACGCTCGCCGCCGGCACGGTTGTCGAAGTAAGCGCCGGTATTGCCGAGCCTTCCAAACTACCGCCCAACGCCCGCATCGCCGTGGAATGGGCGGGCTACCGCAAGGTGTTGCACGCTCTGGATGGCGACTTTCACATGGCCTATCGCGCTCCGAAGGCCGGTAAATACGTCCTGCGGGCCACCATCATGGAGGATGAGGAGCCCATCTTCAATCTGCCGCGGTGGCGCGAGCCAGGATCCATACAGCAGGTTCGCCGCTTTCCGAAGCTTACGGCTTGGCCGGCCGGACAAACCGCTCGCGTCTGGCTGGAAGCGAAGCGGATCGCGGCCGGCGCCTCCACGCGCGGCATGATACTGGAATTCGAGCCGAACGATTCCATCGCGGACGCGCAGCCGGTGGCCATCGGGGCTTCGAATGAAGATGAAACGCTGCACATCACGGGCTCCGCCGACGATATCGAGTACTTTGACAATGGCATGGCGGGAAAGAAGGGGGACGATTGGTTTCGCATCGAATACAAAGGCGCCAAGCCGCGGCTGTTCACCGCCAATATCACCTTGCCCGATCCCTTCGTGGTGGCGCAACTGCAGATGTTCTCCGGCGGCGGCAAAGAGTTTCGAGAGGGTGCGAATCCCAATGAGCGGGTACATCAGCAGTTAGAGGGACACCGCACATCAATGTCGCGGACGCTGCAGCCTGGCGGAGTGTATTACCTGCGGGTGGAATCGAACTCGCCGGGTTACGAAGTGGAACTGCGTCTGCGGCGGCTTGCCCCGCATACCGATCCGCGCTATGCGCTGCGTCAGGCGATGTACGATCACTCGAGCCAGGTGCATGCGTGGCTGCTGAATCGTCCACGCGGGGCGGCGGTGGAACGGCGCATTCGCGATACCGGATCGCTTTTAGGGACGCAGTGCATGAGCTGCCATACACAGTCCGGCGTGTGGGGTCCGGCGGGCGCGATGCAATATGGCTATCGCATGGAGAACGTGGCCAATCTTCGGCAGCTGATGAATCTCATGTACGAATCGCTGCGTCCGACCAATGACCTGATCGATGCCGCGAACAACACCAGTCTCGCTCCGCTCGATCTGGGGGATGGGCCTGCGGGTACGCGGGCGGCCGGGTTCAATGTGGTTTTGGCGGAGAAGGTGACTCCTCCGCGGCGGTTGCATTCGGCGCAGCAGATCCGCACGGCGAACTTTGTTCTGCAATCCGCCGACCCCAGCGGAATCAATGCGGCTGGGCCGGGATCAAACGTGGGCGCGGCGGTGGTGTTCCGGTTCGCCGGCGCGATTCTGCGTCGTGCGTGGGACGATACGCGAAATCCAAAGTATCTGGCGGCGCTCGAAGAGAAAGCGCAGAGAATTCTGAAAATCAATGTGCGTTACGCCGACGATCCCGCGAACCGCATCCTCTTCTTTCGCGATGTCTTCCCGTCCAACTACCTTGCTTTGAAAGGGGAAACCGAGGAAGCGAAGAAATTTCTAGCTGTCGTGGCGGGCCAGATCATGGAAGACGAGAAGCGTCTGCGCGCCTTACAAAGGCCCGAGGGGTGGTGGGGCTTCGACCCCGGCAAACGCGCCGGCGGGACGTGGCAGACGACCACCAACGACCCGAAGGACATCGATCCGGCTCCCACGGCGCTGACGCTGACGGCGCTGGCGGCGCAGGGGTATAACGATCGCGACCCGGCGGTGAAACGCGGTGTGGACGCATTACTGCGAATGCAGGATTCCTATGGCCGCTGGAATCGCAATGCGCTCACCGGCTTTGTGGCGACGGCGTATGTGGAGCATGCGCTGGCGCGGCTCTATCCCGTAACGCGTGAAAAATTAGAGAGCGCGATATTTGCCCCGAAGCCCGGCGAATCGCTGCTCGATACGGTGGCGCGCTTCCGCGCCATGGCGCAATTGGGACTGGAACCTGGCGACTCCGCATTTTTCGAGCAGGTGCTGCCCGGCGCCGCTCACGGCAGCCCCTACGTACGCTATTGGGCGCATCTCGCCCTCGGCGCGCTGCATGATGAACGCGGAGTCACCGCGCAAATTCATGGTTTGGGAGACCCCGTGAAGATGGTGCGTGAGGCCGCCCGCTGGGGCTTGCGGCAAACGTTGTTGGACGACAAGGGTTGGGATTATCTCTACCCGGCTTACACACGCGGCGGCGACCGCACCCGCGAAGGGCTTGCCGGAGCGCTGGTCATGCGCGCCGACGCCGTAATGCCCCGCTCGAACGCCGGTTTTGCCCGCCTGGGCGGTTTGCTGGATCACATGATGAACGCCGACCCCCACCCCGCCGTGCGCGCCTGGGGCACACGCGCGGCATGGAATTGGTGGATCTGGAATCCACCGGTCCGGGAAAAGGTGAATCAAGCGGTGATGGCAACGCTCGAACGCGAGGAGCCGGTGTGGCTCGTCGAAGAAGCCAAGCGCTACCAGTTGGAAGCGCTGTTCATCGCCAATGGACAGAAAGCGAATGGCAGCAAAGAGCAGCAGTATCGGGAACTGTCTACGCTGTTCGAGCGCATCTCGAAGCGGTTGGACCAGAATCCGCCGGACCGTATGGTAGACCGCCTGGTAGCCATCGCAGGGACCTTTTACAGCCAGTCCGGCGGCGACGGCGGTCCTGGCCAGATGGGATACGTCACGCCGCACGCGGCGGCGATGATGGGCAAGGCGGCCATGGCCTATTGGACGCGCGCTGAAAAATCAAAGGACCAGGCGGCCATTCGATTTGCCATCGAGTCGGCGGCGAACGTCATGCACGATCCGCTGCAGAAGCGGCTCCTTGAATATTCGGGCAGCGGCCCGGAACAATTGCGTACCCTGGCGGCAACGTCCATCTCCGATCCGCGCATCATCACGCTGCCGGGGACGCAGGAGTTCATGGAGCCGCTGATGGAGCAGATCTACCGCGGAGCGGGTGAACCTGAGCGGCGCGGGGAATTGGTGGGTCCGATTCTAAAGCTGTTTAGCCGGGCGCGGTGGAATTTACCGAAGACCGACGAACAGCAGAATATTTTCTACAAGCTGCTGCTGCCGCGCTTCGCCCCCGAGCGCGGGACCATCGCGGAGAATACGCGACCGCCGCAACAGATGGAGAAAGATTCCACCGACTGGTATGTGGCGCGATCGCTGGCGGGGGTGGTACATAGCAATCCCGATTTGCAGACAGACATGCTGTTACGTCAAATGCCGGTGGAATTCCGCACGCCGATGGACCGCGCGTTCTGGCTGCCTGGGCTGGCCTGGCTGCTGCGCTATGGATTGGCGATTCCGGAAGTGGGGGTTGCGCCGGAAGGCGGCCGGATTGCGGCGGAACAGAAAGATCGCATCGCGGCTTTGTATGTGCAGACGCTCGAAGACAGCGCGGCCGACCCACGGTTGCGGGGAGCGGCGCTGGCGCTGGCATCCGATGTCATGGTGCGGCAGCATCCGAAAGTGGCGCCGGTACTGCGTAAGCTGCGTCCGGCCTATTATGCCGAGGACCCGCCGGAGGCCAAGGCACTGACGGCCGATTGGAAGAAAAACTGGGATTATTTCCAGCAGTGGGTGGCGCCGGAGATGATGAAGCCCAATCGGGAAGATCAATTGTCTTGCCTCGACTGCCATGCCGTGGCCGGGCGCGTTCCTTCCATGGAGCTTGCGGGAGCGGAACCTGGGGGATTCCTGAGTAAACCAGCGCTCTGGAAGAACTATCGCATTCTGATCGAGCGGGTGAATGAAACCGCCGTCGAGACCAGCAAGCTGCTGCGAAAACCGCTGAATGTGCAAAGCGGGAAGGAGGACGGCCATCAGGGCGGTGTTCGTTTCAACCCGAATGATCGCGGGTACGAAATCCTCCGTAGATGGGTGCTCGACGTGGCGAAGCGCAAGAACGCGGGCGGGCCGGAGTCTAACCGCGCACGAAACTGAGAACGCCGCGATTGACGGGGCTGCGGGCAATCCGTAAAGATAAGTAGAGATTAAAAATGAGATACCCGGAACAGTTTGTCATCCCCATGCGCCGCGATTTGACGCAATACGGCGTAACCGAAGCACGTACTCCCGAAGAAGTGGATGCGGTGCTGTCCCAGGGCAGCGTGCTGATGATTGTCAATTCGGTCTGCGGTTGCGCGGCGGGAAAGGCGCGGCCCGCCGTCGGCATGGCGCTCCAGCACCGCGTGCGGCCGGAGAAGGCGGCGACGGTTTTCGCCGGCGCGGACATGGAAGCGTTAGCCCATTTGCGCGAGGGAAAACTGGCGGCGGTACCGCCCTCCTCGCCATCCATGGCGCTGTTTGTGAACGGCGAGCCGGTATTCATTCTGCACCGCCGCGATATCGAGATGCGGGAAGCGCCGCAGATTGCGGAACTGCTGGTGCAGGCGTTTGAAAAGCACTGTGCGCCGGTTGCCGGTTAACGCTTCAGCGGTTTGACGCAGCGGAACCCGATATTGGGGCTGCGCTCCGGCGGGCGTGCCCAGCTGCGATAGGCGCAGGTGAGGTACTTCTCGACATCCGCCCAGGAGCCTCCGCGCAGCACCCGGTACTTGCCCGATTCCGG
The DNA here is from genome assembly GCA_035526195.1 of Bryobacteraceae bacterium. Taxonomy (GTDB): domain Bacteria; phylum Acidobacteriota; class Terriglobia; order Bryobacterales; family Bryobacteraceae; genus CADEFT01. The sequence continues at coordinate 13,797 of DATLCW010000382.1, forward strand.
TCCCCCGGGATTACTGTCGGGAGCGATGGCGTAGTAGTCGCGGTCATACCAGTCCAGGCACCACTCCCAGACGTTGCCGGCCATGTCCTGCAACCCGAGGGCGGTGGCGGCGCATTTCCCTACTTCCTGAGGTCCGTTCACCGAGTTGAAGCGGGCGTCTTTGACCGTTGGCTTCCGGTCTCCCCAGAAATACTTGGCTCCTTCTGTCAATCCGCGGCAGGCGCGCTCCCATTCGGCTTCCGTAGGGAGGCGTTTTCCGGCCCATTTGGCATAGGCCATCGCGTCCTCCCAACTCACTGCGGCGACCGGATAGTTCTCCTTACCGGGCGGGACCTTTCCATCGGGCCAGTTATAGGGCGGCCGGTGTCTGGCGGCTTGAACAAACTTCGCATACTGTGCGTTTGTCACCTCGTGCTGATCCATGTAGAAGGCATCTATGTGGATGGTTTTCACGGGGCGGTCGTCTTTCATCACCTCGGGCCACCATTTCAGATCGTCATCGGGGAGTTTGTGCGTGCGTCCCCGCTGGTACTCGCCCGCCGGGACAAAGACCATGCCCGGCTCGGCCGCGAACGCCGCCAGCGTGAGCGCGAATAAACCGCTGAACAAAGCAGCCCTGGCGCTAGGTATAGAGCGACGAGATCTCATCAATGGGAATATAGCCGTGCGGGCCAAGCGGGTCCACGTAGGCATAGGTGCGGCGCGAGGGTGTGTTGCGCACTTCCTTTGTCCAGTCGATGCCCAGCGCCGAGAACATGGTGGAAACGACATTCTCAATTCGCGGCTGTTCCTTGCGATGCCAGCCCGTCTCCACGCACTTGGCTCCTTGTGAATCTGTTTTGCCGAGGATCTTTCCCGCTTTGATGCCCGCTCCCGCGAAGAGCGCCGGGAAGCAATGATTATAGTGGTCCCGCCCCGCCATGTTGTTCAAGGCGCCAGGCGTGCGGCCAAACTCGCTCATCACGACCACCAGCGTTTCATCAAGCAGCGTCTTTCCGGGGTCCGATTTCGAGGGCATCGTCGAGAGGTCTTCCATCAGAGAAGCGAGCGCCGGGTCGAGCTCGGAGCAAAGCGTGTAATGGTTGGACGGCGCCTTGCGATCCCAGATCTGGACATGATGATCCCATCCAGGATGGCAAAGATGAATGTAATGGGTGCCTGCGTCGGCGGCGAGGATATTGCGCGCCAGGATGGAAGAAATGCCCAGCGAAGTATTGCCGTAGCGCTTCTTGTCGTCCTCCTTGATATGGAAGGACTCGGGCCAACGCGAGTCGGTCAGCAGCCGGTGAGCGGTATCATAAAAATCGGTATAGCCGATCATGTCCTTCCCGTAACCGGCTACATCTTTCCGGCTGGCGTCGCGAAGTTTGGAGAGGAGCTTCCAGCGCTCTTCCATCAACTCGACTGCCTTGGCGTCGAGGGTGGCCCCTTTCACCGCTGCTTCGGGATTGATATCCACCACCGAGAAGCGCGGGGGAAGGAAACCCGTCGACAAAGCGCCCGCCGCGCCTTTTTCCAGGAACAGCGACATATAGGTGGGGAACGTGTCGTTGGCGCGCCGGCGCTGCTCGAGTTCCATCGCCACCACCGAACCGATGGCGGGGATTTCCTTCGCAAATGCCAGATTCATCTGCCGCCCGGTCTGCACATAATACTGGCCGCGGAAGTGCACTTCCTCATGGCTCTGCAGGGAGCGCAGAACGGCGAACTTATCGATGTGCTTTTCGAACTTCGGAAACAGATGGTGCGACAGATAGAGATCGTCGCGCAGCTTGCGTATGTCGAGGTCCTTGGGGGTGCCGGCGTTCTCTTTAAAGTCCCAGCCTTCTACGTGGCTGATGGCGCCGGAGAGCTCGAAGTAGAGTACGTTGCGGGCATTGCCGCGCGGTGTGACCTTCGCCTCCGAGGACGCCCCCAGTTGGAGCGGCCAAACTCCTTGCGCCGCCGCGCCGGCCAGGCCGAGACCACCGAACTTCAACAGTTCGCGGCGGGTTGGAAACATGTCTCCTACGCGCATGGGACTCCTTTACTTAATGGTTGAACAGGAACTCAACGTGGTTGACGAGAGCCCATTGGAGATTCTGTGCCCCCTGTTGGCGGTCCTTCGACAGCGCCTCGAGGCCGACTTTGGCTTCGTCCCGCGTCGCCGGACGGGCGAGCGTGCCGAGGAACAACTCTTCCACAATACGCCCGCTGTCTTCTTTGTAGGTGTCGAGCAGTTGCTGCACCTTGCTGTCATTCTTGGCGAGCACGCGCTCGGTGACGACGGAAGATTGCATCAGCACCATCGCCTGCAGCGGCGATCCCGTGGGCGGCTTGGGAGGATTACTGCGATTGGACTGGCCGAAAGTCTGCATGAAATTTTTTAGATCGCCGCCGCCGGCAGGGCCGCTCATCTGCATCGCCCAACCCACTTTCTCGCCGCCGTAGGTGAAGTTGCCGGGACGCCCCGTAGCGCTAACGATCGAGTCGTGCACTTCTTCGGCATTAAGCTGGCGCACGAATTTGCGTGCGTAATACTTGGTGTAGGCGTCATTCCATTCGCCTTCAAAGCGGGCCGAAAGCTGATAAGCATTAGATTTGCAGATCGTGGCGAACAAGCGCTTCACGCTGTGGCCTTTGCGGAAGTCATTGGCCAGCGCTTCGAGCAACTGCGGATGAAACGTCTGCGCTTCCCAACCTTTAGGCAGATTTTTCGCGTCGAGGCGGGCGAGATCGAATTCGTCGTAAGGCTCCACCAGGCCGAAACCCATCAGCTTCGCCCAGAACAGATTGGCGGTGGCGCGGGCAAATTGCGGATGTGCGGTCAGCATGCGCCCTAGAGCCACCCTCGGTTCTTCGTCCTTACGCGGCTGCTCGCCTGTCATGATGAACGCCGGCGCATTCGGCCCACCGAAGCGCGGCACGCGGATCATGCTTTTGCCCTTGGTGTCGTAGCCGGGGTTGGCGTCGTCAATCATGAACTCGCCTGATTGCGGCTTGCCGTCTTCCCAATACATGAGATAGCGGGTGTTGCCCAGGAAGGAAGCGAATTGGAAGAATTCCCGGCGCTTGCGCTCCGTCAACCAGACATTCACTTTTTCCAGGTGGCCGCGGCCGTCATGGCAGGATACGCAGGAAAAATTGATGCCGAGGAAGGCCTTTCCGTAAATGATGGCCAACTCGTCATGGGTGTCCAACTGCTGGACCATCCCGAAGTCTTTGCCGTCATCCGGCTGCGGCTTACCCTGCACATGCTCCCGCGCGATGACGTTGGAAGCGGCCACGACGTGATTGCTTTTCGCCGAGGCGGCGATGATATCGCGGGCAACGTCATCATAAGGACGGTCCACCCGCAAGTTTTCCTTCATCCAATAGTGGAACAGGTTCTGGCCGCGGCCCATTTTTCCGTTGGCGCGGAACATATCCATGAAGAAGTAAGCCCACTTGTCGACGAATGCTTCGCTGGCAATCAGCCTATCGACGAGTTTGTCGCGCTTGGCTGGATCCGATGCCGCGACAAAATCCCGTACCTCCGCCGAAGTGGGAATGCGTCCTGTCAGATCGAGCGAAACGCGGCGGATGAATTCGTAATCATTCGCCAGTGGGGCGTGGGGAATGCGGTCCTTTTCAATTTTTCCAAAGAGGTGCTCATCAATGTAATTGCGCCGCGTCATACGTCCCAGCGCCCGATTGCCGGCGGGAAGACTGGGAGCCACTTTCTCCGTCAGCGTGCCGGCTTCGTTGGGCTTCGCCGGTTGCAGCAAGGGCGCGTGAATCTCGGAAAAGCGCTCTGGCGGCAATGCCTCGGGTTTAGCTTGTGAGGGTTTACCGCTGCCGGAATTGGAGTCGGCGGCGAAAAGCGTGGCGGCGAAGGCTGCGGAGAGCAGAAACGGTCGGCCCATCCATGTCCTCCTTGGACGATGATGTAGCCAACAGTATATAAGAAATAATCGTCAAGCGGCAGGGGGGATTACAGCCGCCTGGCGGTGAATTCTCTCCCACGGCGGCGCCCCTCGCGGGCCCGGGTACCGGTCAACTCGTCGCCCGTGACCGTTCCTTCCCAGATTATTTTGGCTTCGCCGTTCCGCCCTTGCTGGACGGTCGTAAAAGTAAATTTGCCGCCCTCGATCTTCCCGTTCTGTATCTCCGTGGTGCGGTCCCTTCTCCCTCGGCTCATGGTGATGCTGCCTGCGAGCGTGCTTCCATCTGACTTCAGATCGAACAGCGTCACCACCGTTCCGCCGCCTCGTTTGCCGCCTTTACCTTCAGGAATTTTGAACTCGGCGCGCCACTTGCCATCAATGGGGCCGGCGTACAACGCCCCCGCCAGAAGTGTCATCGCAATCACGGACAATAGTTTCTTCACTCGTATGTTTCTCCTCATTTCTACAAACACACGTCCGCTGGACAAGTTGCCATGAGCGACCGTCTCCCCTATGCGGCCACCACGGCTGCCGCCCCCTACCAGAGAATCGGGCAGATGCCGGTTTCGGTGCTGCTCGACAATGTGCGCAGTCTTTACAACGTCGGCTCGTTTTTCCGTACCGCCGATGCGATCAGCCTTGAAAAACTGTACCTCTGCGGGATCACCGGCAAGCCGCCGAAGAAGGCCATCACCAAAACGGCGCTCGGCGCCGATGACACCGTGCCCTGGGAGCACTTCTGGGATGCGCTGGCAGTGGCCCAGTCTCTCCGGGAGCGCGATTTTGAGATTGCGGCCATCGAAACCAGCAGCCACGCGGTGGACCTCTTCGACTGGCGGCCGCGTTTTCCGCTGTGCGTGGTGTTCGGCCATGAGGTGGACGGCATCCGTCCCGAACTGCTTTCCCTCTGCGATACGCACATCCGGATCCCGATGCTCGGAGCCAAGCATTCCTTGAATGTCGCCACCGCGGGCGGGGTCGTCCTTTATGAGCTTCTGCGCAAGTACCGCCTGATGTTGGACAATGCAGGGATAAGCCGATGATACCCCGTAACCTTCTGCCCCTGTTTCTGCTGCTCGGAAGCGCAACCACGCTTTCCGCCCAGAAAACCATGTTTCCGCCGGTTCGCGGTACCCGCGAGATGGTGGGCGCGGCCAACAATTTTGAAGTGGAAGCCGGCTTTCGCATGCTCGTCAATGGCGGCAATGCCGTGGATGCGGGCGTGGCATCGGTGCTTGCAGCATCGGTCACCGAGCAGTCGCGATTCGGAATCGGCGGCGAGATGCCGCTCATTGTCAAGATGACTGGCAAGCCGCCCATCGTCATCAGCGGAGTGGGAACGGCTCCCGAAAAGGCCACGGTCGAGTATTACCGCAACCGCCAGCCGGAGCCGTGGGAATCCATCAAGGATATGCCGCCGATTCCAGGGCAGGGAATTCGGGCGGCGATTCTTCCGGGCGTGTTCGATGGTTTGATGCTGGCGCTTCGCAAGTACGGCACGAAATCATTCGCCGAAGTGTCGGCGCCCGCGATTGAGTATGCCGATCAATTCCCGATTGGGGAAGAGTACGTCAGCTTTATCGGAATGAATCAGCGTATCCTCAATCTTTGGCCTACCTCAAGTGAGTTCTTTCTCCCGGGCGGGCAGGTGCCGCGGCGTGGGGAGATCTTCAAGCAGCCGGCGCTCGCCAGGACGCTGCGGGAGATGGCGGCGGTGGAGAAGAAAACGCGGGGAAAGCGCGACCGCAAGCTGCTGGCCGTGCGCGATTACTTCTATAAGGGCGGCCTCGCGCGCCGGATTGCCGATTTCTCCGAAGCCAATGGCGGCTTGATTTCCCGTAAGGATCTGGCCGGCTATCAGGCGGAAGAAGACCAGCCCATCTGCGGCTCCTATAAAGGCTACGAAGTTTGTAAGCCAGGTTTCTGGACCCAGGGTCCGGTTCTGATCGAAATGCTGAATATTCTCGAAGGCTTCGATCTGAAAAAAATGGGCCATAATTCGCCGGAGTATCTGCATCTCATGGTGGAGACGGCGAAGCTCGGCTTTGCCGATCGCGACCGCTACTATGGCGATCCGAAGTTCAGCAGGATTCCCTCAGAGACGCTTTTGTCCAAGCAGTACGCCGCACAGCGGCGGCAGCAGATCGATCCGAATCGCGCGTCGCTGGACCATCGTCCGGGAAGCTTTATGCCTCCGCTGCCTCCGCCCAGCACCACATCCGCCGCTTCGGCGCAGCAGGACACCACTTGCGTCAACGTGGTCGACCGCTTTGGCAATGTGTTCTCGGCGACGCCTTCCGGCGCCTGGCTGCCCTCCGTCATTGCCGGCGATACCGGAATACCCCTCAGCACACGCCTGCAGACGTTTGTTCTGACCGCCGGCCATGCCAATCAATTGGCTCCCGGCAAGCGTCCGCGGGTCACGCTCAGTCCTACCATGGTGCTGAAGGATGGGAAGGCGTTCCTTGCGCTTTCCACTCCGGGTGGAGACAATCAGGACCAGGCTTTACTTCAGGTCCTGCTGAACATTATTGAGTTCGGCATGGGAACGCAGGAGGCGGCGGAGGCGCCGCGGTTCCAGACGGAGCATTTCTATAGCTCATTTGCGAATCACGAATTTGTGCCGGGCAAGCTGAATCTGGAAGGGCGCATTCCGCGAGCTACAGCGGAAGCGCTGATGCTCAAGGGGCATCGCGTGCAGGTGACGGGAGATTGGAGCAACGCTTCCGCGCCTACGGTGATTAAGATCGACAACGGCGTGCTGGATGGCGGGGCCGATCCGCGCCGGCAGCGGTTCATTTTCGGCCGGTAACGCCAAGCGCGCTAACGTTCGTCATAAGCCTGTTGCAAAAGTTTGAGATCGAGCTTCACCATCTGCATCAGCGCTTTCATCACCCGCCCCGACCTTCCCGGGTTTCCATCTTTCAGCATCTTTTCCAGCGCCGCCGGAACGATCTGCCAGGATAATCCGTACTTGTCCTTGAGCCACCCGCATCGTTGCGCCGTGCCGCCGTCCAGGAGCTTGTCCCAGAGCCGGTCCACTTCTTCCTGCGAATTGCATTTCACCGACAGGGAGATCGCTTCACTGAACTTGAACGCCGGACCTCCATTCAAGGCGATGAACTCCTGGCCGTCGAGCTCAAACGTCATGGTCAGGACGGAGCCTTTCGGCCCGGGCCCCGCCTCGCCGCACCGCAGCACGCCCACTACGCGCGAATTGTCGAAGATCGAGAGGTAGAAATTGACTGCTTCTTCGGCGTTGTGATCGAACCATAAGTTCGTGACGATTTGTTGATTCTGGGACATGCTAGGCGCCGATCATCTGGGCGAACCTGAGAATCTCTTCATCTTTGGTGTCGTTCGGTATGGAACAACCCGGCGCCACGATATACTTCTTGCCCGCTTCGTGGAACGCTACCTGGCGCTTCATCTGAGTGTGAACCAGCGTGCGAAAATTCCGCTCGTCGATGCCTCCGGCAATCACGCCCGCGTATTCCTGCCGTAGTTGGCGAATCGGAATGCCACTGGCGTGGCTCGAGTAATGGATGGCCGTTGCCGGCCAGCCCTTGGCAAAGCGGCTCAGATAAATCTTTTCGCCGTGGATGTGCAGCGTGTTGAGAGGCGCCGAATTTACGGCGTCGAGAACCATCCGGTCGAAGGGCTCGCTGAACTTGCTGTATTCTTCGGGAGTAAGCACGCCCTCCTGAGCATTGGCGATTGCCAAAAACACCCCCGAGGCGCCGGATGCCACCGCACGCTTCGCGTGGCTCGCTTCCGACCTGGCAATGACGCCCAACGCATCCAGCAGAGCCTGCGGGTTTTCTTTCTTCAGCCGCAGCACTTCTTCTTTCGAAGACAAGTTTTCCGCCACCGTCCAGGGATTGAAGATCGTCTCGACGAAGTGCGCTTCTCCCTGGAGACCATTGCGGATCAGTTCCAGCGCGCGAATCTGCTCCGGAAAGGGATTGGATTCCACCCGCAGCTCATACCACTTTGCCTGGGATCGCGGGTACCCATAATCGCTCATCACCTTTACGAGATCGGTACGGAATTTGCGATGGAAGTTCAGCGTGTTTGCCGCGTGTACTTTCGCTGGTTCCTTCTCATCGGAAAAGTGGTACCAGCAGCTGTAGGCGAAGCGGTCCGTGTCCTGACCGGCAATGGCGCGGTCCACCCGCTGCCGCGGAGTAATGGAGGCGGCGGGGGCCATCATCGGAATGGCGGCGCCTAAGAAAAACTGACGGCGGGAATGCATCGCACACCTCCTAAAAAAGCTGTGCCACGGGTGTTAGCGCGGGTTGCCGGATCTCGAGACAGCCTTTTCCGGTTGGCAGGACTTTGCCCGGGTTCAGCAGGCAATGCGGATCGAACAGATTCTTAAACCCGCGAATCATGTCGAGCGAATCCGCGCTGAACAGATGGCTCATCAACTCCATTTTTTCCATGCCCACCCCGTGCTCGCCGGTGATGGATCCACCGGAGGCAATACAGTGTTCGAGGATCTCTTCACCCGCTTTTTGCGCCTTTTCCAAATCGCCCGGCTTGTGGATATCGAAGAGGATGATGGGGTGCATATTGCCATCCCCGGCATGAAAAATATTGCTGATCGTGAGTCCGTACTTGTCGCCCACGCGCTGGATCTCGCGCAGGGTCGGGGCAATCTGCGTCCGCGGAACCACCCCATCCTGCACGTAGTAGGAAGAGCTCACCCGTCCCACCGCTCCGAAAGCGTTCTTGCGGCCTTTCCACAGTAGATCGCGCTCTTCGAAGGAACGAGCCACCCGGAATTCCCGCGCCCGGCAGCTTTGGCAGATGGAACGAATCTGATCCAGTTGCTCTTCCACCGCTTCGGTCAGGCCTTCGAGTTCGATCAGCAGCACGGCGGCGGCGTCCATGGGGTAACCGGCATGGGTCGCCTCTTCCACCATGCGCAGCATGACGCCATCGAGCATTTCCACCGCGACGGGAGTGATCGCGGCGGCGGTGATGGCCGCCACCGTATCGGCGCAATCGTCCACGCTTTCGTAAATGGCGAGGCAGGTTTTCACAATCTCGGGCTGGCGCATCAGGCGCACGATGATTTTGGTCACCAATGCCATGGTACCCTCGGAGCCGACGAGGATTCCGGTGAGATCGTAACCCGGCAAGTCGGGCTCTTTTCCTCCCACCGAAATCACCGTGCCGTCCGGCAGCACAGCCTCCAGGCCAAGGACATGGTTCGTCGTAACCCCGTAAGCAAGCGTGTGCGGACCGCCGGCGTTCTCCGCCACATTGCCGCCAATGGTGCACGCCCGCTGGCTCGAAGGATCGGGGGCGTAGTAATAATTCTGCGCCTGCACGGCCAGCGTAATATCGAGATTCACCACACCCGGCTGAAGCACGGCGCGTTCATTTTCAAGGTCGATCTCGAGGATCCGGTTCATCCGCGAGAAGCCGATCATCACGCCGCCCGCGCGCGGGATCGCTCCCCCGCTCAACCCCGTACCCGCGCCGCGTCCGACGATGGGGATCTTGTGTTCATGGGTGATTCTCACGATCGCCGCCACATCTTCCGTACTGCGGGGAAATACCACCAACTCCGGCCGCGCTTTGTCCACGCCGCCGTCATACTCATACAGAATCAGGTCTTCGGCGCGGTCCAGACAACCGTGTGGTCCAACCACATCCATCAGCTTTTTCTTTACTTCGGCCGCGATCACAGAAGACTCTCGATTTGCTGCATCACTTTAGGATCGGTCCACGTTTCCGGCCCGATGAACTTCGCCACCACCTTGCCGCCGGTATTGATCACGTACGTTTCCGGATACTTGAACGTCCCATAACTGGCGCTGATATTCGCCTCGGGATCCCGGGCCGTGGCGAAGCCAACGCCGGCCCGCTGCAAAAATTGTTTGTACGTCTGTTCGTTCTTATCCACGCTGATTCCCACCACTACCACGCCTTTGGCGCGCATTCGCTCCTGAAACTCCATCAGCGAAGGCAGCTCCTGCACGCAGGGCAGGCACCACGTTGCCCAAAAGTTCAGAACCAGCAGTTTCCCGCCTCCGAACTCCGAGCGGGTGATGGTCTGCCCGTTATCGGCGACAATGCGGAAGTCCGGCGCCGTGTCCCCTACCACCACGATGCGCTGCTCCATCACGCCGGCGGAAACGTAGATCAGCGCAAGCAACAGCACGCCAATCGTCAACCGGAGGATCTGGTTGGTTTTGCTGGAAGACATGGTAACTCACTACAATTTTAGAGTATCCCCTGGCATGTAGCCAGCATCTTATAGGAGGAGCGAATGAAAATAACCCGCCGCGCCGAGTTTTCCGCCTCTCACTCCTGCGCCAGTCCGTCACTTTCCGCGGAGGAGAACCGTGCCGTTTACGGGGCGGCAGCGAATCCGCATGGTCACGGGCACAACTATATCCTGGAGGTGACGCTCGAAGGGCAGCCGGATCCGGTGACTGGTATGGTGATGGATCTCAAGCACTTAAAGGAAGTAATGAATGAGAAGGTGGTGGATCCGATGGATCATCGCTTCTTGAATCATGAAGTTCCTCCGTTTGATCGAATTGTGCCCACGCCCGAAAATATCGCGATGGAAGTCTGGACACGGCTCGAGCCGGCCCTGCGGGCCCCCAACTCCCGGCTTCACAGCGTGCGTATCTATGAGACCGAAGATCTTTGGGTGGAATATTTCGGCGAAGGCGTGAGGTAGGCGATGTCTATGGTCCATCTTGGCAGACGTTATCGATTTTCCGCTTCTCACCGGCTGCATTCGCCGCAACTTTCCGATGAGGAGAACCGGGAGTTGTACGGCAAGTGCGACAACCCTTACGGCCATGGTCACGATTATGTGCTCGAGGTTGTCGTCGAAGGGGAGCCCGATCCCTGCACCGGGCTTGTCACCTGCGTCGCCAAGCTGGATGAATATGTGCAGCGGAATGTACTGGCCGATTTCGATCATAAGTATCTGAACGAGGAAGTAGCGGAATTTCGCGACGCTCCGCCCACCACCGAGAACGTTGCTCTGGAGATACAGCGCCGCCTGGAGTGCGGATGGCGATGGGTGCTTCCTCCAACTACGCGATTGAAGAAAGTCCGAATCTATGAAACCCGCCGGAACATCGTGGAAGTGAACAGGCAGGCAGATGAAAAATAAAGCATTGGTAAAGATGATGGAACCGAAGCGCGCCAAGCAGGCGATCGCTCCCCAAATTCGCGCGATCCTGGCCGAGCTGGGCGAGGACCCGAACCGCGACGGCCTGGAGAAAACTCCGGAAAGGGCGGACAAAGCGCTCCGCTTCCTGACCAGCGGCTACACCACCAACGTCGACGAAATTGTGAACGGCGCGATGTTCGCGGTGAAGTACGACGAGATGGTGGTGGTGCGCGACATCGAATTCTACAGTCTGTGCGAGCATCATATGCTGCCGTTTTTCGGCAAGATGCATGTCGCGTATCTGCCCAAGGACAAGGTGATCGGTTTAAGCAAAATCCCGCGCGTCGTGGATATGTTCGCGCGGCGCTTGCAGGTGCAGGAGCGGCTCACCCAGGAGGTTGCGGAAACACTGATGAAGATCCTCGATCCGCGCGGCGTGGCCGTGGTGTGCGATGCGCGGCATTTCTGCATGATGATGCGCGGGGTGGAAAAGCAGCATTCGGGTACCATTACGAGTGCGATGCTGGGCGCCTTCCGCGAGCAGAAAGAGACCCGGGACGAATTCCTGTCGCTGCTCGCGCGCAGGCTCAACGACTTCTAGCCTACGGATTTCCCGCCGCTGGCCGATAAAGGTTCTATGACCCAGCGGCCATCCAAGTCTCTGTCCACGCCCGTAAAGACCCTGCTGAAGGGGTTTATCGTTGTCTGTATTCTCTTCACTTCCGGTCTGGCCGCGTTGAATGTTACTCCGGGCTTGGCGATTCTCCCGTTTGCCTGGCGCATAGAGAAAAGCCCTTACTGCACGGTATGGCAAGCCGTAACCGACGGAAAAGTAAAAATCGCCCAGGCGGACATTGAAAAAAATCTCCTGGCAAAGTCCCATCCGTTAAGGACCGACGGCGCCTACAAACTCTGGACCACGCCGAAAGGAGACTTTTGGGTCCCCGATACCCGCGACGAGATCCTTGCCATTCTGCTGGCGCAGCAGGACCGTAAAATTTATGGCACCGCCGATACCGGTGGAGTCAGAAAGGGCGATATCGTCTTGGATGGCGGCGCCCATATCGGTCTCTACGTGAAAACGGCCCTCGAAGCGGGCGCGGAAAAGGTGATCGCGATCGAACCTTCGCCGGAAGCGCTGGAATGCCTGCGGCGCAACTTTGAGAAAGAAATTGCCGCCGGGAAAGTGCTCGTGTACCCCAAAGGCATCTGGGATGAAGAGAAGCGGCTGTTGTTCTATGCCAACGGCAACGGGGCGGCGGGAGACAGCTTTCTGACCAAAGGCGCCGGTGCCCGCGTCGTGGCCGACATCCCCGTGACGACGATCGACAAGCTGGTGAAAGAGCTGAATCTTCCGCGAGTGGACCTCATCAAGGCCGATATCAAAGGGGCCGGCACGCGCATGATTCATGGCGCGGCGGAAACCATCAGAGCCTACCATCCGCGAATGGTGATCTCGGTCGAAGAGGCGCCGGAGGATCCGGCGGAGATTTACAACGCGGTGATGAAGCTGGCTCCTCAGTACCGCTTTCGCGCTGGCCCCTGCATGTTCACCGGCGACGAACTGCGGAACGATACGATCTTCTTCCAGTAATGTTTTCTCCCCCGCTCCGGGGCGTGACCATCCGGCTTTTCAAAACCACAAACAGAACCACCAACGAGGCGTAACAGAGCAACTCGTACCCGATGATCACACCGGACCAAGGCGGCTTGTCGAGGGCGTTCTCCAGCTCCCACGGCCAATCCTGGCTCCAGTAGTTATACACCGAGACGATAAAGACCATTCCGCTAAATCCAAACAGCATTGCTGCCTCCGAGCCGGCCAGTGCGGCCCAGGGAGCCACCCACGCCAGATGCTTTACCCCGAAACCAGGTGTGACCAGCAGAAAAAAAACGGCGAGCAACGCGATTCGAAGCGATAACGGCGAGCCTGGATAGCGCCTCTTTACCCAAAGTCCCGCGCCGGCCATGACGCCGGCAATGATGTATTCTCCGGCGGCGTGAAACAGCTCGTCAGGGGCGGCGAAGCCTGCCGCGGACAGCCAGCCGAGCAACCTCGAAATTCCCCAGTTGCCATACGGGGCGGCAGGCTGCGGCCATAGCGGGGAAAGAAATGCGGCCAGCATCACGGCTGCCGCCGGAGCCGAAAACATCGCCCGCTTTTTGATGTCCGGCAGCCATGCCGCCACGCCAGGAAGCAGCAACAGCGGAAAGAGATGAAAGCTCATGCTGGTTCCGAAAGCCGCGCCCGCCAGTGCGGGATGAACGTTCCGCTCCAGCAGCAGAACCGCCAGCACGAGAAAAAACGTCATGACGGCATCGGTGCTTCCCTGAACGCCAGATGTCAGAATGGTGAGGGGAGAGAGCGCCACAGCGATCAGGGCGGCGATGCTCGCTTCCGTCGGCGGCGCGAGCAGGCGCCACAATAAATAAACGGTGCCGGCATCGGCGGCGATGGCCAGGAACGGGAGGACCGCAATCCCGGCTCCCCTGGTAGCAGCCGCAAACAGGAACTTGACCGCCGACGCCGCCAGCGTAAAGGCAATTAACCACTTCAGATTCGGGTGCAGCCAGGGCACTCTGTTTCCGGAAAAATCCACCATACCAGGGTTCGCCTAAACCGGCACACCCGCCATGCGGGCAATGGCAAGGGCATTCGATTCCTGAGTGACTCCGGGCTTCAGCAGGTAGTCGAAATCCATCGGCTCGCCTCCCTCCCTCGATCCCATGTGGACGTTTACGCCCAGCAGCATTCCATCCCCCGCAATCTCCGTGAGCGCCAGATCGTGGGTAGACATGGCGCCTACCGCTCCGTGATCGAGCAAGGTCCGCACTACCGCCTCGGCCGCTATCCGGCGGTCACGCGAATTGGTACCGCTGAAAATCTCGTCGATCAGGAAGAGGACGCCGCCGCCTTCTTGGCCGGTTACGATCATCTGGCGCAGCCGGTCCACTTCCGCCGCGAACTTGGATTTGCCGGTCAGCAATGAGTCCACCACGGCCAGCGAGGCGCATACGGAAAAGTGCGATAGACGCGCCTGCTGCGCACGTACAGGAGCTCCGGCGTAGGAGAGAACCGCGCTCAGCCCGATGGTTCGCAGCAGCGTGCTCTTGCCCGCCATGTTGGATCCACTGATGATATAAAAGCGCGATTGGAGATTCCAGTGCACATCGTTGCGCACGCAATGATCCTGCGGCAAGAGCGGATGCCCAAGGTCCCGGGCTTCAAAACAAACCTCGTCGCAAAGCTCAGCGAAGACGTACTCCGGATTCTCATAAGCATAGCCTGCGAGCGCATTCAACGCCTCAAACTCCCCCCAGGCATCCATCCAGCCTCGCAGCGCATCGCGATTTTGCGAGCGCCAGTTCTCAATCCCCATGCAGAGTTGCGTACCGAGCAACAGCAGTAGCGATGGTAAGTAAAACCATTCTTTGTTGCGTTCTCTCAGGGATACCAGTAGCCGTTCCAATGTTCGAATGGAGCCGGAACCGTTGCGCACCTTTTCCGTAAGGGACCGCAGTTTAGCCGATTGAAACTGCTGCATCTGCATCAACCGCAGGCCTTCTCTTAGCACTTGTGTCTCGCCCGACACCGTCCGTACGGACTCCGCCATCCGGTTCACCCGATCGCGGAACGCGAGACCGGCCATCGCATGAAATGAGATCAACGGAACCGCCCAGGAAGCGGCCGTTGGCCAGGCCAGTCCTACGATTCCGGCAATCAATAAACCAACTAACGCCGCCGATGTGAGTAGACTGGCGATCCGCAAAGCTGTGGGAAACGGAAGGATGGGTGATTCGAGGAAACTTGCGAAAGGCTCCCACTTCGCTTCCTCAAACTCGAATTCTCCCAGTAACGCGATCTGCTCCCGGAGCTCCTGTCTTGGCTGCAATTCCCGCACCGCTTCCTGGCGAAGGCGCGCTTCGTCTCGGGAAGACGCCGCCAACAGATAGTTAGCGAGCCCGCGCTGCCCGATTGCCGTGCGTGTCGTGGCCAGCAATTCGAACAACGAGCCTTCGCCAAAAATATGGAGGTCCCGGGCATAAGCGTGGCCGCCATCGTCAAACTCCTCGCCGCTGACCCGGTTCCCGATCCAATTCCCTTGTACGCGTTCCAGGGCGCGGCGGTAGAATCGCTCGAGCCGCGAGAGACCGGCTTCCGTTCGCCGGTACCGCGAACACCCCCGCGCCGCGAACACGGCCGGCAAAAGCAATAGCGGCGGCACCCACCAGGGAATCTGATGCTGGAAGGCATAAAAAGCGCTTGTGGCAAACAGCGCGATGGCTACCGCTGCACCGGCCACCGATGCCGCCACCCTGGATCGCGCCTGCTCCAGGTTTTCCTGTAGTTCGTGCAATCTGCGTTCGTACCCGGTCAATCCTTCGGAAATACTCACCTCGTTACCGGGGACAGCATCTTGTCCAGCTCCCAGGCCAGCAAATAGCCGATAGAGCGTTCATACCGGCGGGCGTAAACAGCCGCCGTCACAAACTCGCGCCGCGTCAGATCCATGAGCACATAGCCGGCCGCATCGAGCATACCGCACACCTCTCCCACATCCCCGCCAAGGCCGTTGATTTCCAGACCATGAGTCTCGAGCACGAGGGCCGGACGATGCCTCTCCAGCAGCCGCCGGGCTCCGCGCAACACCAGGCATTCACTTCCTTCGACATCGATCTTGAGGCAATCCGGGGCACGTTCTATCGTCGCGCAGTAATCGTCCAGAGAAAGCAGCGGTATGGGTTCGGACTCCGCGGCGGCATGAAACTTCAGGATCTCCGCATTGCGCGTGGATGCGACACTGCCCGCGCCGGGCACGCGGAAGAACTCCACCTCGCCGCCGGAGGATTCTCCCACGCAACAGCAAGTCAGCCGCACCCGCGATTCAATCGCGTTGAGTTGAATCGTTCTTGCCGTCCACTCCACCACTTCTGAGTTGGCTTCAAATGCATGCACGAACCCTGCCTCACCCACCATCCGGCTGATCAGGCAAGTGAGGATGCCGTAGGAACAACCCACGTCGAAAGCCGTCATGCCCGGGCGCAGCACCGCGATCAGACCCAGCATCGCCTGCCATTCAAAATAGATCCCTTGGCGTTCGCCGCGATCCACTCCCACCAAACCGCGAAGCTCGCGCGGCAGCCGCACCACCTCGTCGTTCACCAGCGCTGAAAACTCCCGCGGGCCCGCCGCGCGAAGCACCGCATCCCACAGATTTCGCATCACAGCCGGCCAACCTTTTCCCGTATGCGCAGCAACCCGGTGAAGGCATGCCACGCATTCCCCGGCACCGATTCCGGGGTCAACCCTCGGCTCAGCCCGTACACCCGGGGCCGGTGATGTACCGGCACAGGCAGAATGCGGAAGCCCAGGGCATGCGCGTAGATGCTGACCTCGGCGTTCAACAGCGTGGGCAGATCTCCGCAGTGTGTTAGACATTGCAGCACGGCGGCGCGCCGGGCCAGACGAAATCCGAAATTGATGTCCTTCCCGGGCACCCCGAACAACCCGCGCGCGAGATTGTTGAACACCCGCGACGTAACCCGCCGCATTAAGGGATCATAGCGCTGGCGCTTCACTCCCAACAGAAAATCGTGCCCGGCGGCATGCTCCGCCAGGCGCCAGAATTCGTTGGCCACGCATTGCCCATCGGAATCCGTAAAGAACACCCAGGGGCATGTGGCACGCCGGTAGAGCGCCCCCGCCGCTGCTCCAAACCCCTCCCGGCGGTCATTAAAAACGATGTTGAGAAACGGCCAATGCCGCTGGAACTCCTGCAGAAGCTCCTTGGTGCCATCCATGCTGCCGCTCTCTTCAATCAGGAATTCCGAGCCGTCCGGCAAGTGGCGGTACACGACCTCCACTAATTCCGCCAATACCGCCTCGATTCCTTCCACTTCATCGCACACCGGAAGCAGCACCGACACCGGCTCAGCAAAGGTTCCACGCGCGAACGAGTTTTTCGTAGGTTGCATCCAGATCCTCAGGGAGCACGCGCGTCTCTCCCACAGCCGTAACAAAACTGACGTCCCCGGTCCAGCGCGGAAGTACGTGCATATGAATGTGACCGGCGATCCCGGCTCCGGCGCATTCCCCGATATTCATTCCAATGTTGAGCCCTCCCGGCCGGTATACGGCACGCAGGTGCTTGGACGCAAGACGGGTCAGGTCCATCATCTCCGACGTCGATTCCGGACTGGCGTCTTCCAGCGTGGACACATGCTCGTAGGGCACAATCATCAGATGACCGGTCGTGTAGGGATAGCGGTTCAATACCACAAAACATCGCGGCCCGCGATAGAGAATCAGGTTCTCGCGGTCATTGTCCTCGCCCATTTTCGTGCAAAATACGCATCCCGTGACAGGGGTATCTTTGGTGACGTAGCTATAGCGCCATGGACTCCAGAGATGATCCATTACGCAGACGGCGTGCTGTTCTCCGCCCCGCCCGCCGTGTGGTTCACCAGGTCTTTCAATTCCTTGCTGGGCTTGAAAAACGGGATGCGCTTGGAGGGCACTTCCACCCGTGTTCCGGTCTTCGGGTTGCGGCCCACCCGCGCCTGTCGCTGGCGCGTTCGGAAGCTTCCGAAGCCGCGGATTTCTATCTTGTCCCCAGTGCGGAGGGAGCGCACGATGCTGTCGAATATGGCCTCGACGATAACCTCCGAATCCTTACGCGTCATCTCGACCACTCGTGACACTTCTTCAATCAGATCCGCTTTTGTCATTCCCGTTAGTTCTCCCATTTTTTGTTGGGCTGTTCCCACCGCCAGGGTTTACCGGCCCTCTCCCTGTCCTTTCAGGTGGATCACCTCTTCAATGGTCATCGTCGCGGCGGCCGCCTGTCGTTGATAATCCTCCAGGCGCGTACGTTCTTCCTCTTCACTGAGAGCGCGCACGCTTAAGCCTATTTTCTTCTCCGCCTCGTTCAACTTGATGATCTTGAAATCGAACTCTTCGCCGACCGGTAATGCTGAATCTTCTTTTTTGCCCGACGCCCCGGGAATTTCCGAAGTATGGCAGAGGCCTTCCACGCCCGGCGCCAGTTCCACAAACACGCCAAAGTTCGACGCCCGGCACACCCGCCCGCGCAGAATATCACCCACTTGGTGCGAGCGGAAGAAACTTTCCCAGGCGTCGGGCTGCAGTTGCTTGATGCCGAGGGAGAGCCGGCGGTTGTTCGCATCGATGTTCAAAATAACCGCCTGCACCATCTGGCCTTTTTTCAGCATCTCGGAAGGATGCTTCACACGCTTGGTCCAGGACAGATCCGAAATGTGCACCAGGCCGTCAATTCCTTCTTCGATTTCGATGAAAGCGCCGAAATCGGTCAGCTTGCGCACCCGCCCTTCCACGACCGAGCCGATGCTGTAGCGGTCTTGGACCGTAGTCCAGGGATCCGCTTCCAGTTGTTTGATGCCTAAGGAAACACGCTTTTCCCCAGGCTTCACTTCAAGCACCACCACTTCCACGTTATCCCCGACGCGCACCACTTTCGAAGGGTGCTTCAACCGCCGCGACCATGTCATCTCGGTGATGTGGATCAACCCCTCCACGCCGGCTTCCAGCTCGACGAAAGCTCCATAATCGGTGATGCTGACCACGCGGCCTATCACTTTAAGGCCCACCGGATAACGTTCAATCACCGAATCCCACGGGTCCGGCGCAAGTTGCTT
Organism: Bryobacteraceae bacterium; assembly: GCA_035526195.1. Lineage (GTDB taxonomy): Bacteria > Acidobacteriota > Terriglobia > Bryobacterales > Bryobacteraceae > CADEFT01. The sequence goes on from DATLCW010000382.1 coordinate 32,526, forward strand.
CAAGCCGAGCGAAATGCGCTCTTTGTCTTTATCGAACTTGAGAATCCTGACCGTGATCTGATCCGCGACGTGCAGCATCTCAGAAGGATGGCCCACCCGCCCGTACGACATGTCGCTCACGTGCAGCAAACCATCAATGCCGCCCAGGTCTACAAAGGCACCGTAATCGGTTAGGTTCTTCACTACCCCCGTAACCACGGCTCCTTCCGATAAAACACTCAGCGCCTCGTCTTTGCGATGGGCGAGGTCTTCTTCGATCGCCAGCTTGCGCGAGACCACCACGTTCCCCCGCCGCCGGTTGAGCTTCACAATCCGCACCGGAATGTCCGTGCCGATCAAGCTGTCCAGATTGTGGATCGGACGTACGTCCACCTGCGAGCCGGGCATGAACGCCTTCGTCCCCACATCCACCAGCAGACCGCCTTTGATCCGTCCGATAACGCGTCCGAGAATCGGCAGGCTCTCCTGAAAAGCTTTTTCCAACGTATCCCAATTGCGCAGCCGTACCGCTTTCTCGTGCGAAAGCGTCATGTAACCTTCCACGTGCGGCGCGTGGCGATCCACCATCACATCAATGGTGTCGCCGCGCTTTACAACCGTCGTGCCGTCGGGAAGCTGGAACTCGGAAAGGGGAACAATTCCTTCGGACTTGTAGCCGAAGTCGACAATCACTTCCTTGTCGGTAACTTTGAGAACATGGCCGGGCAGAATCTCCCCGTCGGCCGGGGCGGCGAAGTGGGAGTAGTCATCGAGCATCTGCTCGTACTCATCACTCCCGCCAGGAAACGGCGAGTCTAGGGGACGATCCTCTGGTTGATTGGCCATCGCCTCTCCGCTCAGCGGCTGGTGGTACCCCTGCTCGAGCCCATTCACCGGATTGTGAAGTTACCCGAATACCGACAAGCCGTTGAAAGATCAGTACTTCAGCAATATAGCGGAGTAAGAAGGGCTTGTCAACCGCACATCCGGCGCTGTTTATACATCTTACAACGCTCAGGTTTCCCGATGTTCTCTGATATTTTCCCATGATGATCTGAATGCACCCCACAAAGATGTGGTTGTAGCATTTAATCCAATACCCCTGTGGATAATCCCAGCACCTTAATCTTTCAAGGTAATAGTACTAGTGGGTTATAATCAGGCCAATACACTCTGCAGGTATGGGGGCGCTTCCCATTCGCGCCCGGAGGATCCATGCCCCGTCTTATTTTTTCTTACTCACCGCCTTTCCATCGCCGGGCCATCTTCTTGTCTACCCTGCTCGCGTTCGCCATCGCGGGATTTGGGAAAGATGTCGAGATTACGACCACATCACCCCTGCCGCCGGGCATGGCCGGACGGTCTTACACGCAAACATTCAGCGCCAGCGGCGGCGAGGGCGACTATATCTGGACGCGGGTAAGTGCGGTGAATTCCATCCCCGCCGGACTTTCGTTCAACAATGGCGTGCTAAGCGGCACTCCAACCACAGCCACTTCTAGTCCTGCCATGTTTTCCATACGCGTGCGCGACAATGTGAAGAGCGACACGCAGAGTTTCAGCCTCACCATTTTGACCGCTCTCACCATCGGCCCGAGTGCGCTGCCTGAGGCAAAGCAGTTCCTTCTGTACGACGTAACCCTCATCGCGGCTGGGGGCAGTGCGCCGTATTCCTGGGAGCTTACCGGCAGTCTTCCTAAAGGTGTAGTCTTTAACGGCAGCGCCGGCCGTATCACGGGCATCCCGCTCGATGCGGGAACGTTCCCCGTTTCCGTCTCGGTAGCGGACAGCAGTTCCCCACGGTTCACTACCAGCAAGACCTTCAGCCTGGTTGTGTCTCCCTCCATCGGACCCTCGATCTCCACGCCATCTACGCTTCTTCCGGCCACCGCCACGCGGACGTACACGGCGCAGTTCGCCGCGACCGGTGGAACAACGCCATACGCCTGGAGCCTTCCGGGCAATTCCCCGTCCTGGATGTCCATAAACGCCTCCACCGGCGTGCTCAGCGGAACACCAACGTCTGGAGGTTCGTCCACAATCCAGGTGCGGGTTACCGACAAACTGGGGCTCCAGGACAACAAGGATTTCAGTCTTACGATCAACCCCGCGCCCGCCATCACCGCGTCTCCGCTTCCCACGGGCGTGGTGGGGCAGGCATACAGCCGCACACTGGCAGCCACCGGTGGCACGGCTCCCCTGACTTGGAGCCTTGTTGGAAACCCCGCCTGGCTCTCGATCAATGCGGCGACAGGAACCCTTGCAGGCACGCCAACTACCGCCGGAACCATATCGTTTACCGCCCGTATTTCAGACGCCAATCAGGCTACCGCCGACCAGCCGTTTCAGCTTACCATCGCCCCAGCTCCCGATCCGCTTTCCATCACCAGCACCAGCCTTGCCAACTGGACGGTTGGCCGTCCATACAGCCAGATTCTGCAGGCTGCCGGTGGCACGACCCCGTATACCTGGAGCGTCTCCGCCGGCCAATTACCCGCGGGATTAACCCTGAGCCCCAACGGTGTGCTGGATGGGACACCTACTACCGCAGGTCCGTCCAATTTCACCCTCCGCGTGTCGGATTCGGCGCAACTGACAGCCGCCAAACCCTTCAGCATCACTGTGAACGCCGCGCCGCTCATCTCTTCCAGCTCGTTGCCGGGCGGGACTGTGGACCAAAGCTACACCGCGACGCTTTCCTCTACAGGCGGCACGAGTCCACTCACCTGGTCCGTGGCTGGCGGAAGCTCTCTTCCTTCCGGTCTCACCTTGAATGCGTCGACGGGCCAGATCAGCGGCACGCCGGCGTCTCCGGGAACGGCAAACGTCACCTTTCAACTGTTCGACGCCGCCGCTGCTTCCGCTACCAGGCAAATCGCGATTACGATAGCGGCCAATGCGCCGGCGATCACTACGGCCGCGCTTGCGCCGGGAGTAACGAATCAGACTTACACAGCTACGTTGCAGGCGTCGGGTGGTAGCGGCTCAGGCTACACTTGGTCTCTCGCGCCCGGCAGCGCTCCTCTTCCTGCCGGCCTGGGGCTGAGTGCCGCGGGCATCCTCAGCGGGACGCCGGCAAGCGCCGGGACATCCACCTTCAGCGTGCGGCTTACTGACTCTGCGGGCGGTTTCGCTGAAAAAGCTCTCAGCCTTGCGATCACTTCGGCGCTCACTATTACTACGAACTCCTTGCCCGGCGCGACACTTCGGGTTCCGTTCTCGTTTCCGATTCAGGCGGCCGGCGGCAGCGGAGCAGGCTATGTGTTCAGCCTCGGCAGCGGATCCGGCGCCCTACCCTCAGGGCTGTCCCTCTCTCCCGCGGGCGTACTCGAGGGGACGCCATTGCAAGCCGGAACTGCCAGCCTGATCATACAGGTTCGCGATAGTTTGGGAACGGTCGCGGCAAAAGCATTCGTTCTCGCGGTAACCGATTCGAATCTCACGCTAACCACCACCGCCTTGCCCGGAGCCACAGCTGGTTCCCCTTACTCGACGGCGCTTAACGCGACCGGCGGTTTACCGCCCTACACCTGGAGCATTCCGGTGGGATCGCCCCCGCCCGGCCTGAATTTGAACAGTTCGGCGGGCTCGATCAGCGGGACACCCACCAGCCCCGGTATGTTTAACTTCGCGCTACAGGTCCGGGACGCAAATAACATAACCGCACAAACCGAATTATCCATCCAGGTAACGGCGTTCACCATCCTCACCGGCACGCTTCCCTCTGGCACGGTAAACTCACCCTATTCCGCAACAATCGAGACCAGCGGCGGCGCCGCCCCAATCACTTTTACTTTGCAGAGCGGCACGCTCCCCACCGGCATCACTCTGCGCGGCAACGGGCAGCTTAGCGGCACGCCCACGCAGTCCGGCGCCTTCCTGTTCACCCTCCAGGCCCGGGACGGGAATAACGCCACCGCCTCTAAGCAATTCACCCTGGCGATCTCTTCCGGTCTAAGCATCCTCACCGAAAGCCTCCACTCCGGGGCCGTGGCAGCCGTCTACGCCCCCGTCACTCTGAGAGCCACAGGCGGCAGCGGAACAGGTTACACGTTTACCATTGTTGCCGGCAGCGGCAGTCTGCCTCCTGGTTTATCGTTGAACCCCGGAGGCATTCTCAGCGGCACTCCATCCGGCCCGCCCGCCACTTCCAGCTTCACCGTGCAGGTGTCGGATTCCCAGGGGTCGACCGCGCAACGCGCGTTTACGATCGTCATCGCACCCGGCGGAACCGATCTCAGCATCACCACCTCCGTTCTCAATAGTGCTTCCATCGGAGCGCCCTTTACAGCCCTGATTGCCGGAAGCGGCGGCACGGCGCCCTACCTCTGGTCGCTCGCCGCCGGATCCAGTTTGCCGCCGGGCCTCACGCTCGCCCCCTCCACGGGGATCCTCTCAGGCACCCCTTCCGCTGCCGCCAACTACACCTTTACGGTCCGGCTGCAGGATTCCACCGGTGTCTCCACCACTCGTACCTTCAGCATGAGCGTCGCCGCCGCCGCCCCGTCCATCAGCACCCAGATCCTGCCGGCCGGTTCCGTCGGCGCTGCCTACAATTTCCAGCTCACTTCTACCGGCGGTATCGCGCCCTGGAACTGGAGCCTCACGCAGGGGCAACTGCCGCCGGGGATCACCTTGGCCGCCAATTCCGGCCAGCTCATGGGAATTCCAACGCTGGCCGGCGTGTCCAGCTTCACCTTGCAACTGACAGACAGTACGGGCGCCACCACCTCAAAGGCCTTCAGCCTTTCCATCACTCCCCAACTCGCCATCACCACGACCGCGCTTCCCGGCGGTTCCACCGGCGTTCCCTACACCGCGACGCTCGATGCATCGGGCGGCAGCGGTATCGGTTACACCTGGCTGCTGACTGCCGGAACCCTCCCCGCTGGCCTCACGCTCTCACCCGGCACGGGGACTATTAGCGGCACTGCCGGCGCGGCCGGCACTTCCTTATTCACCGTGCAGGTCATCGACTCCGCCGCCAGCGCGGTTTCCCGCCAATTCTCCATCACCATTGGCGCATCGCTCAGCATCACGACCACCACGTTGCCCGGAGCCTCGGTGGGGGCTCCCTACAATCAGACGGTCACCGCCGCGGGAGGTGCTTCGCCCCTGCAGTGGTCCGTGGACGGGGCGCTGCCTCCCGGATTGACACTGAACTCCGCCACCGGCGCGATCTCCGGCAATCCGGCAGCCAAAGGCGGCTATCCGTTCACCATTCGCGTGCAGGATGCGGCCGGCGCTTCAACCAGCCGGCAGTTTTCTCTCGTAGTTAGTGAAGGTCTCACCATCCCTACACCGGCCGCTTTACCGAACGCCGCCGAGGCTAGCTCGTACTCCCAGAGTCTTTCCGCCGCGGGCGGCGCCGCCCCCTATCGATGGACAGTGAGCGTCGGATCACTTCCGGCAGGGTTAATTCTCGATAGCGGCTCCGGACAGATCTCCGGCGCGCCGCTCGCGGGCGGCAACTACAGCTTTATTGTGGAGGTGACGGATGCGGCGCAGCAGTCCGCGGCCAAGGCTTTTACATTGGTCGTTGCCGGCAGAGTCGTCATCGTGACACCAGGAACACTCCCGGCAGGCACGGTTCGCGGACCCTACAACGAAACGTTGTTAGCCGCGGGCGGCGTGCCGCCCTATACGTGGTCCCTGGCTGGCGGCGGCGACGTGCCGGACGGAATCACCATCTCTTCCACCGGTGTCGTTTCGGGCAGTCCCGCCGCCCCCGGGCTCTTTTCATTCATCGCACAGGTGACTGACAGCCTGAATGTCTCCGCCACCAAGTCATTTATGCTTCCGGTTTTATTGAACCTCACCATTACCACTTCGCAGATTGAGACGGCCAGCGCCGGAACCGCATATGCGCAAAGCTTCAGCGCCACCGGCGGACAGCCCCCCTACCGCTGGTCCCTGGTATCGGGAACGCTGCCGGAGGGCCTTTCGCTGGCTTCCGGGGGCATCCTCATCGGCACCCCCGCCACCTACGGAGATTTCTCGTTTACTGTGGGCATCGCCGACGATGCCGGTTCCACCGTATCGGCGGACTTCGCCTTATCCGTTGTTCGTCCCGCCATTCCTTCGGTTCTGCTGAGCGGCTTTTCCGAAACGCTGGATCCGGCCACGCAGCCGCGCATCGGAGTGAATCTTAGCTCGACCTTCCCGCTGCCGATCTCCGGCACACTTTCGCTGAATTTCGCGCCGGACGCCGCCATGCCGGCCGACGATCCCGCGCTGCTGTTTACCAACGGCTCGCGAAATCTCCAGTTCACCGTTCCGCCCAACAGCACGCAAGTGCAACTGCCCGCTGCTTTCGCCATGCAGACCGGGACCGTGGCCGGCAGCATCCGGTTGAGCGTCCGCCTCCAGAATGGCGCCGAGGAACTGACTTCCAATCCTCCTCCTGTCTACGTGGCCAGGATTCCCCGCGCCGCCCCCGTAATCCGCCAGGTGGCCGCGCGCCGCGATGCGGCCGCCAGCCAACTGGTGATCGACCTGGTTGGATTTGCCACCTCGCGCGAGATTACCGCCGCGACCTTCCGCTTTATTCCCGTATCGGGAAGAACGCTGCAGACTACCGAACTGACCGTGCCGCTGTCCGATTCCGCCCGCGCGTGGTACGCCGGGGATGAGTCGAAACGGTTCGGCAGCCTTTTCACCCTGACGCAGCGCTTCACCGTACAGGGATCGCTGAGCGACATCGCGTCCGTAACCGTGACTTTGCAGAATGCCGAAGGCAGCTCCTTACCTGTTCCGGCGAATATTCCGTAAAGGGCCCACAGCTTGGAGCCTCGTATCGCGCATGAGATTCGCGATCTTTGGTTCTGTTTGCGCCGTGGAGGATCTGCAGGCTTCCGACTTCCGCGTGCTGGACAACGGACGTCCGCAAAAGTTAAATGTCGAAACGGTAGCCACCGGTGTGGCTCCGATCGACTGGAGATTGCTATACAATCTTCTGGGAGCTCGGCCGCCGTGCTCGATAAAGTACGCAAGCTCGGCGCCATGATTCAACCTTTGATCACCGGAGAACGCGGCTGCGCGGTTGTGGTATTGTTCGCTCAACGCGTCTCCTGGCTGCAAGGATTGCACCACCGACCAGGACGCCTTTGATCGCGCCTTCCGGCGGTGTGGGAGTATTTAAAAGCAGTAGAGGCGTGTAAAAGCGGAGATTGCAGGTAGTTATCGCGCTTTGTGTTGCATTCGTGGGCTTGCGGTAGGCTTGTTATAGATGCCTATGATGCCCCGTGACCGGCAATTGGATCCGCCAAACTCGTGGCGTGAGCGCATTCGGGCGTTGCGGAATGTCACTCCACTGATTCGGCTCGTTTGGCAGACAAGCCCATCCTTAACCCTTGCTAGTCTCGGGGTTCGCTTTGTTTCCGCCTTTCTACCGGTCGCTCAATTGTGGGTGGGAAAGCTGATCATCGATCAGGTCGTCCAGGTGATGACACACCGTACGTCCGATTGGGAGCAAGTGTGGATTTATCTGTCCTGGGAAATCGGTTTGGTCGTGGGAAGCGACGTCCTCGCCCGCCTGGGAACTCTGTTCGACAGCTTGCTGGGCGATAAGTTCACGAACTTTCTCAGTTTGCGGCTGATGGAGCATGCGGGTGCGCTAGATCTGGTTACGCTTGAAAACCCCGAGTTCCATGATAAGCTCGAGCGGGCCAGGCGGCAAACTACGACCCGGCTAGGTATGCTGGCAACGGTCGCCAGCGTGGCCCAGCAGACGCTCACGCTGCTATCGTTCTCAGCAGCCGTGATGTCGTTTTCGCCCTGGTTCCTGGTTCTGATGGTAGCGGCCGTGATTCCTTCTTTTCTCGGCGAGACGCACTTCGCCATGCTGGCCTATTCAATGCTTTTCCGCCGGACTCCCGAGCGCCGCGAATTAGACTATTTGCGTCTCTTGGGAACCAGCATCCAGAGTGCAAAAGAGGTGAAAGTCTTCGCGTTGGGACCTTATCTCACCGCCCGTGCGCGACGGCTTTTCGAGCAGTTCTATGACGAGAACAAGCGTCTTGCACTCAAGCGCGCTGGTACGGGATCCCTCTTAAATCTAATCCCCACCGCCGGCTATTACGGCGCTTACGTTTTGATTCTAGTCCGCACGCTCGCTGGAAAGCTCACACTTGGGGACTTGACCTTTCTCGCCGGATCATTTGCTCGATCGCGCGGCATTATCGAAAGTCTATTTTCCAGCTTCAACAGTATCACTGAGCAGGCGTTTTATGTGAAGGATCTCTTTGAGTTCTTCCAAACCGCGCCCGGTATCGTGTCCAAACCGGGTGCCATACCGGGTCCGCGGCCCATTCGATCGGGATTCGAGTTTCGCAATGTTTCATTCGCGTACGCGGGATCGAAAAAAAAGGTCCTCAACCGCATCAACTTTCGCTTTGACTCAGGGGAACGTATTGCGCTCATCGGAGAAAATGGATCGGGCAAAACGACCCTGGTTAAACTCCTGGCGCGTCTATATGACCCCACAGACGGCAGCATTCTGCTTGATGGCGTGGATCTTCGCGAATACAACATTGAGGATCTCCGAAAAGAGATCGGGGTGATTTTTCAAGATTACATGCGATACGACATGCTGGTAAAAGACAATATCGGGTTAGGGCGCATTGAAGAGCTTTCTGATCAGCATCGTATCGAGCAGGCGGCGCGCAAAAGTCTTGCCGAACCGCTCATTGCCACTTTACCCAGCGGCTACGAACAGATGCTCGGCCGGCGATTCGATAATGGTATAGAACTTTCCGCGGGCCAATGGCAAAAGATTGCGTTGGCCCGCGCCTACATGCGCGATGCTCAAGTTCTGATTCTGGATGAGCCAACTGCTAGCCTTGATGCGCGAGCAGAATTTGAAGTGTTCTTGCGCTTCACGGAACTCACGCGCGAGCGGATGGCTATCCTGATCTCACACCGGTTCTCCACAGTCCGAATGGCAGATCGCATTTTAGTCCTCGCCGAAGGAGTAATCCAGGAGCAAGGAACACATGAGCAATTACTCGCACTGCGCGGCCGGTACGCGGAATTGTTTGAGTTACAAGCTGCGGGATACCGGTGATCCGCCCGATTCGTGACCTGAATCGTCCAGAACGACGATGGAGGCGAGCCCCGCATTCACCAATTCCGTCACGAAAACCCGCAGAGTTTCCTTAGACAATGTTCCCCCACTGCTGTCGTGCAGCTTTTCCATGGAACAGGTACCGTCCACCCGGAGTGCTTCTAAGACGGGACCGGCGGCAGCCGCGAACTTCGCCTCTTTTCCGTTCCCACGCACCACGATCGTCTCTTCACGGGCCGCCTCCTGCTCCGGACGCGGCACGAGCCATTTTACCAACCAGCCTTGATCTGTAGGAGGCAGCACGGTAGGAGTCGCTGTCCAAGGGAGCCCAAAGTGCGGCCGGGAGCGCGCTTGTGTGTCAAGCGAGATAAGATACTCATCAAGCAAGCCGGAATGCCAGGATTGCTCCCAAGCCTCACGCAGCTTCTGGAGATGCGCTTCCTTCTCCGAAGCCGTCCCCAATCTCGGCAAGTCCTTACGGACATCTCTGTTGGACCGAAGGCGGTTAGCATACCAGGAAAAAAAATCCAGCCCGGTCGCCCGGTGTATTCCGACTGTAAGATGTAACGTCGGTTCGTCTAAGGGTACTGCGACGTGCCACCAGCCTCTTGGAATATAGAGAACGTCGCCATCTTCAAGCATGCCTTCCCAGAGAGGCGTGTCGGGCGGATTTTCCTTCTTCGGATCCCCCTGCACTGGAAACTCCCGGGTCGCGGGGTATACCTTCCAATGTTTGCGCCCGCTAATTTGAAGAATCAGCACATCATGACCATCCCAATGAAGGTCAAATCCCGGTGAGGTGCGCCAGCCTGCATACGTATTTACCTGAATACGTGCCCGCAAGACTTTTTCAATGTTCGCGGCTAGCTCGGCCACCGGTGAATGTAACTCATCGACCGCATCTAAGATGAGAGTCGCGCCCTTTTGTAAATGCTGGGTCAACTCGTGGGAGCGCAGGCGGGTCATTGGCGAAGAATGAGGCCGCCGCGTCTGATGATAGTTCAGGAAAGTTTCCGCCGGGATGGGTTGCCCGTCACGAACCAGCCGGAGCCGAGGTGTATCCAGCTGGTGGAAACTGAGGATCTGATTAAGGTCGGGCCAAGTCAGGAGAGGCGCAAATTTTCCGGGGCGGCCGCGAAAGTAACGGAATGATTTTCCGAAGTCATGTTCGAAAAATTCATCCGTTCGAACTGGACCGATTACATCCGCCAAGGTCTTGGGCGTCATGACGTTCGAGCCAATCTGCTACTTAGTAGTCGCCATCGCCATCCCACCCGTCCCATCCATCGCCATCCCATCCATCAAAATCGCCATCCCATCCATCCCAATCGCTATCCCAGCCATCGCCGTCGTCCCAACCCCAATCCCAACCGTAGGCGGAAGATCTACTACCAGTTCCAGCCGCGGCTTTGACGCTTAATAACAATCCTGAGGTAGCGTTTAGTTGTGCCATGGGTCGATCTCCTTGCGATAACTATGGTTTGCAGGCCCTCTTCGCTTTCATTGAGTGTAACCTGCTGGTAGTGTGACGTCCAGTTGCGTGGTTCGTTTCAGGAGTTTGAGACTCCTCTTCCGTTGATACCATCAGTTGGCCGGGTGCGGAAACGACGCCAAACAAGTGCGTTTGTGGAAACAGGAAGTCGGTCAAAAGTTAAGAAAGTAAAGAACTAAAACGAAACCACCCCCACCATCTGCGGCGTCTAACCTACGAAAGGGGTGCGGCAGAGAAACCAGAAAATATGTGATCCTCATGTCTTTTTTACGCCAACCGTTGACCCTTCTTCTGACAGCCTTAACCGTTGCCACACTGGCGGCATCCGAATATCGCGGCACGGTCAAAACCGGCGCTTTGCCTGTCCCAGGGGCCACCGTGACCGCTTCTCAGGGTGATAAGCGCGTGGTTACCACCACCGACGATCAGGGGATATTCCTGTTCCAAAATCTGAGTGAAGGTTCCTGGACGGTCGAGGTCGAGATGTTCGGGTTTGCCAGGCTCAACCGTTCTGTTACGGTCGCCCCCGGCACTCCAGCCGCCGAATGGGGGCTCCAATACCTGTCGCAGGAAGCGCTGACCGCCGGTTTGAAGCGAAAACCGCCGGCCCAAGTTGCCCCGGCAGCCGCACCGCCGGCCCAAATTGGAAACCGGAATCGCCGTGCTGCCGTCCCGCCTTCCCCTGGCCAGCAGCTCCCTGGCTTTCAGCGCCTGGATGTCACCCAGTCGATCAATCCCCCACTGTTCGCCGGGGAAACCGGAATTCGCGCCGAGGACGTAGCCTATCTCAATCAGAGTGCCGCCAATTCCTTTCTGGTGCAGGGCAGTGTGAGCAGCGCGGCCGTCATGAACCCGCAGAACGACTGGGGCTTCGGCGGCGGACCGCGGGGTATGGGCATGGACGGCTTTGGCCCCGGAGGTCCGGGCATGATGAACACAATGCCCGGCCAGGGCATGGGTGGTGGTCCTAATGGAGATGGGCCGCCGGTAGCGATGGGCCAGGGTCGCGTTCCCGGAGGCCCGGGTGGATTCGGCGGACGTGGTGGACCGGGTGGATTCGGCGGCGGCAGATTCGGTGGACCGGGAGGACCAGGTGGACCAGATGGATTTGGAGGACCTGGAGGACCGCGAGGCCAAAGAGGGGCGATGGGCGGACGCGATCGCCGTGGCTGGCAGGGCCGTCCCGATGCCCGCGCTTTCGGAAACAGGCGTCGCGGCCAACGCAACATGTACAACGCCATGGCGTTCTTCAGCCTCGGCAATTCAGTCTGGGACGCGCGCGCATTCTCCGTAACCGGCGCTGATCTGGCCAAACCCAGCTATGGAGATGGCCGCGGCGGCTTCCTGTTTGGAGGTCCATTACAGATCCCCAAGTTGATCAGCGCCAATAAGCGAATTTTCGTGATGGTCAACTATCAGTTCCAGCGCAGTCATACCGGCACGCTTTCCCAACCGGTGAACATGCCTACGGAACTCGAGCGGTTCGGAGACTTCTCCCGCACCTCGGTCCTCGGAGCGCCCGTTACCATTGTCGACCCCTCCACTGGCGCGCCGTTTCCCGGAAACAAAATTCCCCTCGATCGAATCGATCCGGCCGCCCGCGCGCTGCTGAATTATTTTCCCCAGCCCAACCAGCCCTTCGATGCCCGCAACTATCAAACTTCGCTCAGCGGGTCCAGCACTTCCGACAACCTGATCACGCGGATCATGAACGTCAGGGTCACCGCCAAAGACCAGATTGACGGCGGCGTAGCGTTCCAACAAAGAAGCACCACTTCGCCCAACCTGTTTCAGTTCATCGATACCGGCTCGGGGCGGGGAATCAACGCCAACCTCGGCTGGTCGCACAGGTTCAACCGGTCCTTCACCAATAACCTCCGCTACACCTTCAGCCGTAACCGCGACCTCTCCCTTCCTTACTTTGCGAACCGCGTCAATGTGGCCGCGCAACTGAATATCGCCGGGACCTCGCAGGACCCCAGGAACTGGGGACCGCCCAATCTCAACTTCACCAACTATGCCGGACTTACCGATGGAAACTCCTCCCTCGGCCGCAATCAGACCAGCGCGCTGTCGGAGACTCTTCTGTGGGTCCACGGAACCCATAATGTGAGTTTCGGCGGCGGCTACCGGCGCCAGCAGTTCAATCAACTCGCCGACACCGATGGCCGCGGCTCGTTCACCTTTAACGGACTCGGCACCGGCTACGATCTGGCCGATTTCCTTCTCGGCACGCCCACCGCCGGCGCCATCCGCTACGGCAACCCCGACAAATATTTCCGCGGAACGGGCTATGACGCCTTCGTCAATGACGACTGGCGCATTGCCACCAGGCTCAGCCTGAACTTCGGCGTGCGCTGGGATTACTCCACCCCCGTCACCGAGCTCTATGACCGCATGGTGAATCTCAACATCGGCGCCGGATTCGTCAGCGCCGCGCCCTTGCTCCAAAGCAATGCGGCGCTGATCCGTCCCGATCGCAACAACTTCTCCCCTCGCCTGGGATTTGCCTGGAGACCGCGCGCTAAAGGCTCCATGATCGTGCGCGGCGGCTATGGCGTCTACTACAACAGTTCCGTTTACAACATGATCGCTTCCAACATGGCCCAGCAGCCGCCGTTCGCATCGGCGTTGAGCGCCACCGGCACTCCCGCCAACCCGTTGACGATCCGGAACGCCTTCCTGCTCGCTTCGAGCACCGGCGTCACCAACACGTTCGCCGTGGACCCGGACTATCGCATCGGCTATGTGCAGACCTGGACCCTCTCCCTGCAGCGTGATTTATTCTTCGGAATGTTCGGAACCGCCGGCTATCTCGGCACCAAAGGAACCAGACTCGACCAGCAGTTTGTGCCCAATTCCGTCGCCCCCGGAGCGCCGGAGTCCGCCCTTCCCCACAGCTTCATCTACGAAACCTCCAACGGCAATTCCATCTACCATGCGGCGCAGTTTCAATTGAACCGCCGCTTCCGCAGCGGGTTCATGGCCCACGCCTCCTATCAGTTTTCCAAATCGATTGACAACGGCGGCACCGGCGGCCGCGGCCAGGGGAACACGCCGGTGGCGCAAAACTGGCTCGATCTTTCGGCCGAGCGCGGGCTCTCCAGTTTCGATTCCCGCCACAACCTGTCTCTCCAGTTTCAGTACAGCACCGGCATGGGCCGGGCCGGAGGCACGATGCTGAACGGCCGTAAAGGAACTCTGCTCAAAGACTGGACCCTCAGCGGGAACATCAATGGACGCTCGGGCAGTCCGTTTACAGCCCTCGCCGGCGGCAGCCGCTCGCAGGTTGGCGGAACCGCCGTCAACAACACCGTGCGCGCCAATGCCTCCGGCCTCCCCATCGACGCGCCGGGAATGCTCTTCAACACCGCGGCGTTTACTCTCCCGCTCGCCGGCCACTGGGGTACGGCTGGCCGCAACACCATTCCCGGTCCCACCGTATTCTTCTTGAACGGATCGCTCGGAAGGGTCTTCCGGTTTGGCGAGCGCCGCAGCGCCGATCTCCAGTTCCAGGCGCAGAATCTGCTGAATCGCGTCACCATTACCAACTGGGGCACTCTCGTGGGCTCCAATAACTACGGCCTTGCCACCGGGGCCGCCCCGATGCGCCGGCTCACCATCATGCTGAGGTTCAGGTTCTGATCATGAGAAAAATACTGGTCTGCCTGCTTTCCGCGCAGTTGCTTCTTCCGCAGCAGCCCGACCCGCCCACTCTTATCAAAGCCCCGGCGAAGTTCTCCACCACCACGCAACTGGTCATCGTGAATGTCTCGGTAAAAGACAAAAATGGCGACCCGCTCACCGGCCTGAAACCGGCCGACCTCACGCTTACCGAAGATGGCAAACCGCAGCAGATCAGCGTGCTCGAATACCAGCGGCTGGAAGACACCCCGCTGCCCGGGCCATCGCTGCAGACGCGGCCCGTGGCTGCTCCCGATCCTCCAAAAGATGCGGTGAAGCCGGTGCTCGCTACGCAAATCGCCGCCGCCAAAGCGGGCGAGGTGAAGTACAAAGACCGCCGCCTCCTGGTGCTGTTCTTCGATCAGGCTTCCATGCCCGTCGCCGATCAATACCGCGCCCAGCGGGCGGCGCTGAAGTTTCTGGATTCCCAAATCACCCAGGCCGACCTGGTATCGGTGATGACTTACTCCACCGCCCTCAACGTTCTTCAGGATTTCACCGCCGATCGCGACCAGCTTACGAAAATCATCAAGGGGCTTTCCATCGGCGAAACGGGAATGGCCGACGGCGCCACCGGCGATGAGAGTGAGAGCGACACCGGCGCCGCCTTCAGCCAGGACGAAAGTGAATTCAACATGTTCAATACGGACCGTAAACTCGCCGCCCTGGAATCCGCCGTAAAAATGCTGGCAAGCCTCCCGGAAAAGAAGGCGCTGGTCCTGTTTGCCGGTGGCATGAGCCGTACCGGAATCGATAATCAGGCGCAGCTTCGCGCTACCGTGAATGCCGCCATTCGCAGCAATGTCGCCTTTTACCCCGTCGATTCGCGCGGCCTCGTCGCTACCGCTCCCATGGGAGATGCCACCAAAGCCTCCCCGGGCGGGCGCGGAATGTACACCGGCAACTCCCAGCGCACCATGCAAGCCAACCTGCAGAGTCAGCAGGAAAGTCTGTATACGCTCGCTTCCGACACCGGCGGCAAGGCGCTGCTCGACAACAACGATCTTTCTCTGGGCATCGTGCAGGCGCAGAAAGACATCGCCAGTTATTACATCGTCGGTTATTACAGCACCAATACCGCGCTCGACGGCCACTACCGGCGGATCAAGGTAACGGTCAATAAGAAGCTGAATGCCAAGCTCGACTACCGCTCCGGCTACTTCGCTTCCAAGCAATTCCGCCAGTTCACGTCGTCTGACCGCGAACGCCAGCTACAGGAAGCGCTGATGTTAGGCGACCCCGTGACAGACCTCACGCTTGCCCTCGAAGTGAATTATTTCCGCCAGGCCAAAGATCGCTACTTCGTGCCTGTCTCCGTAAAAATCCCCGGCAGCGATATCGAACTCGCCAGGAAAGGCGGCGCCGAAAGCACCCGGCTCGATTTCATCGGCGAAGTGAAGGATGCGCGCGGCGTGCTACAGGGCACGGTGCGCGACGAGATCACCGTTAAGCTCAAAGGGGAAACCGCCGGCCTCTTATCCAAACGCAATCTCGCCTATGACACCGGTTTTACGCTGCAGCCCGGCTTCTATACCCTGAAGTTTCTCGCCCGCGAAAACGAGACCGGCAAGATGGGGACCTTTGAAACAAAGTTCACCATCCCCGATCTGACCGCGGAGCAGCGTTACCTGCCTATCAGCTCGGTAGTGCTGAGCAACCAGCGGGAGAATGTCGATACCGCGCTCGCCACGGCCGAGAAAAACAAGAAGCTGCTTGCGGCCAATCCTTTGGTGCAGGACAAACAGAAGCTGATTCCCAGCGTGACTCGCGTTTTCCGGCAGGAGCAGGACATGTTCGTGTATCTCGAAGCCTACCAACCCGCGGCCGAAACCACCCAGTTCATGATGGCCACCGTCGGCTTCTATCGCGGCAAAGTGAAAGCCTTCGAGACCGACCCGCTTCCCATTGACAGCGGCTTGAATGTGAAATCCAAAGCCGTGCCGGTCAGCTTCCGCGTTCCCCTGGGGAAACTGCAGCCCGGCAGATACACTTGTCAGGTGAATGTAGTGTACCCATCCGCGCAGAAGTTCGCCGTATGGCGCTCCCCCCTTGTACTGTTGCCCTGACAGTGGCTCCGTAATTGCTCAGGCTGCTGCAGGGGTCGTTTGCATGCTTCTGGTCGTTCTTGCTTTGTTTTCGCTTGCCGTGCCGGCATTGGGAGCCGATCCGGCGGTTGATGAATCCTATCGATCCTCGTGCATTAAGAGGACGTTTGGCAAAATGTCTTACGTGCGGGTGGCTGCCGGCACTTCCTTTCAACACCTTCGCAACGCGCCTCGGGAGTGGGGCCGGGGCGCGGCTGGCTTTGGCAGACGGATGGGCACCGGCTTCGGCCGGCACATGATTCGGACAGGGATTCAGTATGGCGTGTCCGCGGCTCTCCACGAACAAATAGGTTATATCCCCTCCGGAAAAGAACGCTTCCGGCCTCGTTTGCAATACGCTCTTTTAAGTACAGTGGTGACGCGGAAGAAAATCACCGATCGCCAGACGGTAGCCGTGGGGCGCATTTCCAGTGCCTTTGGAGCCGGTCTGATCTCCCGGTTATGGATGCCGGCGCGGTTTCACACGGTGGCCAATGGAGTGTCGAGCGCGGGCGTGTCCCTGGGCCTAGACGCCGGCGTCAACGTGTTCCGTGAGTTCTGGCCCGACATGCGTAAAAAGGTTCGCCGCGGGAACCAATCCGTTAAGGCCCCGAAACCGTAGAGGTTTCTGTCCGTGCCGGCTTCTCCTGTTTCTTCAATACCCCCGAATCCACGGTCGCTCCGGTGCGCGAGATCGCTTGAAAAAACATTTCGTCGCCGGCCACCTCCACGATTGCGAAGCTCAAGTCCGTGTCGAACCCTTTAGCTGTGTTTTCTGATCGTCGCAGGTCTCCTCTGCGAAGCTGTCCCGAATTGCCGAGTACGAAATGAAAGATACCGGACTGCGGCTTCAGCCTCTCGTAAACGTGCTCATGACCGGTAAACACCACGTTTACGCCGTACTCCCGCAGCACCGGCTCCAGCCGTTTGCGCAGATCGATATCCGGGCCATGAAACCGCGCATTGGAATAGAGCGGGTGATGGAAAAACGCCACCTTCCAACGCGAGCCGGATGCCGAAAGCTGCCGCGTGAGCCACGTCATCTGCTCCGGATCCATGTAATTGCTGTCCAGCGCGTAAAACTCGACATCACCTTTTTTGAAGCTGTAATAACGCTTCCCCTCCATGTTGAAGGGCTTATAGAAAGGCTGTGTGCTGGGGTCGTGATTTCCGAGCGACGCGTAGAATTTAATGCCTCCGTCCAGCAGCGGCTGGTAGGGGATTTCGAACTTCTTGCGGTAATCGTCAGGCCTCGTGCTTCCGTAGATGTTATCTCCCAGCATGATCACGAACTCGAAGGGGAATTTCTCCTGAACCTTTACGAGCCTCGCGGCCAGCTCATACTGCGGCCGCCCGCCCGTGCCGCTGTCGCCGATGACGGCAAAGCGCACCGACTTAGCCTTCAGCGGGAGTTGTAACTCATCCGCATCCGCGCCAAACGAGCTGCAAAACCAGCTCAGCGATACCAGTGCGAGCAGCGGCAACATCCGGCTGCCTCGCCTAAAACCCTTGTTGAACAACATCACGGAATTGCTCGGGGAATGAAATCGAGGATCAGATTTGCCTGCACGTCCCGCAACCCCAGATTCTGGCCGGCGATGCGGTAATCGAGCTCCGCGGGGAGCCGCGGAAGGCTCTGCAATAAAGTAGGCGGTGTGGATTGCAGCGGTAAGCTGGTGGGGTATTCCTGGTTCACCACCAGTTTCACCTGGACCGGCTCAGCGTTCTTCATGCTCTGCTTGATCGCCGCTTGCTGGCCTTTCATCGGCATCGAGATCAGGCGGCGGAATTCGGCCGCCACGGCGGGAGTAAAGATGTCTCCCTGGCGGGCGCCGGAACGTGCCTTCCGGATCCTCTGACTCAGTTTTTTCTGATGGGCAGCCAAAGCCTCGGAAGAGTCCGTCGGCTTCAGGGGCGGGATCTCTTTAATAATTTTCTTACGTAGCTTTATATAGTCCTGCACGTTTCTTTCGAAATCCTGCAGGTGGGCGGCAGTCTGGTTCACCGCCTGCTGCCATGACCCGGCGACACACAGCGGGAGGAGCAAGAATGCCATCTTCATGCCCCGGCCCGCTCCGGTCACTTGGCCGCTTCCGTCTTCTGAGCGGATTCTTCCATGACGCTGGCCACCACTTCTCTCACCGCTTCTTTCACAGCGTCCTTGACCATCTCCTGCACTTCATCGTGGTCCAAATCGACATTCTTCCCTTGGCCGGCCGCTTCATTCATGATCGTGTCCATCACCGGACCAACCGCCACCAAGTCCTTTGCCACGGCCTTTGCAACCTTCTTCGCCATCTTCGCGGTGGGATCTACATTTCCCCCCGCTTCCTGCTCTTTGGCCTTGTCCGCGGAGTCCCAATCCTGTTGGAACGTGTCCGCCAGGCGCTTTACCAGTTTGGGATCCTTGAAGATCACTCCCACCTCCCGGCGGTTATCCAGTTCCAACTCCCGCAGGCTCTGGCTGCCGATGAAGGCGAGTTTGCGGTCCCGGACGATCGCCCGTGTATGCAGGCGCAACTGGTCGATCTTCCGGACCGGAAAAAATCCTTGGGCGTGCGGCAGCGCGCCGATCAACCGCACATCGACGCCGGCCTTCGCTCGCTGCTGCAGAAGATGCGTCATGGCCGGGTCGCTGATTCTCAGATCGTAAATCAGCAGCTGCTTTCGCGCCCCGGCGATCAGCGACGTGAGCTCTTTCCGCGCATTTACCGGACTCACCACGAAGTTCGGATCCCCGGCTTCATATGGCTGCCGCTTGATATCGGCGTCGAACAGCTTGCAGGCCTCCTGCACCAATTTGGGACTCGTCGTCACGTAAGCGAAACTGCGGCTCTTCTCAATATCGAGAAACGTGAAGTTGAACGACAATAAAAACAGTTCTTTGCGGTCGATAATCATGAATTTGGAGTGATAGCGAACCAGATCGTCCGCTGTCCGCGCCACCGACACTCCCGCCGCAAGCATGCGCATTTCGAGCGCCCGCAGACTCTCTTCGCCCCTGCGGTTGGTATGCGCGATCAAGGCATGCACATTGATGCCGCGATTCACCGCGTTAGCCAATGCCTTCTCCACTTCCTTCCGGTTGAATCGGAAAATCACGATTTCCACGCTGCTCTTGGCGGCATTAATTGCCTTGACCAACGGCAGGACGCCATCGCCCGGTTGAACCAGAAGCTTATTCACGGGGTATCAATAAGCACGTGGCATTCCTCTTGCACAAATAAAGAGGACAAAGCCGCGCTGCCGCGAAGAGGAAACACCTATGTTGATGAAAATGCGTTCGGTTGCATTGTGGGTCGCCATACCATTTCTTTGTTCCGCCGAATCCGGCGTAGTGAAAAAAGCTCACAGAAGCGGCGTCGCAACTGCAGAAGTTGCCGATCGTACCCCTTCCGTGCTGTGGCGCGATCCCGGCAACCTCGCCTCTCGCGACCTTTTTTTCGGCCCGGGAGGCGAGAAGCATCAACCGCCCGCCGCCGAATTCACTTTCCTCAAAGAGGACTCCAAAGGCTCGAATCCGAAGTTTGTGGTACAGGACGTGAACGGCGTGAAGTGGAAAGTGAAGCTCGGCGCCGAAGCGCGCCCCGAAACAGTCTCCACCCGCTTTGTTTGGGCGGTGGGGTATTTCGCGGATGAGGATTACTTTGTGCCTCGCCTCAGGATTCGCAACATGCCCCACCTGCGGCGCGGCGGAAACGTGGTCAAAAGCGATGGAGCGGTGCACAATGCGCGTCTTGAAAGAGACTCGAAGTCCGTCCAGAAAGTCGGCAACTGGCGCTGGAAGAAGGACGCGTTTTACGGCACCCGTGAGCACAATGGGCTCCGCGTGATGATGGCCCTGATTAACAATTGGGACCTCAAGGACGTGAACACCGCCGTCTATCGCGACCAGGATGATCCCGCCGCCCTTCATTATGCGGTGAGCGATCTGGGTGTCAGCTTCGGAACGGCCGGGCCCGATTGGCCAGTGGGAAGATCAAGGGGCAACCTCCGGGAGTATCGAAATTCCCGCTTTATTTCCAGGGTCACGCCGGACACGGTCAGCTTCGCTCCGCCCGCGTGGCCGGCTTGTATCTTCCTCTTTCACCCGCCCCAATATATCCACCGCATTGGCCTAAGGTGGATCGGCAGAAAGGTTCCCAGGTCCGACGTCCGTTGGATCGCCCAAATGCTGGCCGGCCTTTCTCCGCAACAGATCCGCGATGCCTTTCGCGCCGGCGGTTACGAGGCGAAAGAGATCGAAGACTTCACCAAAGTGATGCAAGGTAGAATTGCGGAGTTGGCCCGGCTTTAGCTTGCTCCGGTTTCGCGCATCAACTGGGGAATCCTTTCGAAGTGCGCATCTGTGGTAATTAAACTGAGGTTGTGCTCGATCGCTAGAGCAGCGATCCAAAGATCGTTGTCCGGGATCGGCGTACCGGCTCGTCTTAATTGCACGAAAAGCCTGGCGTAGTGTTCCGCCGTTTGCCTGCCCGGATATAAAATGCCGGCCGTGGGTTTAGCGAGCAGCTTTTGCAGCAAAACCCCGTTTTTGTCCTGCTGGTTTCCGCCGTAGAAGCCTGCTTTCATTTCCGCCAGAACGATGAGCGGAATCCAAACCTCGACACAAATTGCCAACCGCTCCGCCAGCGCCATATCGCCTTGAAACAGGTCTGTCAGACGATTGGTGTCCAGGGCAACCCTTACTTCCACTTATCCCAGTCAATACGGCGCTGGCCGTTCATGATCTCATCAAACGCGGCATCCTCCACCCACTGCCCCACCAGATCCGAGAAGTCACCTCTCGGTACATGGCCGATGGTGGCGAGGGTTAGCTCGTCGACGATCAACTGGTTCAAACTTTGTTTTTGTTGCGCCGCTTTCTGCCGCAACACGGCATCCACTTCGGGAGGAATGCCGCGGATAGTATATTGAACGCGAGGCGCCTCCTCCTTCATGCCTGCATGGTAGCACCAAATGTAGGCAGGGTTGCCCTCCCCGCCGCCGGCCTCATCTCGGTTATGATGGCTGCGATGCGTCCTCTTCTCTTCCTCCTGAGCGCGGCGGCTCTCTGGGCGCAGTCGCCCCCGGAGTACCGCATTCAACGCGCCACATCCAAAATTATCATCGATGGGAAAATCGAGGAGCCGGCATGGCAAACCGCTCCAGCCATGACCCCGTTCGTGTTCAATTGGTTCACGTCCGGCGACAAGGAACCCACCGAGGCCAAACTGCTGTGGGACGACGATAACCTGTATGTTTACTGGCGCGCCTCCGATCGGCATATTTCGGCCTATGAACTCAAACGCCACGGGCCGGTTTCCCGCGACGATTGCATCGAGATTTTCATCAGTCCCAATCCGGCAAAAATAAAAAATTACTACACCTTCGAGATCAACGCCATCGGCACCATGCTGAATCGCGCCCGCACCGATTGGTGGACGGGTCCTCCCACCTGGGAGCCCGAGGGCGTGCAATACCGAACCACCTTCCAGGGAATGCCGAAGAAAGACGAATCTCCGGACGACCGCGAATGGATTGTCGAAATGTCGATCCCGCTGAAGAACTTCGCGCGCGACGCGGCTCATACGCCGCCCATCGATGGCGATGAGTGGCGGCTCAACCTGCAGCGTCTGGGCGGCAAGACGAATCCACAGTCCAGTACATGGTCGCCCATCCCCGCTCCCGCCCGGTCCTTTCATACGCCGGAAGCGTTTGGAAAGGTAATCTTTGCCGCTCAGGCCGCGCCGGAGTCCCGGCAGCGCAGAGGTGGAAGAAACGCCTTCGGGCCCCGCAGGGAGCCGCCCCCCGACGCAGCCGCGGCCGCCGCCGGTAAGGAAATCTATAACCGCTCCTGCACGATGTGCCATGGAATAAACGGAGCGGAAGGAGACCGCGCTCCGGCCTTGGCGGCACAACGGCGTTATCTCAGACAAACCCGCGAAGAGCTCTTCGACGCCATTAAGAACGGCATCAAAGGCACGCTCATGCCCGCATCTCCCATGCCGGAAGCCGATGTTCGCAAAACCGTCGAGTACATCCGCAGCCTTCGCGCCACCGCCATCGACGTGCCCGTCACCGGCGACGTGCAACGCGGCGAAGCCTTGTTTCACGGCAAGGCCGGCTGCGCCCAATGCCACATGGTGAATGGCCGCGGCGGCCTGATCGGTCCGGATCTCTCGACCATCGGCGGCGAAAGAAAGATGGAAGATCTGCGCAACGCTTTGACTCAGGCAAAACCCATACCGCCGCGCGGCTATCAGCCGGTCACCTGGAAAGCACCCGATGGCCGCACCCTGCGCGGCGTGGTGAAGAATGAGAATAACTTCTCGCTGCAGATTCTCGGAGTGGACCAGAAGCTCCACCTGCTGCTGCGCGAGGAAATAAAAGATCTGAAGTACGAGGAAAAATCGCTCATGCCCACTGACGTGCACAAGAAGCTCTCCAGGAGCGAATTTGAGGATCTGGTGGCTTTCCTCAGCCGTCAGTCGGGGAGGCGTACGCGATGAAAAAGGCGCTCCTCGTTCTCTGCGCTGGTGCGTTAGCGGCCCAGGTCGGCTATGAAGATCTGAAGAAGGCCGATCCCCGCAACTGGCTCCACTACTCCGGCCAGTATCACTCGCAGCGGCACACGCTTTTGAATCAGGTCAACACCGGCAATGTGAAACAGCTCGCGGCCAAGTGGATCCACCACATCCCCGAATCGCGCCGCCTCGAGAGCGTACCGATTGTTGTCGACGGCGTGATGTACGTTTCCCAGCCCAATGAAGTTTATGCGCTCGATGCCCGCACCGGACGAAGGATCTGGGAATGGCGCCGCCAGCCCGCCTTGCTGAAAGGCCCGAACCGCGGCGTGGCGGTATACGCCAACAAGGTCTACGTCGGTACTCCCGATGCCCACCTGGTCGCATTGGATGCCCGCACCGGCAGCATGCTCTGGCAGGCCAAGCTTGCCGAATCGAGCGATGGGTACTGGTCGCCCGTCGCCCCGCTGGCGATCGATGGCAAGGTGATTATGGGGATCGCTCCCGGCGACCACGGCCTGAACGGTTTTCTCGATGCCTACGACGCCCAGACCGGCGAGCGGCTGTGGCGCTGGAACGCGATTCCGAAACCCGGCGAGCCCGGCAACGAGACCTGGCCCGGCGACTCCTGGAAGACCGCCGGCGGCAATACCTGGCTCACCGGCAGCTACGACCCGGAATCGAACACGATCTATTGGGGCATCGGCAATCCGGCGCCGGATTTCGACGGCGACGTGCGTAAAGGCGACAACCTCTACACCGAGTCCATGGTGGCGCTCGATGGGAATACGGGCAAGATGAAATGGTATTTCCAGTTCACTCCCTGGGACGTGCACGATTGGGATGCGGTGGAGGTTCCGGTTCTGGTGGATGCTCCCTTTAAAGGCCAGCCGCGCAAACTCCTGGTGCAGGCCAATCGCAACGGCTACTATTACGTGCTCGACCGCACCAATGGAAAATTTCTCCATGGAACGCCCTTCGTCAAGCTGCTCAACTGGTCGAGCGGGCTGACCCCGGAAGGGAGGCCGATTCGCGTGCCCGGCATCCTGCCCAGTGTCCAGGGTACAAAGACGTGTCCCGCCACCTCCGGCGCCACCAACTGGATGTCTCCCGCCTACAATCCCGATACCGGCTTTTTCTACGTGGTGGCGCAGGAAGGCTGCGGCATCAATTACAAGGCCCGCGACACCTTCCGCCCCGGAGGCAACCCGTTCATGGGCACTGGCTACGTGGAGAGTCCCTTAGAGCCGTGGCAGATATACGTCCGTGCGTTGGATCTCACCACCGGGAAACTCCAGTGGGAATATAAGCAGGTGAATTCCCGCCGCTATGGCGCCGGACTGCTCTCCACAGCGGGCGGCCTGATCTTTGCCGGCGACGACCAGGGCGTGCTCACCGCGCTCGACGCCCGCTCCGGCAAAGCTCTATGGCACTTCAATGCCGGCGAGCCCATCGCCGCGTCGCCCATGGCGTACTCGGTGAACGGGAAGCAGTTTGTGGCACTGGCCGCGGGTTCGAACGTGGTCGCCTTCGGATTGCCCGAATAGACTGCTCGTATGCAGTTTCAAACGGTGAATAAGGATGCTCGGAGCGTTTCCCGGAGATGGTTCGCTACCGCACGCTGGCGGCGCGTAAGCCCGGCAGTTCCAATGCCGTATTCCCGCTGCCTTCATTGCCTCGGATGGCGTTGCGCACGCCATCCGGCGCCACCGTCCGCTGGCGTGGTTGCAGCGCCTTCTCCATGGTCACCGGCAGCGTCGTGGCGTAGCCGGGCACCGCGTTCGCGAGCGAGCCGCCTATCAGTAAGAATGTCGCTTCCGGCCTGATTTCCTTCAGGTGATTCACGCGGACTTTTCGTGAGTCGCCGCTAGTTGGCTCCGGCAGTCCGGCACCCTTCATGGATCTCGTCGAGAGCTGCCCAGAGTGCGCCGAGGACCTCGTCTGCCACCCCGGCGGCCCGGCTCTGGTTTACCTCTTTGCATGACAGCATCACCTCCCACTGCGCCGCATGCTCCACGTCCGCCGATTCGTGCACCTTGAAGTAGCGAACCGTGGACGGATCATTTACCCCATAGTGCTCCTGAAGTCCGGCAATCTTGGCAGCCGCGATGGCGGGAATCTGTTTCTCATAACAGTACATGCCGGCCGCGGCGAGTTCGGTTTCCAGGCGCGCAACTGAACGGTAAGTGTCGACAAGGGCGGTCACCCGCGGACCGGCCGCCGCGCCGGTCACCGACTCTCGCGCCGCGCCCAGGCCCGCGGCGAAGTCGAGCCAGAGCTCTGGATGCGTGGGCGAGGTCGCTTCTTCCTCGGCCAGGTTACTGGCGATGATCCGGCGGGATTCGAGGTCCTCGCACCGGCAATGCATCTCGCTCAAATAAGTCGGAAAGGCGCGAACGTGGACAAAGTATTGCCGCGCGTAAAACCGCAGATCGTCCCGCGACAGCTCGCCGTTGCTCCAGGACATGTAGAAAAAATGTTTCAGCAGGTGTTTGTCGTTGATCTTTCGGTTTCGGATCTCAACGGTCGATGGTATATTCCTGCATCTTACCAAGGAGCGAAGCGCCATCGTTTCGCGCTCAGTCACGCGGAAGATCAAGGGCACTCGCCCGGGACCAGATCGCGCCTCTGTCCGTACGAGATAAGCCCACGCTCAAAAGGAAACCCGTAGACTGATCTGAACCTCGCGATTCGGCGTAGCCGCTTCGGTGATCGTGCCGAATTGCGGCGTATTCACGAAGCGGTTGGGAGTACCCGGATTCGTGCGGTTCAGCGCATTGAAAAGCTCGCCGCGAAGCTGGAAGCGCGTGGTCTCCGAAAGAGCGAATTCGCGGACCAGCGCAGCGTCCAGCGTCTGCATGCCCGGGCCATAAACCGTATTGCGTCCCACGTTGCCAAATGTGTAGGCGGCGGGCGTCGCGAAGGCCTCCGTACTGAACCAGCGCTGGGTGGTTCGGGTGCCTGGACCGAATAGCGGCGCGCCGGTGTAGTTGGCACGGATCGGGTTTTCCCCCAAAATGGTTCCCGCGTTGGCGGTATCGCCAAACACGGAAATCGTGAACGGGAAGCCGCTTTGCGCCTGGTAGATCGTCGCCAGCCGCCAGCCGCGAGTCACCGCGCGGCTCCAGCGCCAGCGCGGCGCCAGCGGCACCTCGTAGACGGCGCTGAGGGCGAAGCGATGACGGATGTCGCAGGCAAGTCCCTTCTCGGCACGGAGGTTGCTGTTGTCCTGGGGCACGGTCGATTCGAACATCGGAGACCGGAAGTCCGGGGCGTCGCTCAGGTTCTTGCCGAACGTGTAATTAGCGAGCAGGCTGAAACCTGAGGAGTACCGGCGGCGCACATTGACATAGCCCGCGTCATACCAGCTTTTGGCCGTATTCTCCAGCATGTTCACTCCGCTGACTGGAAAGGTTCTGCTGACGGCAACAATATCGCCCGGGAGTTCGGCGGCCTCGGAGAAGCTCGCGGTCTGGTATGGGCGGCGCGGCTGAATCAGGCCCGGCCCCGGAGGCGCGTTGTTGATCAGATGCGCCCGCTGCAGGTGAAAACCGCGCGCTCCCTGGTAGCCGATTTCGAGGGTGGTCCGCGCGGCGATACTCTTCTCCACGGACGCGCTCCACTGTTGGATGTACTGGGACGGCGGGCGCGGGTCAAACCCGGCAAAGCTCACCACCGTGCGGCCGAGCACCGGCGGGGCAAAGTTGAACGTCGTGATGGATGGGATGAAGTTGTTGCTCTGGTTGGTCTCCGGAAAGACTAGCGGGACATTGTGCAACTGGTTGCACCAGGTGTTCATGTTCACCGGCGTGTAGAAGATGCCATAGGCGGCGCGCACGACCATTCCTGACGAGGGCAGATGGTGGGAGACTCCGAAGCGAGGCGCAAAGCGCTTCTTATTCGCAAACATGAGACCGCGAGGGAGGCCATCCTGGCCGCCGATGACAGCGCGCAGTTGGCCGTTGCCGGCGAGCAGGTTGCTCCAGGGGCGCGCGATGTCGCGCAACGGGCTCATGTATTCATAACGCATGCCGATCTCGACGGTCGTATTCGCGGTGACGCGCCAGCTGTCCTGGACGAATGCGTCGGCATACCACTGGCGCAAATCCATGCTGGGAATGCCGGCCTGGCGCTGCCGCACGGCAGGCAACGCGAGCATAAAGCTCGCCAGGGCCGAGCCGGTACCGTCGGAGTTGGCCGTTCGGGTGGTGAAGCCGTTGGTGAACTGGTAAAAGCCGCGGTTCTGAAAAAAACCCCACATCGGCCAGATGTAATGGCGGTAGCTGCCGCCGAACTTCAGCCCGTGGCGGCCGCGCTGCCAGGAGAGGGTATCGCGGCCTTCATACAGCCCATCCCATTCTTTCGCCGGCGTGGCGGCGAAGCTGTCGCCGAATCCCGAGTAGCCCTGGACGGCGAACCACGGAGCGCCGTAGGCGCCCTTGCCGCCGAACCCAACGCCCTCGATGCCCAGCTCGCTGACGATGTCGTTGCTTTCGTTGTTCTGCGACGAGCGGTGCATCGCCAGGCGCGAGATTGCAAACGAAGTGGTATTCACCGCGGCGGACGATAGGATATGGTTCCATGCGACGATCACGTGTTGGGACATGTTGTCGTGGAAGGCGCCGAAGCCTGGCAGATTCTGCGGCATGAAGCCACCTTCTTTGCTGGCGGAGTAGCGGCCATAGACGATATCGCCGCCGCGGAAGATCCGGTCGAGCCGGAAGGTGCCCTGGTCCTGCCCGTGGCGATGTTTACGCACGTCGAGGAAGTTGTTGGAATCGACTCCCGCTCCCACGCCCGTATTCGGCCGGACAACATACTTGTTCAGCATGATCGACGCCGCCGGGCTGATCAGGTTTACCGGGATGCGGTTTTGTGGAAACGGATCGCGCAGGATCTGGGGGTTACTCGGGCTGACAGGCCGTGACGGATCGAAGTCCGGGTTGTTGCGCGAGCTGAACGGATTGAAGATGTTGACGCCAGCCTGGGCGAAGTCGCCCGTCACCTCCTTCCCGGTCGGGACGGTGGCCACGCTGGTCATGGCCTTCACCTTGCGCAGACCCTCGTAATTGGTGAAAAAGAATGTCTTGCCGCCGGGCAGCGGGCCCCCCAGCGAGGCGCCAAAGTTATTCTGCGTGAGACGGCTCCCGCCTTCCATCTCGTTGAAGTTGCGGGCGTCCATCGCGTTATTGCGGAGAAACTCGTACATCGTGCCGTGAAATGTGCTCGTGCCAGATCGCGTAACGATGTTGACCTGCCCGCCGCCCGCGCCACCCTGCTCGGCGGAGTAACTGCCGGTTTGCACTTTAAACTCGAGTACCGCATCCGGTGACAGGCTCAGGTTCTGAGCATTAAACGTGGGATCGGTGTTGGTGGCGCCGTCGAGCAGGAAGTAGTTTGCGTTCGGCCGGTTCCCGCCGATGCTCAGGGCGGAAGGCTGGCCGGGGCGCCAGTAAAGAGGGTTCATGTCGCCGCGTTGTGCCCCGTGGCCTACGTGGGAGCCCGGTACCAACAAAGCAAGATCCAGTAACATGCGGCCATTCAGCGGGAGTTCGCGGATCGATTGTTGCTCGATAACCTCCCCGAGACTCGCATCGGCAGTCTTGAGAAGTTCGCCCGCGCCCACAACATCGACCGACTCCGTGGCTTGGCCCAGCGTCAGGACGAGGTCGAGCCGCATCTGCTGGCCTACTTCCAGGCGCACGCGCCGGGTGAACACGGCGAAGCCCGCCGCCTCAACGTTCAGCTCATATTCGCCCGGCGCGAGACTGGCGAAATCATAACGTCCCTCGGTCCCGGCGGCCACGTTGCGCATGGCGCCAGTGGCGGTCGACTTCAGTTGCACCCGCGCCTGCTCGATCGGCCGTTTCTGTGGATCTTCGATCGTTCCGCTCAGAGTCGAGAAATTGCTTTGAGCCCACAACGATACAGCAAGAGTCCACACTAAGAGCGCCGGAGGTTTCATGCGGAAGAGTATAGACGGCCAGGTCGCGGAAGTCTATCTTTGAAAATATTAGAGTTGCCAAGCCATGATCGCGAGCCGAAGGCAGTCATTGCCGGTGTTGTGCGTTACACAAAGGGACACCCCTTCCCCGCGCTCGATGGATATAAAACCTTCTCCCGGGAGCCACCGTTTAAATCCGTGATGATCGCGCTGGGCATCAATGCCTCCATGATTGCCGGCGGTCATGCGGCGGGCATCCGCAGAATCTGACCGATCTTCGCCTCCGGACATCCAGCACGCCCCGTGCCGGCGCAGCACGAGCCAGTCGCCACCGCCTGGTCGAAAACGGCCGCGCATCGCCGGTCCGGAAACTTCGCCGTCCGTCATGTGGAAGTTCGCGCGCATGCCCTCCGGCACTGGGCGATGACCCCGGGCGCGGCAATCGTGGCCCAAACTTCACCAGGGTCCGGATCATAGAAGCGGCGGTCACGGCTTGATTCTTCTGAAAAAACCATCGAACCCGACCACAACTCTAAATGCTCCGCAGGAGCGCTGGGAGGCGATGCGATAGGAGCATGGCGGCGCGGCCCAAATGATACAATCGCCTTTCCTATGAAACCTGTTGTCACCTTTGGAGAGATCATGCTGCGCCTGGCGCCGCCGGGCTATGAACGGATTTTGCAGTCGCCGCAATTCGCGGCTACGTTCGGGGGAGGAGAAGCCAACGTCGCCGTGGCTTTGGGAGGCTTTGGATACCCCGCCCGGTATGTGACGGCGCTGCCTGCGAATAACGCCATTTCCGATGCGTTTCTCGGCGAGATGCGCCGCTTCGAAGTCGATGTGTCGCATGTCGTGCGCGGCAAAGGACGGTTCGGAATCTATTTCGTAGAGCCGGGAGCGAACCAGCGCGGAGCCAAGGTGCTCTACGACCGTGAGCACAGTTCCATCGCTCTCGCTAAGACCGGGGATATCGATTGGAAAAGCGCTTTTGAGGGGGCCGGCTGGTTCCACGTCACCGGAATCACCCCGGCCATCAGCGAATCGTCGGCGGCGCTGGCGCTGGAGGGCGCCCGGGCAGCGCGCGCGGGCGGGCTCACCGTATCGTGCGATCTGAACTTCCGCAAGAATCTCTGGAAGTGGGGAAAGAAGTCGAGCGAAGTGATGCCGGAGTTGTTTTCCCTCACCGACGTCGGCATCGCGAATGAAGAGGACTGCCAGATGGCGTTGGGAATTGAAGGGGACGTCGATGTGCACTCGGGTACGCTGGAGCACGGTTCCTACCGCAAGCTAACGGATAAAGTGCTGGCGGCGTATCCGAATTTGAGGGTGCTGGCCATTACGCTGCGTGAATCGAAGAGTGCTTCGCACAACGGCTGGTCGGCCTGTCTGAACAACCGGAAGGATTTTCTGCTCAGCAAGCACTACGAGATCACCCATATCGTGGATCGCGTGGGCGGCGGCGATTGCTTTGCGGCCGGCCTGATCCATGGGATGTTGACGCTGCCCGGCGATCAGGAGGCGCTGGAATTTGCGGTGGCCGCCTCTTGTCTGAAGCACTCCATTCCCGGCGATTTCAACCGTTTTTCCGCCGATGAGGCGCAGGCGCTGGTAAAGGGCGGGGGCTCGGGCCGGGTGCAGCGATAGCGATCCTGGTAAGACCCGATCGTTCTCCGGCGCGGCCCGGGTTTATACTAAGGCAAGAGGCATTCACTCTATGCTCGCTCGTGTGGTTACGCTTGGGTTGATGGTGGGCGGGGCTTTCGCACAAACGCAGGCGCCTCCCGCGCCCAATATCCGCGTCTCGGTCAATGAAGTCATTGTGCCCGTCACCGTGACGGACGAGAAGAATCGTTTTGTCAGCGATCTCGATAAACAGGACTTCGAGATTTTCGATGAAGGCCGGCGGCAGAAAGTCGGCTATTTCTCGCGCGAGCGCAGCCAGCCCGTCGTCGTGGGTTTTCTCTTGGATCTTTCCAACAGCAGCCGCCTCCATTGGAAGACCTATCAGGAAGCGGCCCGTGAGCTCGTGTGGAACCTCCTTCCCGGCGATAAGAAATTCAGCGGCTATCTGATCGGCTACAGCACCGATGCCGAATTGATGGTGAACACCACCTTCGATGCCGATCAGATCACCGACCGGATTGCGAAGTTGAAGCCCAGCGGCGGGGCGGCTTTGTTTGATTCCATCTATATGGCCTGCACCAAACGCAGTCTCGTAAAAGGCGAGCCGATCGAGCCGCGGCGCGTGCTGATTGTCATCGGCGACGGTCATGACAACTCCAGTAAAAAGACCATGGATGAAGTGCTGGAACTGGCGCAGCGCAACCTGGTGACGATCTATGGCGTGAGCACCGTCGCCTTCGGCTTCAATTCAGAAGGCGAGAAGATTCTCGAGCGCCTCAGCCAGGCAACCGGGGGGCGTGTGCTCTATCCCCTCCAGGGACTCTACAAGGATGTCAGCGGGTATCTTTCCACTCCTTCCGATGAGGGAAATTACGCCCTCAAAGTGGGCACCGGGGGCTATGCCGCCGAGATCGCCAGCGGGATCTTCAAATCCATCGCCGCGGTCGCGGGCGAGATTACGACGCAATACATATTGAGGTATATTCCCGAGGGCGAAGACAATGCCAAGGTGTTTCGCAATATCACCGTAAGAGTGCCCAAGCTCGCTAATGTCACTGTGCGCGCGCGGAGCGGATATTATCCTGTCGCTCCGTAACGGAACGGAACCACTGCCTTGTCCACTTCGCTCCTCGAAACACGCCGCGCGCAGTATTCTGTCCTGGAACTGTGTTTGCCGGGCGAGGCTCCGGCTCCCGCCGGCGTGATTGTTTACGACCCGGCAACGGGCGAATACCGGCTTCGCTTCCGCCGCGATTGGAAAGCCCTGGCGGGCGAGGAAGCGGAAGTGCTGGAATTGCTGGCCGATGATTTCGACGCCCGGATGACGGAACTGGGCGCCGGGATGTGGCTGAAGCAATGCGAAGAGTCGCTCTCCAATACGCTGCGCATTTCCGATCCGGAACTGATTCTCATAAGCGATCTGGACCGCGCGGTGGAGCGCTTGTACGGCCAGCAGATCCGCCCCCGGGTGCTCCCGTTTGTGACCCATTTGCCGAAGTATTCCGCGTCCGTGGCGGCCGGTAAGTTTCTTGACGACACCGAGGTGGAAGAGGAGGACTGGGTGGAGACGCCCGTCGGCATGCGCCTTCAGCCGGGTATGTTCGTCGTCGAGATCACCGGCAGGTCGATGGAGCCCAGGATTCCCGATGGCAGCCTTTGCGTGTTCCGCGCCCAAAGCGGAGGCTCGCGCGAGGGCAGGCTGCTGTTGATTGAGCGGTTGGGTTTCTCCGAGTCGGGCGGCCGCTACTCGGTGAAGCGCTACTTTAGCCTGAAGCAGCCTCACGGCGCGGAGTGGCGTCACGAGATGATCCGGCTTGAGCCCCTCAACCCTGATTTCGAGGCCTGGGAACTGGAGAAAGATCCGGGGACCTTTCGCGTGATCGGGGAGTTTATCCGCATTTTGCGGGAAGGAACAATCTGAACAAGGCCCTCTCGCCGCCGGATGCTAAGATAACAAGAGATGCAGGTATTGCAGGCGGGTTCGCACAAAATTCTCTTGCTCGAGCTTGAGTCCGAACTCGTTTCGAATATCGCCAGGCAGGCGGGCTTCGATAGCAAAATATCCGACACCGGCCGCGTGTTGCTCGTGGAACTCGCCGCCACCGAGCGTCAGACGCCGCTGCTGCTGTTCGATGCCGCCGACCCCGGCAACCTGGGCTGGTTTTCGCGCTGCCAATTCTATGTCGATGGACTGACGGGAATGGTTCTGCAGACTCCCATGCAACTGGCGAATCTGAAGGATCGTGGTGGCAAGCCGCTGCCGCACACAATCCGGCTGCAGATTATCAAGGAACTTCCCCCAAGCTTTCGTCTGCCGGGAAAACAGGCGGTGACGGAACAGGTGGTTTATTCCGTCTTGTTCAATTTTCTGCAGGCTCTCACCAATGTGGGCGTAGGCGTGTGTGGGACCGGCGTGGTGCGGCCGCTGGCGGGGCGGGTGGAAGGGCCTGGAGTCCGGAATTAGGCCGCATCCCGATGTCCTGAAACCAAAAGAACCAGTACTGAGTTTCGCCCGGGCTCAGTACAAACCGTCATCAAATGGTCATGGATTCTTTGCGTCTCCATGCGATGCTTGAGTCAGGAGACAGGCTTGGTCATTCGGAGGACAGGCTCGGATCTTCGAACAGTCCGGGGTTGCTTGCGCTTCCCCGGACTGCCGGCAAATCTTACACCGTCGCTTTGGCAGCTCCCACCGCGGCTTCCACTTCCCGCTGATACTCCTGCAGCAATGCGTCATTCTCCGCTTCAAAACGCATCACCAGCACCGGCTGCGTGTTGGAGGCGCGCACCAGGCCCCATCCTTTATCAAAAAGGACGCGCACGCCGTCGATATCCACCATCGGCCGGATCTTCCGGAAGTGCTCCGCCACGCGCGCGACTACTTCGAATTTCACTTCATCCGGACAATCGACGCGGATCTCAGGGGTCGATACCATTTGGGGCAGTCCCGCAAGCTGCGCCGATAGCGCCTTCCCCGAAGACGCCACGATCTCGATCAGCCGGCAGGCTCCATACAGAGCATCGTCGAAACCGTAGTAGCGATCGGCGAAAAACATGTGCCCGCTCATCTCGCCCGCAAGCTCCGCATGCTCTTCCTTCATCTTGGCTTTGATGAGGGAGTGGCCGGTCCTGTACATGATCCCCTTGCCGCCCAGCCGGGCGATCTCGTCGTAGAGTACCTGCGAGCACTTCACTTCGGCGATGAAGGTGGAGCCCGGTTTCCTCTGGAGGATCTCGCGGGCGTAGATGAGCAGCAGCATATCGCCCCAGATGACCTTGCCGTGCTCATCGACGGCGCCGATGCGGTCCGCGTCGCCATCGAAGGCGATTCCCAGTTCCGCTTTGTTCTCGATCACCGCTTGCTGCAGAAAGTGGAGATTGGCTTCCACCGTGGGGTCTGGATGGTGGTTGGGGAAACTGCCATCCATTGTGAAAAACAGCTCCCGCGCGTCCGCGTTCAGCTTGTTCAGGATGCGGTGCATCACCGGCCCGCCGGTACCGTTGCCGGCGTCGATCACCACTTTCACGACGCGGTCGAAATGGAATTGCGAGCCGATCTCATCGACGTAGGGCGTCTCCACATCCGCCTCGGAGAGTGTCCCCTCGCCGTTCTCGAATTCGCCCTGGCGGATAATCTGGAGAATCTGCTGGATCTTCTCGCCGTAAATCGTGCTTTTCCCCAGCATCACTTTGAAGCCGTTATATTCCGCCGGATTGTGGCTGCCGGTGATCATCACGCCGCCGTCGGCATGGAGGTGGAACACGGAGTAATAGAGCAGCGGCGTGGGCACCTTGCCGATATCGGTCACATTGCAGCCGGTGGCCAGCAGGCCTTTCAGAAGCGCGTCGCGCAGCCGGTCGCTGCTCAGCCGGCAGTCGCGGCCCAGCGTCATGGTCATCACGCCGTTGCGCCGCAGATAGGTGCCGATGCCCCGCCCGAGCACTTCCACATCGGCGCTCTGCAGATCTTCCTCCGCGATGCCGCGGATATCATATTCGCGAAAGATGGTCGATTTCAGCATAGAGTCAGACGTAGTCCTTATAGAGTTCCACCAATTCCTGGATCATGCCTGCTTCTGCGGGATTTACATCTTCCAGCGGAGGCCGCACAGGACCGCCTTTGAGCCCCATGAGGTCCATCATCGTCTTCATCACCGAGACCTCATAGCCGCGCTTCCGGTCGCGCATCGCATACAGCGGATGCACGTACTTGTTGAGCATCGCGTTGAGCGTGGGA
Source organism: Bryobacteraceae bacterium (assembly GCA_035526195.1). Lineage (GTDB taxonomy): Bacteria > Acidobacteriota > Terriglobia > Bryobacterales > Bryobacteraceae > CADEFT01. Next base: position 67,139 of record DATLCW010000382.1, read on the forward strand.
AAATCGCGTTTCATCCCCGCCTCGCCCAGCGCCAGCGCCAGCTTCGGCGCGACATTTGAAATACTCGAAGTGTACCCCTGCACGCCAATCGCGAAATAACCCGCAATGCAATCGTCGCCGATGCCGCCAATCCAGGCCAGCCGGTCCCCTACTTTCGCCATAATGCGCTGATATTTGCGGGTGTCGCCCTGGCCGTCTTTCCAGATTTGCAGCGTCGGCACTTTCTCCGCCAGCCGGGCCACCATCTCGGGAGTGAACACCGCCCAGTCCCGGCTGTAGATTGCCAGCGGCAGACCGCTCGCCTTACCGACGGCGGCGTAATATTCCAGCAGCCCGTCCCAGGGGGCGTTTACGTAGTAAGGCGGCATCACGAGCAGCGCATCCGCCCCCGCTTTCTCCATCTCGCGGGCCATCTCGGAGGCAATTCTGGCATTGAAGCCGATGCCGCCGATGACCGGCATTTTCCCGTTCACCGCCGCCACCGAGCGCCGCACCACTTCCACATTTTCGCCGGGCGACAGCGAGTACATCTCCCCGGTCCCCCCCGCTGCCACCAGCGAGCAGAACGGGAACTGGATCATCT
>DATLCW010000383.1:0-11444 GCA_035526195.1 Bryobacteraceae bacterium
ACAGCCCCGACTACGCCGCCTTGGTGCAGCAGTGGCTTTCGGTCAGAACCGAGGCCGCCTTTGTCCTGAATTGGACAGACTCGCTGCAGGCCGGTCTCAACCGCCTGAAACAGGGCGGAGTCGACGTCATTCTTCTCGATCTCGGCCTCCCCGACAGCAATGGACTTGAAACCTTCACCCGTGCCAAACTGCAAGCGCTCGGAGTGCCCATGATCCTTCTCAGTGGCGATAATCACGAGCAACTCGCCCTCCAGATGGTGCAGGAAGGCGCCCAGGATTATATCGTCAAGGGTTCTTGCAATGGGAACCTCCTTGCCAAAGCCATCCAATACGCAATCGTTCGAACCGCCGGCCGGGGAGAACAGGCTCCCGCCGGCCCTAACCTCGGCCAAGCCACGGTGATCGGCGTGATGGGCGTCAAAGGCGGCGTGGGCGGCACGACCATTGCTTGCAATCTTGCCGCCGAATTACGCCGTCAAACCGAAAAGAAAACTCTGCTCGCCGATCTCGACTTGAACAGCGGCACCGTTAGTTTTTTAATGGGAGCCGAATCGGAATACTCGGTGCTCGACGCCATCCACAATGTCGACCGCCTCGACCAATCGTTCTGGGAAGGTCTGATTTCGCCATGCTCCTCCGGCGTCGATGTTCTACGCTCCCCCAGTATCCCCGGCGCGGCCGAGCCCAATGCCGATCATCTTCACCTGGTCCTCGCCATGGCCCGGAAATCCTATGGCTGGGTGGTCGTAGATCTCGGACGGCCCTCCGGCTTCTCTCTCCCGCTGCTCGATAAAGTGAATGAGCTGTTCCTGGTCACCACCACCGGGATCGCGGCTCTTTACGAAGCCAAGCGCTCCATCGACGCGCTCCGGAAAATGGGTTTCGAAGGCGAGCGCCTCCGGGTCATCGTGAATCAGCTCACCCGCACCGAAGAATTCTCCGGCAACGCGCTCGGCCAGTTGTTTGGAATTCCCGTGTACGCCCGGTTTTCCGCCGCCGCGCAAGAGTTGCACGACTCGTGCGTGCAAAAGAGGCTGCCCGCGGTGCACAGCGAGTTCCGCGTGCAGATGGCGGGCCTGGCACGGAAAATGGCCGGACTGCAGATCGAGAAACCACGCAGCCGGGTTTCGCAGATGTTCTCCTTCGCGGAAAAATCTCCCGCCGTGGAGATGCATGCTTCAAAAGCCGGGAGGCCCTAATGGATCACAACCACATATTTGTGCTCTTGATTCAGAGAGATCCTGCCGAAGCAGCGTTAATCCGCCGCTCTCTCGCCCGTCACGGCGAGGGTGTGTTTAAGCTCCAGTGCGTCGAAAGCGTCTCCACCGCGCTCGCCCGGATCGGCGGCGGCGGAGTCGACGTCATCATGCTCGATCTCTCGCTGCCCCACGATCGTTCCGGAGACGGCATGGCGGCTTTTCTACAGGTGCGTCAGGCGGCTCCCGGCGTTCCGGTCATCGTCCTGTATGACCCTCCGGACGAGGGTGTGGCTCTTAAGGCAATTGCGCGCCGGGGCCGCGGACTATTTGTTAAACGAACGCACCAGCGAAAACATGAGCGTCGTCATTCGTTCCGCCCTCGAGCTGGGACAGACCCATCCCGGCCCCCGAAATCCCGTTGGGGCTCCCCGCAACTCGACCGGCATCCTCTCTTTCCTCGGCGCAAAAGGCGGCGTGGGAACCACGACCGTCGCCTTGAATGTGGCAGCTGTCCTGGCACGCCGTTGCCGGGTGATTCTCGTCGAAATGCAGCCCGACTTCGGATCGCTTCTTGCCTACCTCAGACCCTATGGGCAAATTCGCAACACCGCCAGTCTGATGCGCGCCGATGCTCCGGAAATGGGCGCCGCCGAGGCCGCGGCTTCGCTCTGGCCCTGCAAGAATGTTCCCGGCCTCAGCATCCTCTTCGGACCGCATCTGGCAACCGACTGCGGCGAACTTGACGCCAACCGGGTGAGAAGCGCGCTCGCCGTTCTCGCCGGCTTGGCCGATTACCTGATCCTCGATCTTCCCCCTTCGCTCGCCGGCAGTAATCGCGCCGCCACCGCCTCCTCCGGCCGCCTCATTCTGGTCATGGAACGCGACCCGGTCTGCTTGTCTTCAGCCACGCTGATGGCCCGCGCCGTCGAATCCTGGGTCGGCACGCCTCAGCCGCTCCAAACCGTCGTCGTGAATCGCGCCTCCGTGAGTTGCCCCATACCCCTGGCCGAGATTGAAGCTCAACTTGGATTTCCCGCCCTCGGCGTCGTCGCACCCGGTCCGGACCTCTGTCTCGCCGCCCAGCATGCGCACGTCCCTCTCGTGCTGTTTCAGCCGGAAAGCCTGATCGCCGGCAGCCTTGTCGATATCGCCGGCAAATGCTCTTCGTTTATAACCACGGCGCATATGGTCGCCTGACAGCAGCAGTGAGCAGTAGGGAACATACAACCCGCGGATTTGGTGCTACCTTGGGCACCATCCCAGCGGAGGTTCTATCGTGCTTGCCGATCGTCAAACGGCGCCCGTCCGGCCGGATATGCGAGATGTCATTCGCCGCGTTAGCGCGCGCCAGGATAGCGGATTGAAAGATCTGCATTCCCTTTTCTCCGGCGGCATCCGATTTTCCCTCAGCCGCCTGGCCGGCCTCCACGCCCTCGACGATCGGGTCGACCAGATCATTTCCGTCGCCGCGCAGGCGATTCAACAAGGAGTCCTGCGTCAGCCCCAGGATCTCGCCGCCTTCGTTCGCACCGCCGTTCATAACCTCGCCGGCAGGAAAACCGAGATCATGCGAACCGTCTTGCTGACCATGCCAAAACGCGACCGCGAGGTCCTCGCCAGCTTTTACCTGGAGGAAAAGTCGCCACGCCAGGTCTGCCTCGAGTTCAACATCACCGAATCCCAATTCCACATTCTGAAGTCAAACGCAAAAGCAAGCTTCCGCCATTTGTACGCCACCGTCTGATGGCACGTGCCTATCGCCAAAAGGGAAAGCTCGTGGCTCCCCCCGCATTACCGTATCCGGGTTCCCGGCGCCCGTACTGGATCCAAAGCAGGAAAGCGCCTGACGGATCCGCTCTCGGTACAATAAAAAACGGGAGAGGCGCTGGCCCCTCCCGTTCCCCTGGTGTTTCGCATTTCAGTTGGAAGCCTCGGCGAAATCGATCGACCGTAAGGCTGAGAGAAACGTATTTGTAACCCCGTTCCGCGAAAAAGTCACCCGGAAACGGTATTCAATGCGCTGCCCGGGCGCCAGAATGGCGGTATCGGTCAGTGCCGCATCGAAGAAGTTCAAAGCCCCGCCGCCGATGTCTGCCATGTTTACGGTGTTAAAGGCGGGAGCCCCACCAAATTCCACCGCATTGCGCACCCGGAACTGGGCTTGCACCTGCAAAGTTGCAGCCGTTTGCGAGATCTCCACCCTCACGCGCTTATTGACAAAAGGTGTGTTGATCTCCACCACGTCCATGATGCGCGGCGTCTCCAGCGCCAGGTTGAAGTCCACCGTCGCCCGCCGGATAATCGCATCCGCGTAAGCGCGGTGACCTTCCAGATTCGGATGCATCGTCCCCATTTGGTTGCCTTGCCGGGCGAAGGAATCGCCCAGTGTGTTGATCCAGCGCTGGCCGGGTCCATTGCAGAATCCATGACGGGAGAAGGTCTGTTCGACGCCGGAAACATAGCGCCACCCGCGCGCCGCATGCCGCACTGCCGCCGCTTCCAACTGATTGTTGAGCGGAATCAGGAAACTGTCCTGCAGGAACTGGCTTTCCTCTCCGGAAATACCCGTCATGGCGATTCCACCGAGATTGTCGGGAGCGGTGAAGAAGTCCGTGAATCCATCGCAAACCTGTCCATTGTCCGCCTTCAGCGGATTGGGATACTCGGTGAGATAAACGAAGCGCACATTCTGCAGCCTCGTCGCGATCTGGTTCGCCAGATTGTCGAGACGGCCGGGCACGGTGGAGTTGATCCGCTGTACCGCGTTCAATACCGTAGTGCTGTTCGCGCAGTTGCCGGGTAGCATACAGTCGAACACGACGCTGCCAAAACCCGCATCATTGCCGCTGATCGACACCAGGAGAATGTCAATCCGGCGGCCGGTCACTTGCTGAAACGTGACAACGCGGTCGAGCTGCGCTTGCAACACGGCCGTGGGCGTCTCCGGAGCCTGGCTCACCATCGAGTTCAAAACCCCCGTGTTAATTCCCGCCCCCGAGCACGAGAAGTCGAAGAAAGCCGTGCTCACGTTTGGCAACGCATTGATCCGGTCGGAGGCGATGCGCCGTCCGTTGTTTACCGACCGATGGCACGGCGTATTCGACCAGGTTGCGGTGGCGCCATTGAACGAGTTGGGATTTCCTTCTCCCGAGGCGAAAGAATCCCCGATCGATACGATCGTAAGGTTCTGATCTTGGGCCGGCGCATTCACGGCCAAAAGAATAGCGGCAAACCCGAAGGCTTTCGCGAGCAAAGCAGCAGAGTGACGGCGGTTCATGTTATTTTCCTCAGTTTTTTAATTTCCGCCCTGTCGGCGGCTTCATTCAGTAACGGGGAAAGCCCAACGAAATACCGTTACGTGAACGGTAAGCAAACGGTAAGCGAACGATACGTGCCGGCAAGGCACTATGCTGGAGAAATGTGCCGCAGTATCAAAGTCCTTCGCAAGCAGTCGCCGCCGGCAACCGGGCAGGAAGTAGCCGCCGCGGCGCTCCAGTTCGTTCGCAAAGTCAGCGGAACCCGTAAGCCTTCCAATCGCAATCAATGCGCTTTTGATCAGGCCGTCAACGACATCGCCGCCATCACCGGCCATCTGCTTCACCAGTTGGAGTCCCCCCAAGCTGCTTCCAAGAGGTTGGCGCAAAATCCACCGCCACTCCCCGGCTGAACTCGAAATGACTCATAATAAAGTCGTAGCTGAGTCTGGCGGGCTTGCCGGTGTCGTCCTGCATCCGAGGTTCCTTCCGCTCCTCGTGAAACCGTTCGGCGGCCTATCCGTCGGAGTGTGTATGGAATAAGGAGGTCGCGCGAACTTGGGCTTGACCGTAGGAATACTAAGGGAAACCGCTCCCCGGGAGCGGCGGGTGGCGATCACTCCCAGAGCGGTCGAACTGCTCACCAAAATGGGAGCCGATGTCTGGGTCGAGCGTGGAGCCGGTCAGCAAGCGGGCTTTCCCGATGCCGATTACGAAGCTTGCGGCGTCCATTGGGGAGCCAACGCCGATGAAGTCCGTCAACTGGCTCAAATTCTGCTTTGCGTGCGTGTTCCGGAGCCGCGCGGGTTGTCGAGCCAGCACACCGTGATCGGGTTCTGCGATCCTCTCTCCGAGCCCCATCGCGCGGCGGCCATGGCGGAAACCGGGGCCAACTTATTCGCCGTGGAACTGGTCCCCCGCATCACCCGCGCTCAAAGCATGGACGCTCTCTCCTCCATGGCCTCCATCGCCGGTTATAAAGCGGTGATCCTGGCCGCCGATGCCATGCCGCGCATGTTCCCCATGATGATGACCGCCGCCGGCACCATTCCCCCGGCCAAGGTCCTTGTCATTGGAGCCGGTGTGGCCGGATTGCAGGCTATCGCCACTGCCCGGCGCTTGGGCGCGGTCGTTATGGGTTACGACGTGCGCACCGCGGTAAAAGAGCAGATTGAAAGCCTCGGCGCGAAGTTCCTCACCATCACCCTTGACGGCAGTGGAGAAGGCGAAGGCGGCTACGCGAAACAGCTCACCGAAGCTCAGATTCAGAGCCAGCGGCAGCAGATGGCGGCCGCCCTTCGTGAGCAGGATCTGGTAATCACCACCGCCGCTGTCCCCGGCCGGACCGCTCCCATTCTCATCACCCGGGAGATGATGCGCGGCATGATTCCCGGAGCCGTCATCGTCGATATCGCCGCCGAGCGCGGCGGCAATTGCGAAGTAACCCGCGCCGGCGAAACCGTGGCCGTCGATGGCGTCAGCGTCATCGGGCCCGTCAACCTTCCCGCCACCGTGCCCTATCACGCCAGCCAGATGTATGCGCGCAATCTCTGCACGTTCCTCAAAAACATGGTTAAGGACGGCGCCCTGCGGATCGATCTCACCGACGAAATTGTTCGCGAAACGCTCGTCGCCCAGGGTGGCAAAGTAGTCCATCCGAAGGTGCAGGCCTTGCTTGGATCGGTGGTGAACGCATGAGCACGGAAATCGAGCTGAGTATCTATGTCTTCCTCCTCGCGGGCTTCCTCGGTCTCGAACTGGTGCATCGCGTTTCTCCGCTCCTGCACAGCCCGCTTATGTCCCTCACCAACGCCGTCTCGGCCATTTCGGTGGTGGGAGCCATCCTCATCACCGGCGCCGAAGGTGCTCCCCGGCTGAGCCAGGCGCTGGGCGTAGTCGCCGTCACCTGCTCCACGATTAACATCGTGAGCGGTTTCCTCATCACCGACCGGATGCTCAAAATGTTCCGCCGCGAACCCAAGCGAGTTTCCAAGCCGTGACCCAGAGCTTCTGGCAGTTCGCCTATCTGCTCGCCGCCGTCACCATCATTCTTTCCATCAAGTGGCTCAGTTCTCCCGCCACCGCCAGGCGCGGCGTGCGCGCCGGCCAGATCGGCATGTTGTGCGCGATTATCGGCACACTGCTCCGCCATGAAGTGGTGGACCTGAAACTGGTAGCCATCGGTCTTGTCCTCGGCAGCCTCATCGGCGCGCCCCTGGCCTACCTCATGCCGATGACCGCTTTGCCCCAACTGACGGCCCTGTCGCATGCCTTTGGCGCCCTCGCGGCGGCGCTGGTAGGTACGGCGGAGTATTATCATCGCGCACCCACCGGCTTTCTCATGGGAGCGCTGGTCGTGGAAACTCTGCTCGGCTATCTCACTGCCACCGCCAGCGTGATGGCCTTCGGAAAACTGCAGGAACTTGTTCCTACCAGGCCCATGACCTACAAGGGCCAGAATTTCGTGAATCTCTGTCTGTTCGCATTCGCCATCTTTCTGGCGGGCTGGGTCATTGAAGGCTCCGCGCCTCCATGGGCTTTTCCCGCATTCTGCGGGTTGTCCCTGCTCTTTGGCGTCCTCTTGATCCTGCCCATCGGCGGCGGCGATATGCCCACCGTCATCGCGCTGCTGAATTCCTACGCCGGCATGGCCGCCGCAGCCATGGGTTTTGCGCTGAACAACAAGTTGTTGATCATCGCCGGCGCTCTGAACGCCGCCAGCGGCTTCATCCTCTCCGTCATCATGTGTAAAGCCATGAACCGGTCCTTCGCCAATGTGCTGTTTGGAGCATTCGGACAAGTGCAGGGCGCCTCTGCCGCGGTAGCCTCCACCAAGCCCGTGCGCAGCGCCACCGCCGAGGATGCGGCCGGAATTCTTGCCGCCGCCCGTAAAGTGATTGTCGTCCCTGGATACGGTATGGCTGTGGCTCAGGCCCAGCACAAAATCCGCGAGCTCACCGATCAGTTAATCAAACGCGGCGTCGACGTCCAGTTCGCCATTCATCCGGTGGCCGGACGCATGCCCGGTCACATGAATGTGCTGCTGGCGGAAGCCGATATATCTTATGAGCGCCTCCATGAAATGGAGGATATCAACTCCGACTTCGGCGAAGCCGACGTGGCCTTGGTGATTGGAGCCAACGACGTGGTGAATCCCGCCGCCAGACACGATACCACCAGCCCCATCTATGGCATGCCGATTCTGGACGTCGATAAGGCCGCTACCGTAATGGTGATCAAGCGCAGCATGAATCCGGGTTTCGCCGGCATTGACAATGAGCTTTATTACAACGACCACACCCTCATGCTGTTCGGAGATGCCAAACAGTTTGTGGGCGATATCGTCAAGGAACTGCCGAAAGCCGCGTAGCCCTAGCGCATCGCGGCCGCTATAGCCGCTGCCGCTAACGGTCCCATCACCTCATAACCCGCGTCATTCGGATGGAGCCCGTCATACGTCAATTCCTTCTGGAACACCTGTTGATCGTCCAGCATCGCCGAATAATAGTCGAGATACACCAACCCGTTCTTCTTGCAATACTCTTTAATCCAGCGGTTCAATTGGCGGATCTTCTCATTCGGCCGCCGCTCCGTTTGCGGGCGGATATAATCGGAGACCGGCATCACCGAGGCCATCACCACGCGAATCCCGTTCGCCTTCGCCAACTCCGCCATCGATTGAAGGTTTCCCTGAATCTCCTCCATCGTCATCGGGCCGGTGTTGCCCGCGAGGTCGTTCGTCCCCGCCAGGATCACCACCACCTTCGGCTGCAGCGCCAGCACGTCGGGCCGGAACCGGATCAACATCTGCGGCGTAGTCTGCCCGCTGATGCCGCGATTGATGTACGGCTTTCCCGGAAAGAACTTTCCATGGCGCCTGCCCCATCCATCGGTAATGGAATCGCCCATGAACACGACCCGCTCCTCACCCGCGGCCGGTGGAGCAACCTTCTCGTTGTCGGCGCGATACCGTCCCAGGTTCGGCCAATCTTTGAGCATACGCTCGGTACGTGCCGGATCGGCGGTAGCCGCGGGCTGCCCGAAACAGCACGCGGCCAGCATCAAGGGAATGGCAAGAGTTCTCAGCATAAAAGTCTGCCCGCCATCTTATCACCCTTCCATTAGCCGCCTCACCGACCGCGCATATCGAACGTGCGCATGCCGAACGTGCGCATATCGAACGTGCGCATATCGAACGCGCATACCACACCCGCGCATACCGACCGCGACGCATGCCGAACGTGCGCATACCGGCCCCGCGCATACCGGCCCCGCGCATATCGAACGTGCCACCCGAACGCGCATACCGAACGCGCACATACCGAACGCCTGCCAAACGCGCGCATATCGAACGCGCGCATACCGAACGCGCACCCGAACGCGCATACCGACCGCGCGCATCCCGAACGCGCGCATACCGGGCCCCGCGCATACCAAACGCGCGCATATCGAACGTGCCACCCGAACGCGCATACCGAACGTGCGCATAACGAACGAGCGCATATCGAACGTGGGCATGCCGAACGTGCGCATATCGAACGCGCATACCACACCCGCGCATACCGACCGCGCACATATCGAACGAGCCACGCGAACGCGCATATCGAACGCGCGCATACGAAACGCGCGCATATCGAACGCGCGCATACGAAACGCGCGCATACGAAACGCGCGCATACGAAACGCGCCTACCGAGCCGCGCGCGTCAGCAAGCGGTCCTCTCAACCGCATCTTTATGCTTTTGTGCTACGCTACAGAAGTGAGGACCACGATCGACCTGCCGGACCATCTGTTCCGCCGTACGAAAGCCCTCGCCGCCGTCCGTGGATCGAGCATGAAAGAATTAATCGTCCGCGCCGTCGAGCGCGAAGTGAATGGCGAAACCTCCAACCACCTCAGCTCCTCGAATCGCCGCGTAGTCTTTCCCCTCGTCCATCTGCGTGGCCGGCGCGAACTCGATCTGAGCAAATTCGATTGGGATGACCTTCTTACCTGACGTTAATCTTTGGGTCGCTTTAGCCGTCGCCGAACATGTACAGCACAAGGCGGCCTGTGCCTGGTTCGAGACCGCCGGCAACGACACCGTGGCCTTCTGCCGCATCACGGAGATGGGACTGCTAAGGCTCCTCACCTGTACCCAGCTCATGACATCCGACGTCTTTTCATCCTCCCGTGCCTGGCGCCTGGTGGAGCGAATTCAACAGGACGAGCGCGTGATTTTTGTTCCCGAGCCCCCGGCGCTCGACCAGGCCTGGAGATCGATGGCGGCTTCCCGGACAACCGGAGCTAATTTCTGGAGCCATACCTACCTCGCCGCCTTCGTCCAATCCGCCGGCCTTACCCTGGTTACGTTTGACCGGGGCTTCCAGAAACATAAAAACCTTCGCGTGCATCTCCTGGGCCGCGCGGCGGTATGAACTGATAAAAGGAATATCCAAATGAAACAAAAACTTCTGTGCACCGCATCCCTTTCGGCCTGCCTTCTTTTCGGCCAGGCCGCTCCCCCGCCGCCTCAGGTGAAGTCGCAAACAAAACCGGCCGCCAAATCCCAACCCAAGCCAACCGCCGCGTCGGCAACGCCCGCAACGCCATCCGCGCCGGAATCCCCGGACGCCGTCGTCCTCAAAGTGGGCACGGAGACTTTCACCCGCGCCGAGATGGACCGCCTCATCGACTCCCTGCCCGAGCGTGCCCGCACCGAGGTGCGAACTTCCGGAAAGCGTAAACTCGCTGAGCAGTTGGCGGACCTCAAAGTCGCCTCGCAGGAAGCCCGCCGCCGCAAGCTTGATCAAAAACCGGCCGTGAAACAGCAGATGGCCATCCAGGCCGACAACCTGCTAGCCAATGCACTGTTCGCGGAAGTCATCAGTGCCGCAAAACCAGGCGAGCCCGAGTTGAAAGATTACTACGAGAAGCACAAGTCCGAATATCAGCGCGTAAAGGCCCGTCACATTCTGGTGCGCTTCCAAGGCTCCCGTGTGCCCGTGCGTCCCAATGCGAAAGACGTCACCGAAACTGAAGCCCTCGCCAAAGCGCAGGAGTTGCACAAGCGTCTCGTCGCCGGCGAAGACTTTGCCGCTCTTGCCAAAGCGGAATCCGACGACACCGGCTCCGGAGCCAACGGCGGCGACCTGGGAATTTTCCCCCGCGGCCAGATGGTGCCCCAATTCGACGAAGTGGTGTTTGCCGCGCCCGTCGGCAAGGTAAACGACCCCGTGAAAACGCAATTCGGCTATCACCTGATTCAGGTTCAGGAGCAGCTCAATAAATCCTTTGAAGAGGTTCGCCCCGAGATCGAGCAGAAAATCAAACCCGAGCTGGCCAAAAAACAGATGGAAGAACTGCGCAAAACCGCGGCCATCACCATCGATGACGCCTATTTCGGCAAGCCATAACGGCGCCGTAAACCCACGAATAGTAACCGGGCCGCAACCAGCGCGAGTGTGTCTTACCCGCTCATACTCGCCAGAAATTCCATGTTGCTGCGAGTCTTATTCAGCTTGTCCAGCAGCAACTCCATCGACTCCGTGGGCGACAGCGGATTTAACACCTTCCGCAGCACCCACACCCGGTTCAATTCCTCGCGCGGCAGCAATAACTCTTCTTTCCTCGTCCCGCTCTTGTTGATATCGATCGCCGGAAACACCCGTTTATCCACCAGTTTCCGGTCCAGGTGGATTTCCATGTTGCCGGTGCCTTTGAACTCTTCAAAGATCACGTCGTCCATGCGGCTGCCGGTGTCGATCAATGCCGTCGCCACAATCGTCAACGACCCGCCTTCTTCAATATTGCGCGCCGCCCCAAAAAAACGCTTCGGCCGCTGCAGAGCATTCGAATCGACGCCGCCGGAAAGCACTTTCCCCGAAGGCGGAACCACCGTATTATACGCGCGCGCTAAACGTGTGATGGAGTCGAGCAAAATCACCACGTCGCGCTTGTGCTCCACCAGCCGCTTCGCCTTCTCGATCACCATCTCCGCCACCTGCACGTG